>DATKWF010000108.1:0-17590 GCA_035529715.1 Dehalococcoidales bacterium | reverse complement strand
TCCCACGGCTGGATAACGAGGAGCCTGGCTTCGGGTGCAGTAATGCCAGCAATTTGATTAAGCGGGGTAGGCACACCGGCATATTCCACCTTAATATGTTCAATCAGGGCAGGGGTAGCATGTCCAGTACGGATGGTAGCTAAATCATCCTCCAAAGCCCTGACCGAAATCTGCATCTTTTTTTCAATATTGAGCAGAAGGTCACTAGCCATCTTCTCTATTCACTCGATACCAGAGTACCAATAGGCTCACCATTTACCGCTTTCTCCGCGCCACGGGGAGCCTGAAGGTCAAAAACGATTATTGGCAGTTTGTTGTCTAAACACAAAGAAAGAGCGGTGGCATCCATCACTTCCAGACGCCGGTTTATCGCTTCAAGGTGAGTAAGTCTGTCAAACTTCTTGGCAGCCGGATTTTTGAGCGGGTCAGCATCATAGACGCCATCCACGTTATTTTTTGCCATGAGCAGGACTTCCGCCCCAATCTCTATTGCCCGCAGAGCCGCCGTCGTGTCAGTGGTCATATATGGATTACCGGTGCCACCAGCGAAGATAACCACCCTGCCCTTCTCAAGATGGCGGATAGCACGGCGCCTGATATAGGGTTCAGCCACCTGATTAATTCCGATAGATGACTGGGTTCGGGTATTTACCCCTTCCTTCTCCAGCGCGTCCTGCAGAGCCAGGGCATTTATCACTGTAGCCAACATCCCGGCATAGTCAGCAGTGACCCGGTCCATGCCGTTCGCCTCAGCCTCACCACCACGCCAGATATTGCCCCCGCCGACAACGATGGCGACACCGACCCCCATTTCCACCACCTGCTTAATCTGTTGGGCTACCCTGATTAAAGTATGTACATCAATGCCAAACTCCTTTTCACCACCGAAAGCCTCACCGCTGAGTTTGAGCAGCACACGCTTATATTTGGTGTCAGCCATTATCTTGATTCCTAATCGCCCAACTCGAATCTGGAAAATCGACCTACTTTGATATTTTCGCCTACCTTAGCAATGGTTTCAACAATGATATCTTTAACCGTCATGGTAGGGTCTTTAATATAGGGTTGAAGAAGCAGACAGGCTACTTCAGGTTCTACATCATCAGCATCTTCGGGAATTTCCTCCGCAGTGATGAACTGAGGTGCCTGAGCAGCTACCTGCATTGCCAGATTGTGAACCAGTTCCTTAAATTCATCAGTGCGAGCCACAAAATCAGTCTCACAATTTACCTCAACCATAGCTCCAATGCGCCCACCAGTATGGATATAAGCACCAACCAAGCCCTGGGTGGTCACACGTTCCGCCTTTTTCTCCGCTTTGAGCACACCTCTCTCCTTCAGAATCTGGGCTGCCCTTGCCATGTCTCCTTCCACTTCAAGCAGAACATTCCGGCACTCCATAATCCCGGCTCCTGACTGCTTCCTTAATTCTTTCACTGTCTCCGCTGAAATCGGCAAGATTATTCCTCCTTCATTCCTCTTCCGGGGTAAAAATGAGCGGCTCCGTAGTTTCCACCACTTCCGCTTCCGCCGGAGCCTCTTCTTCGCCTTCCTCCGCCAGCAGCCCGGCAATACCAGCCTTACCTTCAGTAACCGCATCGGCAATTTTACTGCATACCAGTCTAATCGCCCTGATAGCATCATCATTAGCCGGAACAGGATAATCTACTTCGTCAGGATTGCAATTACTATCCACTACAGACACAATTGGTATTCCCATACGCTTGGCTTCAGCAAGAGCAATCTTTTCCTTTATCGGGTCAATAACGAACAGAGCACTGGGTAAGCTGGTCATCTCCTTGAACCCGCCCATCTGATGATTGAGGCGAGTAATTTCCTTACCAATCTTCAAGATCTCCTTCTTAGACAGGCGCCCAAACTCCCCTCTGGACTGCTGGTCTTCCAACCGGACCAGGTAGTCAATGCGGGACTGTATGGTAGCAAAGTTGGTCAGCATCCCGCCCAGCCAGCGCTGGTCAACGTAGTACATACCACAGCGCTGTGCCTCTTCGGCAACTGACTCCTGAGCCTGTTTTTTGGTACCGACAAAGAGGATGGTGCCGCCTTCAGCCACCACCTGTTTGACAAAATCACAGGCCTTATCCAGCATAACCGCCGTCTTCTCCAGATCAATTATATGAATACCGTTGCGCTTGGTGAAGATGTAATTCTTCATGCGGGGATGCCATCGGCTGGTCTGATGCCCAAAGTGGGCACCGGCTTCTAAAAGTTGTTTAATGGTAGTTGTATCTGGCAAATTTCTGCCCCCCCTTCCCATATTGCCTTATACTGCCTAACAGTATAACATACCCTCTTATTACACGACAACAGTGCTCTCTCGGCCTCACCACTTCAGTCTTAACTTAAATACTTGACAAATTGACAACATGCTGTTAGACTTGCCTAAAATAGCGTAAAGGCTTTGAACAAGACTAGTAGGCTTCAAAGCGGGGTCCAGAGAGTCGGGTAAGGTGTGAGCCGATGCCGGCGCAGAAGCTGAATGGACTTGGGAGTCGCAAACCGAAAGCCAGGAGGCAAGTAGGATTTGACGCGGGGGAAGCGTTATCAAGTCCCAGGGTATTGAGGTAAAGAATCTAACCATCTCACCTCTGTACCTGATAGAGATGGTCATTTACTTTAATTTAAGTAGATGACCAAGAAGGGTGGCACCGCGAAGGCAAGCCTCTCGCCCTTTCAAAGGCGAGAGGCTTTTTTATTCTCCTGCTGACATAAAGGAGGTCAAATAAGAATTGAGGGGCAATAATATGTCAACGATGTCATGGAAGTGGCCCAGCCAGGGCCAAAGAGGAAACCCAACTATTGAACAAAAAATACAAAATTTAAAAGGAGGACAAAATGGAGAGAACAATGTATTTTCTTGACCAAAAGGACATGCCAACTCACTGGTATAATGTCCTGCCTGATTTACCCGAGCCACTACCACCCCTAGTACACCCTGGTACCAAGGAACCCCTGCCCAGGGAAGGGCCTTTACCCCCTCCCCTTTTCTCTGATGCTGTTAACAAGCAGGAGTTCAGCACAGAACGCTACATTGAAATTCCGGAAGAGGTGCAAGCTGCTTACCGCACCTACCGACCAACAGTTTTGCACCGGGCATATCGGCTGGAGAAAGCTCTGGATACGCCAGCCAAGATTTTTTACAAATACGAAGGAACCAGCCAGGCGGGTAGTCACAAGCCTAACACTGCCATTGCTCAAGCCTATTATGCCAAGAAGGAGGGGGTCAAGCGCCTGGCCACTGAGACCGGCGCCGGGCAGTGGGGTAGTGCCCTAGCTCTGGGCTGTGCGTTCTTCGGTCTGGAATGCAAGGTCTACATGGTCAACGTAAGCTACCACCAGAAGCCGTATCGTCGCATCCTGATGGAGACCTGGGGGGCTCAGGTAGTACCCAGTCCCAGTCCGGATACCGAGGTGGGTCAGCGTTTTCTAGCTGAAAATCCTGAGCACCCTGGAAGCCTGGGACTTGCCATCAGTGAAGCCTGTGAAGATGCCTTCAAACATGACGACACCAAGTACGCCATAGGCAGTGTCGTCAATCATGTTTTGCTCCACCAGACCATTATTGGTGAGGAAACAAGAAAACAAATGGAGATGGCCGACGCCTATCCTGACATTATCGTCGGCTGCGTTGGTGGCGGCTCAAACTTCGCCGGACAGTTCCTGCCCTGGATAAGGGACAAGCTCAGCGGGAAGAAACCGGACATGCGCATTATCTGCGTTGAGCCTCAAGCCTGTCCCACCCTGACCAAGGGGCCCTACGCCTGGGACTTTGGCGACATAGCCGGACTCGCCCCCATAGTCAAGATGTACACCCTGGGTCATGGCTTCATACCACCACCAGTCCATGCCGGCGGTCTTCGCTATCACGGTATGTCACCCATCATCTGTCACCTGTACAAGCTAGGTTTCGTCGAGGCCAAGGCTGAACATCAAGTCGCTACCTTTGAAGCTGGCATTACCTTTGCCCGCACCGAGGGCATTATCGGTGCTCCAGAGACTAACCACGCCATCAGGGTGACCATTGATGAAGCCCTTAAGTGCAAGGAGACCGGTAAGTCAAAAACCATCCTGCTGGCGCACAGCGGACACGGGCACTTTGACCTAGCTGCCTATGACGAGTACCTCTCGGGCAGACTCAAGGACTATGAGTATCCTGCAGACAAGGTTAAGGAAGCGCTGTCTCACCTGCCCGAAGTACCTTCGGCATAAATAAACAGCAAAGTAAGGGGCTGGGTCTTTACCTGGCCCCTTATTTTTGTTTTGGCTTTACTCACGTGCTATAATAAATATAGCCATGATAAAAACAAACCTGAAATATCTGTTTATTTCACTTATCCTTATTCTGTCGCTTACGCTGGCGACGGGGTGTGCCATGCCCTATGTCGATATCTCGCCGGCACCCTCCCAAAGCCCAGAACCGTCCCCGCCACCAGCACCGGCACCACCACCTACACCAATCAACCCTACGTGGACACCCCCACCTACGCCCACGGTAAACCAGACTACTATAACATTACCCAACATTGCCGATGTCGTTGCCCTGGTCAAGCCTTCGGTAGTCGCCATCACCACCGAAGTGATGACTTCTGACTTTTTCAATCGGCCGTTTACCCAGCAGGGGGCCGGTTCCGGGTGGATTCTGGATGAAGACGGCATCATCGTGACCAACAACCACGTGGTTGAGGGCGCCAAAAGCATCACCGTCACCCTGGACGATGGCAGAACCCTGCCGGTAGACATCAACTCCGTGTTCACTGACGGCCTCAATGACCTGGCCATACTCAAGATTGATGCTCAGAATCTGCCGGCACTTAAAATAGGCGACTCCCCCAAGATGAGAACCGGCGAGTGGGTGGTAGCCATTGGCAATGCGCTGGGACAGGGCATAAGAGCCACCGAAGGAATAATCAGTCGTAAGAATGTGTCAATACCGGTATCCCAGGGGCAAACCCTTTTTGACCTTATTGAAACCAGTGCTGCCATCAATCCGGGTAACAGCGGCGGCCCGCTGGTCAATCTGGCGGGAGAGGTAATTGGCATAACCAGTGCCAAAGTTGCGTCCATTGGCGTTGAGGGTATGGGCTACGCCATAAGCACGGAGACAGCCATCCCAATTATTGAGGAACTAATCAAGAACGGGTATGTGGTTCGCCCCTGGCTCGGCGTAGTGCTGTACACCGTAGACGAATTTGCCGTAATGAGGTACGAACTGGTGGTGAATGAAGGGGTCCTGGTAACCCAGTTAGCTTCCCCCAGCCCCGCCGCCGACGCCGGACTGGACGCGGGTGATGTTATTGTCAGCATTGATGGTGAAAAAATAGCTACCGCTGAAGAATTAATACGAATTATCCACAGCTCTAAAATCGGACAGACGCTGGAGATAACCTTCTGGAGAGGAAATACCCAAAATTCCACCGAGGCAGTACTTGCTGAAAGTCCGCCACCAGCCTAAGTCAACCCAGCTTTTTCACGCCAAGTAATAGCTTATAGCCGCCCAATTTGTAGCTTTCGGTGAAGGCTCCCTCTTCAGGAACCCTCTCAACAAGCTGCTCGGACAGCGTTTCCTGCTTGATATAGTCGGCAAGAGTTTTGTTTTCCATTACTTCCCTGATATAATCATCACCCTGATAGTAGGTGATAATATGGTCGGCAATATCAAATCCCGCCGAGCGGCGCTTCGTTTGAATACGACGGACAATTTCGCGTGCTATGCCATCAGCCTCCAGCTCTGGAGTTAATTTAGTACAAAGAGCTGCAGAAGCAACTGCTACGTTATCAACTACATAATCAGGATTTGTTGCCAGAGCTGCTAACTGTTCTGTTGTCGCAGCCTTTATATCCTCTATATTCAATTCATCCAGCACCGACTGCTTGATAGCCTCGCTCTTCAGGGCTCGATCCATCTCAGGACTTTTCGTTACATAGTAGACAGACAGAGGCTGGCGCACCTTTTTGCCGGCCTGGCTGCGCATCGCCCGACCCAGACTGGATATTTTCATCGCCAAACGGATATCAGCTTCCAGCTGCTTATCAATCCTGGTCATATCCGCCACCGGGAAATCGGTCAAATGGACACTGTCCGGCTCATCGGGGAAGACCGAACCCACCAGGTTCTGATAAAGTTCCTCAGCCAGGAAAGGAGTAAACGGAGCCATCAGCTTGGAAAGCGTAACCAGACACTGGTAAAGGGTGCTATATGCCGATAGCTTATCGGCGTCATTCTCACTCTTCCAGAAGCGCCGCCGACTCCGCCGCACATACCAGTTGGACAGCACGTCAACAAAGCCTTCTATCTTTCTCCCCGCCTCAGTGGGATTATAAGTCTCCAGAGCCGCATCAACATCAGCGATAAGCTGATTGAGTTCAGAGAGAATCCAGCGGTCAAGCTCAGACTGTTCCACGACTTTTTCAGCGCCGGGAGTGAATTTGTCAATATTGGCATAGTTGACAAAGAAGGAATAGACATTCCACAAGGTCAGCAAAAAGCGGCGGGTTACCTCGGCTACCATGTCTTCCGCAAAACGGCGCACATTCCCCGGCGGTGAGGAAGTGAAGAAATACCAGCGCAGAGCATCAACACCATACTTATTAATCACCTGCCAGGGCTCAATCACATTCCCCTTAGCCTTGCTCATCTTCTCCCCTTTGACATCAAGGATATGTCCCAGGCAGATAACATTCTTGAAACAGGGTCGGTCAAAGAGCAGGGTGGATATAGCATGCAGGCTGTAAAACCAGCCGCGAGTCTGGTCAACCGCCTCCGAAATATAGTCGGCGGGAAAGCGTCCGTCCTCAAGCATGGTGTCATTCTCAAAGGGGTAGTGCCACTGGGCTATCGTCATAGCTCCAGAATCAAACCAGCAGTCAATCACCTCCGGCACCCGCCTCATTACCGCACCACACTCAGGACAGGTAAAGGTTATTCCATCAACAAAGGGACGATGCAAATCCAACGGCTCTTTTAAGCCGGAAAGTCCATCTTTGTTTTTCAGCTCTGCCAGACTGCCCACACAATCAAAATAACCACAGGACTCACACTGCCAAACGGGTAACGGCGTCCCCCAGTACCTCTCCCGGGAGAAAGCCCAGTCCACGTTATTCTCCAGCCAGTCCCCGAACCTACCGTGCTTGATATGCTCCGGGTACCAGTTTATCTCATTATTCCCGGAGATGAGGCTTTCTTTTACTGCCGTAGTCCGGATATACCAGGTCTCCTTCACGTAGTAGAGAAGAGGCGCCTCACAGCGCCAGCAGAAAGGATAGGTATGACGAATCGTCTCACTGCGGTAGAGCAGGTCTCTTGCCTTAAGGTCAGCTGTGACCAGCGGGTCAGCCTCCTTGACAAACTTACCGGAAAATGAATAATTCCCGGTCACCATACCCTGCAAGTCCACCTGCTGGACAAAGTCCATGCCCTGCTGCTTTCCGGCTTCAAAGTCAACCTCACCAAAGGCAGGCGCCATGTGCACAATACCGGTCCCGTCTTCCATGGATACGAAATCGGTAGCAAAAACTTTATAGGTCAAATCCTTAGCCGGTTTCTGTACCTTGAGGTCAACCTGCGTAAGCTCCCCATTTGAGTTCCTGACGGGCACAAAACGCTTGCGCTCCACGCCGTACTGATGAGGGTTATACAACGGCTCATAACGTATCCCCGCCAAATCCACCCCGTTCAACGCATCTGCTACCTTGTAGTCCCCGAGCATTACCGGCTCCAGCAAGGCTGAGGCAAAAACCAGATACTCTTTGTCCGTCTCCACCACCACGTACTCAGCGTCGGCATCTACCGCCAGCGCCGTATTACCCGGCAGAGTCCACGGTGTAGTTGTCCACGCCAGGAAATAGGCAGGTTTGCCCGACGAGCTGAAGCGATTAAAAAGTCGTTCCCGTACTTCAGAGCCGACTACTGACGACAGGACAATCTTAAACTTTATGTAAACCGAGGGGTCTTCAGTATCATCCTCGTAACCCAGAGCCACCTCATGAGAACTCAGGGAAGTGCCACACCGGGGACAGTGAGCGGCAGTCTTGTAACCCTTATATACCAGCCCCTTATCCCACATCTGCTTTATCGCCCACCAGCAGCTCTCAATGTACTCGTTATTCATAGTGATATAGGGATGCTCCTGGTCACACCAGTAGGCAATGCGCTCCGTCATCGCCTCCCACTCCTTGAGATAGCTGAAGACACTCTCCCGGCAGCGGGCATTGAACTTATCAATCCCGTATTCCTCAATCTGCGCTTTACCCGAAAAGCCAAGCTCCCTTTCCACCTCCAGCTCCACCGGCAGGCCGTGGGTATCCCAGCCGGCAATGCGCGGGGTATAATAGCCCTTCATTGCCTTATAGCGCGGGATAATGTCCTTAAAGATGCGTGCCAGCACATGATGGATACCCGGGCTACCGTTAGCCGTAGGCGGTCCCTCATAAAGGACGAAACGGGGACAACCCTGACGGGCTTCCACGCTCCGCTCAAATACGCGGTTGTCCCGCCACCAGCCAAGTATCCTTTCCTCAAGCTCTGGCAGATGAATCTTACTGCTTACCTGTCGGAACATAAACAAACACCCTTTCCCTACAAAAAAACCCGTCCCTTAGGGACGGGAATTATCAAACCCGCGGTACCACCCTAGTTCCCCAATTTACCGGGGCACTCCTTCAAGGCATGCCACATGCCCTCGCCACAAATAACGGTTGACGCTACCGGCCAAGCCTATTAAGCCTATAATGACCGTTCGGTTGGCGGCTCAGGAGGGATATTCGGAGAGCCGACCACGTCTGCTTCCACCCTACCAGACTCGCTGAATGACCGCTATCTCCCCTACTCGTCTCCGTCACTGCCTTTCCTGTTTAAGGTTAACACACTCAGGAAAAATAAGTCAATCAGGTTAATTGCTCTCTGGGTAAAATAACCACCTTGCGCGCTTCACCCTCTCCGCTACTCTGAGTGGTAACATCGGGGTGGTCAGCCAAAGTAAGGTGGATAACACGCCTCTCATAAGCCAGCATGGGTTCCAGAGCAAATGGCACTTTCCTGGTTTTTACCTGGTCGGCTATCCGCCATGCCAAAGCCTGCAATACGTCATAGCGACGCCGCTTATAGCCTTCCACGTCAATGGTCATCGGCAGCCAGGTCTGCGTCTGATGACCAACAATGAGCCTGACAATATACTGAAGGCAGGAAAGGGTCAGCCCACGCCGTCCAATCAGAATACCCAGGTCTTCGCCGGTTACCTCAAGGTTAATAGAGTCAGCGGTTCCTTCCTCACCCTCCACGAGAAGCGTGGTTGAAGGCGCCACGGAAGCTGGTACTCCCATCAACTCAAGAAGGGTCTCCAGAACACTACTGGCTACCACTGTTATATCATCCTTATTTTCGAACTCTTCCATAGCTAGCTAGCTCCAATAATTACCTTTTCTTCGGTCGGTTACTCTTACCTCTCTGCGGCATACGCCTGAGCATTTTGAGCCTTGACAGATAGTCACCACCAGCTCCACCTTCCTTCCCACCCGACTCGACGATATCTGCGCCGATATCGGCACCAACATCAGCCCCAACGTCAGAATATTTTACAGGTTTTTCCTCCACCTGGGCAATACGCTCCAAATACCTCTTGTCCTTACCCTCCGGCTTCTTCGCCGTCGCCGAAACCAGACCTCCCCAGCCGGTAATGCGATATTGCACAATAATACTGATAATATTTGAAACCACCCAGTAAAGAGCCAGACCGCTGGGGAACTGCATGGTAAGGAAGGCAAACATCAGCGGCATAAACCAGAGCATCATCTGGCTCTGCGCCTGCTGCCTGGGGTCAGCAGCCCGAGGCATTACCATTTTCTGCTGCAACCACATTGTGCCGCCAACCAGGATTGGTAATAAGAGGAATCTATCCGGTATGGCCAAGTCCAACCACAGGAACCGGCTTCCCAAAGGCACCAGGGAAAACACCGCCGGCCATGCGGAGTAGAGGTACTTTGATAAGCTCAGGAAGTCTTCAGGGACTACCGCTAAAACCCGTATAATTGACTGGAAGAGAGCTATCCAGATAGGCATCTGAATTAACATCGGAATCATGCAACCAGCCGGACTTACCCCGGACTCCTTATACATTTTCATCTGCTCCTGAGCCAGCTTAGCCTTATCTTTACCGTGCTTCTTCTGCAGCTCAACAAGCCTGGGTTGAAGGTCCTGCATGGCTTTAGTAGCCTTAAGCTGCTTTAAGGTAAGCGGCAGTGTCGCCACCCGGACAACAACAGTCAGGGCAATAATAGCCAGTCCGAAGTTGTTAAATAAATACCCGGTCACCATGATCAGAACATTTATCATTGGTGACAGGATAATTAAATCCCATATTTCCCCGATACTCAATTAAAACTACCTCACTCACTCTTTAATGAAATATTCCAGGCCTGCGCTCCTGACTGAGCATCCACGGCATAGAGATTATCCTTCTCGGTGTGTATATAAACGACTCCATCGCTGACCGAGAGAGGGGCATATATCTCTTCCTCCAGGTTGACTAGCTTCTTTTTCTGGTTACTTTCCGTATCCAGAGAGTATACTTGACCTTCCTCAGTGGCAACAATAATTGAGCTACCGACCAGTACCGGCGATGAGGTAATCGGATTCCCCAGGTCAAGTTCAACCACCTTATGCCCATCTTCAGCCTTCAGGCCATAAATCTTGCCATCAAGAGAGACAGCATAGACAATGCCATTATGAGCCATCGGCCGAGACCAGAACCAGTTCCCGGCCAGGAACTTCCACCTTAAACTGCCATCGGCAATATTCAGGGCATAAAGGTATCTGTCAAAAGAACCAGTATAAACCGTGTTATCATAGACCAGAGGCGTCGCCGCAATAGCTCCTTCAGTCTCAAACTCCCATTTTTTACTACCATCAGCAGCATTCAGGGCATAGAGCTTTTTATCAAAGGAACCGATGTACAGCGTATCATCTTCAACCGAAGGAGTTGACCATATCTTATCCTCGCTCTCAAACTCCCACTTCCTGTCACCGGTAACCGCATCCAGGGCGTAAAGTTTTCCATCGGAAGCACCAACATAAACCATGTCCCCAGCCACGGTAGGACCACCAACGATAGGTTCAAGCTCCCCTTCACGCGGATATACCCACCTCAATGCCCCTGTTTTAGCATTAATCGCGTAAATTTTGCCGTTATAGGCAGCAACATAAACCAAATCGCCGGATATGGCTGGAGTTCCATATATCGCTACCGTTGCCGGCGCCCGGGCACAGCCAAAGCCGCCAGTGGCTTCCGCAGGTTTGAAAGGAACATCAGGCCATCGGCGGCCACTGCTTGATACATCTACGGCGATAAGCTTGCCCTCCATAGAACCCAAAAATATGGTGCCATCAGCTATTGCTCCTCCTGACCAGCCGCGGGGTATTGCCCCGGTCCGGGCACAGCCGATGAACACCAGCCCGCTGATAAGCAGAAGAAGCATAAGCAGCAGGAGCGATAGCCTGCCTGCCAGCGACTTACCATACTTAAAAAACACCTACTTAATCCCTCCCGCAAGAAGTTATCTACCAAAAATAAATTGAAAGGGTTTTACCCTTTTCAGCGGTCTCCCTCTAAAAAGAGCCGAGACCAAATAATCTAATGTTAATACACAATCACAACCATTAACTAAAAACAGGTATCATGGTACCGGGTCATAGCCGCTCGGATGAAAAGGACGGCAGCGAGCCAAACGCTTTATTCCCAACCATGTTCCCTTGATAAAGCCATGCTTGTTGATAGCTTCATAAGTATATTGAGAGCAAGTGGGAGAAAAACGACAGGATGGCAACATCACCTGTGACAGCGTTAACTGATAGAGTCTAATTAGTTCCAATGCAAATTTCTTCATGCTCTCCCGCCAATACTCGTGCAAGGCGCAGCAAACCCTTAGTTGATTTCTCAAGCTCAGTATAATCAGCACCAGCCGCCCGAGGACGAGCAATAAATACGAGGTCCCACCCCGGCGGTAACAGTGTCAGTCGTAAGATTTCACGGAGTAAACGCTTCACTCTGTTTCTCACTACTGCCTTACCTACCCGCCGACTAACCGAGAAACCACACCTGGATAAGGCAAGGCCATTAGGTAAAGCCTTCATCACCACTAAATCACTCACCCACGAGTTGCCCTTATTATAAACCAGTGAATATTGTGCTGTTTTGGTAAGGTATTCTTCTCCCCTCACTGCGCCCACTCCTTACCCATTTGTCACTAAGTGGAGATACTACTTCCCAGCATTATACCACAGTCAATCTCTTACGACCTTTGAGTCGCCTTGCTTTCAGGACGGCCCGCCCACCGCGGGTGCTCATTCTCGCCCTGAAGCCGTGCTCACGTTTTCTCGGAATTGCCTTCGGTTGATAAGTCCTCTTCGGCACGTTAACTCCCTATTAAAAACAAACTAACACCCTCTTTTCCTGTTAAGCGGAGGATAAAAAAGAGAGGATTCAACTTAGCCAAACTAACTACGTAAACCAGCGCCTCCCATTTCACGGATATGAGCTGACACATACGGCAGCAGAGCCAGATACCGCGCTCTCTTTATTGCCGTTGCCAAAAGACGCTGATGCTTGGCACAGGTGCCAGTTTTACGACGAGGCTCAATTTTGCCTCTATCCGATATGTACTGGCGCAGTCTCATCATGTCCTTATAATCTATGATGGTAGTTTTATCCTTGCAAAAGGAACAAACCTTACGTCTGGGTACATACCTTGGTTTTTCCCATCTTCTATTCTTTGCTTCTCTATATTCCGCCATACCCTGTCCTTCTCAGTCTAAGTTGTAGTGTCTACCTAAAATGGAATATCATCCGGCCCTAATTCAGCACTGCCACTTTCATCTACCTTCTCTTCGGATTCTACCTTCTCTTCGGATTCTACCTTCTCTTCGGAAAGCGGGGCCACCCCTCGTCTCTCCAGAAATATTACTTTATTGGCAATTACCTCAGTCCTGGAGTGCTGCTGCCCATCCTGCCCTTCCCAGGTCCGCGTATGAATTCTACCCTCAGCATAAACCAATCGGCCCTTAGCCAGAAACTGGTTACATTGTTCAGCCAACTTGTTCCAGGTCACCACACTGAACCACTCGGTTTCTTGCTTGCGCTCACCCTCAGGAGTAGTGGTTATCCAGTTAGTGGCAACGCGAAATGAGGTTACTGGTTTCCCATTAGGCGTGAACCGCATTTCAGGCTCACCGCCGATATTTCCTATGATGATAACTTTATTTAAACTTGGCATTTTCTCAAAACTCCTTTTACCCTACCCCACCCTTAAACCAGGGCCGGGTAACCACCCGATTCAATTACTCAACTTTAATCAACAGGTGCCGCAGGACGTCTTCGGAAATTTGTAAACTTGCCTCCAGTTCCTTACTCCACACAGGGCTCATCTTAAACCGAGTCACCACATAACTACCCTCCAGAAAATGTTTTATCGGATAGGTTAGTTTCCGTTTACCCCACCGCTCAACCTCAGAAGTGACACCACCTTTACCGGTAATAAACTGACTCACATTATTTACCGCAGCTTCAAGTACCGCTTCCTCAGCCTCCGGATTAACGATAAATACCAATTCATAGTCACGCACCTGCTTCTCTTCTACCTTCACTGCTTCTTTGCTAGTCTTTTTTAATGCCATCTGCTTCCCTAAAAAATTTTATTGCTCATTATACCACAAACTTGAAAATACAAACAACAATTGTGAGGAGCAAGCTACCGTGTGTGGAATTAACAAGTTGCCCGGGTGCCGCCTACCGACGTTAAGACGCCACCTTGACACCAGACATTACCTCTGATAGACTCTAGTCAAATAAAAGGACAATTTTTAATAGTTTTATAGCTTTTCAACAATCTTCCTGCCTGAAATGGCCCCGTGGTGTAGCGGTCTAACATGCCACCCTGTCACGGTGGAGATCGTGGGTTCAAATCCCACCGGGGTCGCCACTTTACACAGACTTCAGTTCCCTGCGCTTAAGTGCGTAACCCAAATCAGGCACGCCCAAGTGTTTACAGGGTAATACGCCGACGCCCGGGATACCTGGCAACAACCAGCCAACTTGCCAAAGCTGCAATCGTATTCTACAATGAAATGAAATAATGCAGAGGGAGGATTGATTAAATGGGCAATAAATTTGACTTCATTTCAGAGAGATTACAACAGCTAAAAGATACCGGGCTTTATAACCAAATCCGTACGATAGAGTCCTCACAGGGCGCGTGGCTGGATGTTGACGGCGCACACGTCTTAAATCTATGTTCGAACAATTATCTTGGCCTTGCCAACCACCCCAAAATCAGGAAAGCAGCCAAACAGGCTCTAGACCAGTTCGGTGCTGGGCCAGGAGCTGTTCGCTCCATAGCCGGTACCATGAGCTCTCATCTTGAGCTTGAAGCGACCCTGGCTAGATTTAAACATGTGGAGGATACCCTCTCTTTACAATCCGGTCTTTGTGCTAATCTTGGAGCCATAGCTGCGCTCGTTGGAGAAGAAGACGCCATATTCTCCGACGAACTGAATCATGCCTCCATTATAGACGGCAGCAGACTCACCAGGGCAAAGCGCTTTGTTTATCCCCATCTGGATGCCAGAGGGTTAAGAGATGTCCTTGAAAAAGAAGGAAAAGCGGTAAAAAAGAAGTTAATAGTCACCGACGGGGTGTTTTCCATGGACGGTGACCTGGCTCCACTACCAGAAATAGCCGAAGTCGCCGAAGAGTATAACGCAATGGTTATGGTTGATGACGCACACGGCGAAGGTGTACTGGGTGACCACGGCCGCGGGATAGTCGACCATTTCCACCTGCATGGCAGGGTTGACATAGAAATAGGAACCATGTCCAAAGCCTTTGGAGTTGTTGGCGGGTACGTAGCCGGCAGCAAGAGCCTGATTGAGTATTTGAGACAGATGGCAAGGCCCTTCCTCTTCTCATCGGCGGTCACGCCTCCGGATGTTGCCGCCTGTATCGCCGCAGTCAAAGTGCTTGAAGCATCGGACGAGCTGGTAAAGCAACTCTGGGAAAATACACGCTACTTCAAAGAGAGAATGAAATCACTGGGGTTTGACGTAGGGCATTCCGAAACCCCGATAACTCCGGTCATGCTTGGCGACGAGAAGCTGGCACGTGCCTTCTCCGGACGCGCATTCGAGGAAAAAGTATTTGCCCAGGCAATCGGCTTCCCCACGGTGGCAAAGGGTAAAGCCAGGATAAGGGTAATAATTTCAGCGGCCCACACCCCTGAGGACCTGGACTTCGCCTTAGATGTATTTAAGCGTACAGGGAAGGAACTAAAAGTGCTTTAGGTAAGGCAAAATAGGCTAACCTAAAACTTGCTTAACGCTTTATTTATCCTCTCCAAAGCTTTCTTGATGTTATCCTGGGATGTTGCGTAGGATAATCTGAGGTAGCCTTCGCCATACTCACCAAAATCGGTGCCAGCCAGAGTGGCTACCCCGGCTTCGCTCAATAGATAATTGGCTAATTCTTTACACTCCATCCCAACTTCTTTGACATTGGGAAACACATAAAAAGCACCTTTGGGCAGGCGACAACTTACACCTTTAATTTTATTCAGCCCTTCCACGATGAGGTCCCGCCGCTTCTTAAACTCTTCAACCATCCTGTGCACGCTGTCCTGTGGACCGGTTATTGCCTCTATGCCGGCATATTGAATAAAAGGTGCCGTACAGGATACGCTATTCGTAATCATACGAACAACGGGGTCAACCAGCTGTGGTGGCATAACAGCGTAACCCATACGCCAGCCAGTCATTGCGTAGGTCTTGGAAAAGCCGCTTAGCAGTATAGTTCTATCCAGCATGCCCGGTAAACTGGCAATGCTATAGTGATTTCCTTCATAAAGAATATACTCATATACTTCATCGGCAAAGACGGTAAGGTCATACTCCTGGGCAATTTCAGCTATGGAGCGAATATCACTTTCCTCCAGAACACCGCCAGTTGGATTCTGGGGAGAGTTAAGGATCATAAGCTTGGTACGTGGCGTTATCTTCGACCTTAACTCATCTATATCAAAACGAAAATCAAGTTCTTCACGAAGAGGAATGGGCACCGCAGTAGCCCCGGAAAAGTTTATCATTGATTCGTAAATAGGAAATAGAGGATTGGTATATATAGCCTCATCCCCTTCATCAAGAAGCGCCAGAATCGAGTAAAAAATGATGGGCTTGGCACCTGGAGTTATAATAATACGGTCAGGACTCACTGAAATACCACGAGTCCTTTCCATCTCCTTGGCGACTTCAACACGCAAAGCAGGTATGCCCTGAGAAGGGCAGTAGTGAGTGTAACCATCGTTAATTGCTTTGATTCCTGCATCGCAAATATTTCTCGGCGTATCAAAATCAGGTTCACCAATCTCAAGATGAACGACATCCACACCTTTGGCTTCAAGCGCCTGGGCTTGAGCCAAAACCTTGAAAGCAGTCTCTGTTCCTAAACGGTCAACTTTGGGAGATAATTTCAATTTTGTCCTCCTTGTGACGCTTTAAATATTAATTTTAACTAATCTTCTATCGGCTTCATAATCTGAGAAGCTCACTAAATTCTGAGGCTCAATTATACAAGACAGCTGACGGTGCAATAATCAAAAATCCCATACGCGATTAATGATGATAGAAAGCTGGCTTAAACATTAAACTCACAAAATCGGCAGGTATCTCTTCAACTCATAGTCAGTAACTTGAGTCCGGTACTGGTCCCACTCAACTTTCTTATTCTTAATGAAACCATCGAAAACGTGATTGCCAAGTGCCTTTCGCACCATCTCGCTTTTTTCAGTGAGCAGGATAGCCTCCAGAAGACTGCCAGGAAGAGACCCTATCCCTCTTCTCTCTCTTTCCTCTGCGTCCATCTCATACACGTTTTCTTCCACGGGGGCGGGAGCTTCATATCCATTCTCAATTCCTTCCAACCCGGCAGCCAGCATCACGCTGAAGGCAAGGTACGGATTACAGGCAGGGTCAGGTGAGCGATACTCAATCCTGGTGCTCTTTTCCCTGCCCGGTCTGTACTCGGGAACCCTGATAAGGTCAGCCCGATTACGTCGTGCCCAGGAAAGGTACACCGGCGCCTCATAGCCGGGAACCAGCCGCTTGTAAGAATTGACCCACTGATTGGTAATAGCCGTAATCTCCGGCGCGTGTTTTAATAGTCCAGCGATATAGCACCTGGCTACCTTGGAAAGGTTATACTCACCAGCCTTGTCAAAAAAGGCGTTTCGTTCACCCTTGAAAAGTGACTGGTGCACATGCATACCGCTGCCGTTGATGCCAAATACAGGCTTGGGCATGAAGGTAGCATAAACACCATTCTTTAAGGCTATTTGCTTGACTACCAGACGGTAGGTCATCACGTTATCCGCCATAGTCAGGGCATCAGTATATCTCACATCTATCTCGTGCTGACTGTCAGCAACCTCGTGGTGGGAGGTCTCAACCCTGATGCCCATCTCCTCCAGAGTAAGGACTGTCTCCCTTCTCAGGTCAGTGGCAGCATCCAGGGGTATCATGTCAAAGTAACCGCCT
>DATKWF010000107.1:0-8835 GCA_035529715.1 Dehalococcoidales bacterium | reverse complement strand
TCAGTCAGTCCGCTGATAATCTCCGTCTCCAGGTCATCACTGATGCCGGTGACCACCTGTCTTTCCTGGGTCTGCTCGTCGGCGATAACCCTTACTATGGGATTGCCCTGTTCGTCTTCTTTGATAGCCCGGGACGGCACCAGCAGAGCATTGCTCCGCTTATCAGTTATGATGTCAGCCGAGGCGCTCATGCCGACCTTGATACCGGAGTCGCTGGGCACATCAAATTTTATTTTGACATTATACAGCACCACTCCGCCCACCGTGGTTGGCAGCGGGTAGATAGTGGTAACCCTGCCCTCAAACTCATCGTCGGGTAGTGCGTCTATCTCAATAATAGCTTCCTGAGCCAGCTTCACATCCGGCACGTCTATCTCATCCATCTCCACAATTAGCTCCATGCTGGTGGGGTCAATCAAGTGAAATATTGTCTGGGGTGCCATGGTGGGAGCGGGGATGAGGTCACCTTCTTTGACGTATACGTTAGCGACTACGCCGGTGAGTGGGGCGGTGATGGTTGCCTCGTCTATATCCTTCTGGGCATCGTTCAGGGACTGCTTGGCTAGCGCAACGGACTGCCTGGCCTGTCCTACCGAGTCTTTGGCTACCTGTACCTGCAGTTCCTTGATGGCTATTTCATCGGCTAATTTGTCAAGGCTATTCTGGGCTTGAGCCACTGACATTCCGGCGGCTTCTATCTGCAGTTTCTTTATGGCTACTTCCTCTATATCACTGCCCGACAGCATTGCATCCAGCCTGTTTTCAGCTGTGTTCAGCCTTGATTTGGCATGGATTATTCGCTCTTGCCAGACCTCATAACCCGGAGTTTTGGGATATTTATCTTCAAGGACAAATTCCAGAACTTTCGGATAAGAATCATAAAGAGCAGCATCATCTTCAGTATATTCCGGTAAATATCTGACCAGCTGCTCTAAACAGTACTCCAGATAATCTTCGGCTTCGTCTACGTCAGCCTGTGCCGCTTTAATATCTGACCAGGTATATAGGTCTTGAGTCTGTTCGAGGTTGACTCTTGCCTGGTCTAGACTTATCTGTGTGTTAAATAGGGCCAGTTCCAGGGTGCCCTCTTTATCTAATGTGGCATCAAGCTCGAATTCTGCCGTCTGCCGGGCTAACTGTGCTTGGGCCAGGGCTACCTCTGCCTGGGTCAGGGCTACCTGTGTCTGGCTTTTCGCCAGTTCCAGGGAGTCGGTATCAAGACTGGCTAACACGTCACCCTCACTGACTTCATCACCTTCCTCAACATTTATCTTGGCTACTCTACCGCCGCTGCCGAAGGTCAGCCATGCCTCGTGGTAGGTTTCTATATTGCCACTGCCGCTGACGCTAATGGTTAAGTCTCCTCTTACCACCTCGGCCAGCTGCTGGCTGGTTTCCTCTTCGCTACTGCCACAGGCGGTAGCACCAGCTAAAACAACCAAACATAGAAAAAGAATACCTGTAATAATTGTCCATCTTCTCATTTCAGGACCTCCGTACGCTCTTTTTTGAAACGCTCCACCAGGGCGGGGAATTCCCGCTCCATAAAGACATACATATCACGCATCTCCTCCAACCACTGACGATTAGCGTGAGCTTTACCCTTGGTTAGCTCCAGCCCGCATTCCATGAGTTGCCGAAAGATTTTGGTCTGGTCCAGAGAGTCCCCAAGCAGCTGGTGGCAAGCACCAATCTTGTTACAGAAGTAGTCGTGACGCTGCCCCAGCAGGCTGATTCGCTCGATTAGGCCAATCCGGATGAGGAAACGGGTCATGGTGCTGATGGAGCCTTTGCTGGCCATCAGAGCTTCCGTCAGGTCGCTGGTGGTTTGGTGTGGGGAATCAGAGACAGAGAGCCAGCCTAGAATACGTCCTGCCATTCGGGGCATGCCGGTTTGTTCAAACAAGATACCGACCTCTTCGACGAATTGCTTTTCCTTAGCCTGTTGCTCATCATCCATCCCATGCCTCCTAAATAATCAGTTCAAATAATATGCTTATTATAATAGGTATAGTATGTTTTGTCAATACTGAACATACTGAACTTTAAGGACTTTTAAAAAAAATTAACGGATGGTCATATATTTATGCTGGGCTGATGGGTAGGGGGTGGCAGGTTAGTTACCGAGTTCTTTGGCTTTATTGTAGGCGGCGGTAACCGCCTGCAGGACCAGATTCCTGAATCCACCGTTTTCAAACTGGAGTATTGCCTCGGCGGTGGTGCCGCCGGGTGAAGTAACCATTCGGCGTAGCTCGGCTGGCGGCTTGCCCGACTTCTGGAGGAGGTGAGCCGAGCCAAGCATGGTCTGCAGTACCAGTTTCTCAGCCATATCACGCGGGATGCCGATTTGCACTGCTGAATCAACCAGCGACTCCACAAAAAGGAAGAAATAGGCTGGCCCGCTGCCGCTAATCGCGGTGACCATGTCAAGGTACTTTTCATCGTCAACATAGATTTCTTTGCCTGTGGTGCCCAGCATTGAGCTTACCATGCTTTTTTGCGTTTGGGTTACCTCGGTGGTAGCTGTCCATACACTCATGCCCTCACCAATCTGGGCGGGGGTGTTGGGCATAACCCGGACTATAGAGCGGTGGTCCAGTCCTTGACATAAAGTATCAATCCTTGCTCCGGCGATAATAGATAAGACAAGCTGGTCTGGCTTGAGATGGCTTTTGAGGTCAGCCATTACTTCAGTCAGGCTCTGCGGTTTAATTGCCATAACCACGATATCACTGTTGTTTACCGCCTGACGATTATTGCTGGTGACGGTTACGCAGTATTTCTGCTCAAGGTATTTGAGGCGGGACTCGTTGATATCGCTGACAATTACCGCCGCTGGTGTGCTCAGTCTCTTGTCCAGGATGGCCGACAGTATTGCTTCCCCCATTGCCCCGCCGCCAATGAAGGTTATCTTCATAATATCCATCTTGCCTACTTGACTACTATGTTTATCAACCTGCCCGGGACATAGATTATATTGCTAAGCTGCTTACCTGCAATATAAGGTTTTACCCGCTCTCTTTCCAGTACTAATTCTCTGGCTTCAGTCTCGGTGATGGAGACCGGAGCCGTAATTCGGTCGCGCAGCTTGCCGTTTACCTGGACCACCAGGGTAATCTCTTCCTCCTTGACTAACGCCTCATCCCAATGCGGCCAGCTCTGGTTATGTATGCTGTACTCACGCCCTGTTCTCTGCCACAATTCCTCGGCCAGGTGGGGGGTGGTGGGCGCCAGAAGGCGGAGCAAAATATCTATGGACTCTTCCCAATCCGAAGGAGTAACTGTTCCCTTTTCCTTGGCTTTAGCCAGGTAGTTGGTGAGCTCCATCAGTGTTGATATCATGGTATTCAGGTGGATTTTTTCCAGGTCCTCGGTTACTTTCTTGATGGTTTGATGGGTAATGCGGGATAGCTCGCGCTCTGCTTTCTTTCTGTCATCGGGGTTAGCATTTTTATTCTGGCTGTAATCGGTCAGTACCAGATTCCATACACGGTTAAGCCAGCGACTTACCCCGCTGATGCCGCTGTCATTCCACTCACCACCCTGCTCCCAGGGCGCCACGAACATGAGGTAAGCGCGCACCGTATCCGCTCCCACCTCGGCGACGTATTCATCCGGCGTAATCACGTTGCCTCTTGATTTACTCATCTTCTGCTTCTCAACAATAATGGTCCCCTGGTTAAACAGGCGGGTAAACGGCTCATCGAAGTCAACCAGTCCCATGTCCCGAATCGCTTTGGCGAAAAAGCGGGCGTAGAGCAGGTGCATTACGGCATGCTCGGCACCGCCGGTGTAGAGGTCTACCGGCAGCCAGTATTTCAACTTTTCCGGGTCAAACGGAGCATTATCACAACCAGGGCTGGTATAGCGCAGGAAGTACCAGTTGGAGCACATAAAGGTGTCCATGGTGTCAGTCTCCCGCTTGGCTGGAGCCGAGCAGCAGGGGCAGGTGGTATTGACAAATTGCTCATGGTATTTCAGCGGTGATTCACCGGTAGGTCTGAATTCGGCATCTTCGGGTAGCAGCACCGGCAGGTCTTTCTCCGGGACGGGGACAATGCCGCACTTTTCACAGTAAATCATGGGTATCGGTGCTCCCCAGTAACGCTGGCGGGAGATAAGCCAGTCGCGAATTTTATAGCTTACGGTTCGCTTGCCCCAGCCTTTCTCTTCCAGAAAATCAGAAACGGCGTCTATACCCTGTTCGTTGGGGAGACCGTTAAATTGCGCCGAGTTTACCATGGTGCCCGGTTCCGTGTAGGCTTCCTCAAGTTCTTCTTCTTGCCACCCCGGCGGCGCTATCACTACCGGTATGGGCAGGTTGTACTTCTTGGCAAAGGCAAAATCACGCTCGTCATGGGCGGGCACTCCCATTACCGCCCCGGTGCCGTAGCTCAGCAGCACATAGTCGGCAATCCAGATGGGCACTTTTTCCCCGTTGAGGCGGTTGATGACATAAGCGCCGATGAATACCCCATCCTTTTCCTTTTCGACGGATAGTCGCTCTATTTCACTCCGGCGCCTTGACTGGGTGATATAATTTTCCACCTCGGCTTTTTTATCCGGTGAGGTTAGCACTGCCACCAGAGGGTGTTCCGGGGCCAGGACCATGAAAGTAACGCCAAAGGTGGTGTCGGGGCGGGTGGTAAATACCCTTATCTCTTTTTCGGCCACGCCGGGGTGCTCAAGAGCGAACGAAATCTCGGTGCCCTGGCTCTTGCCCACCCAGTTCTTCTGCATTAGCTTTATCCGCTCCGGCCAATCAATGTCTCTGTATTCCATCAGCTCGTCAGCATATTTGGTGATGCGGAAGAACCACTGTGCCAGGTCTCGCCGTGTTACTGCTGCGCCACAACGCTCGCAGAAGCCCTCATTCACTACCTGCTCGTTAGCCAGCACCGTCTGGCAGCGGGGGCACCAGTTAACCGGAGCTTTACCCCGGTAAGCCAGGTCAGCTTCGTAGAGCTTCAGGAAGAACCATTGCGTCCATTTGTAATAGTCGGGCAGGCAGGTAACCACTTCCCGACTCCAGTCGTAGATAGCGCCTATACTCTTTAGCTGGCGGCGCATGTTCTCTACGTTTTGCATTGTCCATTTGAAGGGGTGAATACCGTGCTTGATAGCGGCATTCTCGGCGGGCAGGCCAAAAGCATCAAAGCCCATCGGGTGAAGCACATTATAGCCCTGCATCCGCTTAAAGCGGGCATGAACGTCAGCCGGAGCCATGGCATACCAGTGTCCAATATGGAGGTCACCCGAGGTATAGGGGAACATGGTCAGGTCAAAAAATTTTGGGCGGGACTTGTCCTCAGTGACTTCGTAGAGTTTATCCTCAGCCCATTTCTGTTGCCATTTCTTCTCTATTTCCTGCGGATTGTACTCGGCTACCATCTATCTTCTCCCTCTAGTAAATGCCCGGCTCATTGAGATTGTTTATCAACCTGTCTCCCTCTCCTTTCAAGGGGAAGAGGATAAAGAGGGTGGGGTCAGTAAACTCAAATTCTAGCCACACTCGCCAAGTAAGTCTAACTTAATTCTCGAACGTTCGTCAACGGTCGAGAATGGACTGGAGAAGATGTTATCTGCCTGTCCGGCAGAGTCACTTTTGCTGGAGGCTTTTCCGGTAACGTTTTAAATACCTGGCGGCGTATTCATCATTGCCTTTAATCAGGTCAGCCCCCAGAATTGTCTCCACCAGTCCCTTGCCTCCCGGATTGACCACGGGGGCATCCACTCCACACCAGATTGCCATAGCTAGGAAGCTGTTGTTTATAAAATATCGGTTGGGGAGCCCGAAGGATATATTGCTGGCTCCCATGGTCATGTTCAGTCCCAGCCTTTCCGAGATAAGCCGGGCAGTCAGCAGGGTAATAAGTCCGGCTTTGGATTCAGCACCTACCGTGAGGACCAGGGGGTCGATAACAATGTCCGACGCTTCTATCCCGTAACTTTTTGCCCGGCTCATGATTTTCCGGGCTATCTCAAGGCGCTGTTCAGGCTCCGGGGCTATTCCTTGCTCATCCTGGCAGAGGCCGATTACTGCCGCTCCGTATTTTTTGACCAGCGGTAAGATAACTGACATTGATGTTTCTTCCCCGGTGGTGCTGTTTACCAGGGGTTTTCCCTCGCACACCTGAAGTGCTGCCTCCAGGGCTTGAGGGTTTGAGGAATCAATGCAAAGCGGGGCACCAGTTGCCTCGGATACTATTTTCACCGCTTCGGGGAGAATAGCTACCTCATCGATACCCGGGATGCCGACATTAACGTCAATGACATGTGCCCCTTGCTCTATCTGGGTAATTGCTTCCTGTCTCAGGACATCCCAGTCCTTATTCTCCAGAGCGGCGGCGAACTTGGACCTGCCTGTCGGATTGATTCTTTCCCCGATGATGACCGTAGGACCATCCGGGGAGATTTCTACTTTTCCTTTTCTCCCTGAAAGTGTGGTAATCATGTTTCTCCTCTATATTCTTATATCCTTCCTGGGTTGCTCCCATCTGGAGCTGACGGCAAAAAGATATATCTGTCGGTTCTTACGGGAATATGCCTCTGGTAGCCATGGCAGTAGCCAGTCGGCCTAGTGCCAGCATACAGGCGGCTGTCCTCATATCTACTTGCTCTTTCTGGCTGATTCCCAATATCTCGGCAAAGGCGCTAGTCATGATTTTCTTCAGGTAGTTGTTTACTTCTTCTTCATCCCAGAAGAATGACTGCAAACACTGCACCCATTCAAGATACGATATTATTACACCACCCGTGTTAGCCAGTATATCCGGAACAGTGAATATATTCTTGTCAGCAAGAACCCTGTCTGCCTCAGGTGTAATCGGGCCGTTTGCCCCTTCTATGATTATTTTGGCTTTTACCGAACTGGCATTGGTTTCGACTATCTGGTTTTCAAAGGCAGCCGGTACCAGTATATCGCACTGCAGCCCCAGGAGCTCAGCATTAGTTATAGTTACAGCCTCCTTGAAGTTGGTTACTGAACCTGTTTCCTGTTTCTTAGCAAGCACACCTTCAATATCCAGACCTTTCGGGTTATAAATGCCGCCCTTAGTATCGCTTATTGCCAGTACTCGGCAACCCTCTTTAGCCAGGAGGCTGGCTGATACTGCTCCCACATTCCCGCAGCCCTGCACGACAACGGTTGCTCCCTTAATGTCTATGCCCAGATGCTTGGCAGCTAGTAGGGCACTAATAGTGCAGCTGCGTCCTGTAGCTTCAAACCTGCCTTTGCTGCCACCTATTTCAATAGGTTTGCCGGTAGTAATGGCCAGTTCGGAATGGCCTATGCCCATGCTGTAGGTGTCCATAATCCAGGCCATGATTTGGGGGTTAGTGCCTACGTCGGGAGCCGGTATATCACTCCCCGGACCTATTAAAATGGTGATTTCAGCAGTGTAACGCCGGGTTAATCTCTCCAGCTCACCCGGTGATAAAACTTTAGGATTGCAGATTACGGCTCCCTTGGCACCCCCGTAGGGGAGATTAGCCACTGCGGTCTTTAAAGTCATTAAAGCAGCTAAGGCTCTTACCTCGTCCAGAGTAACGTCAGGGTGGTAACGGATTCCCCCTTTGCTTGGTCCTCGGGTATCACTATGCACGACCCTGAAACCAGTGAAAACTTTTACCGTCCCATCATCCATTTTGACCGGGAAGTGGACGGTCAACTCCCGCTCGCATTCCCCCAGTCTTAACCGGCATGTTTCGCTGATATTCATCCGGTCACAGACGCTATAAATCATCTTTCTTACATTCTCAAAAGCTTGATCGCTGCAATTTATGCTCATTAATTTACCTCCTAAATTCTTACCGATATACCCCTTTCCCTGAGATATTTTTTAGCTTCAGGTATTGAGATTTCTCCGAAGTGGAAGATGGAAGCAGCTAAAACTGCGGTCGCCTTGCCGGTTACTATGGCTTGGTAAAGGTGTTCCAGCTTGCCCGCGCCGCCTGAAGCGATAACCGGTATGGTAACCGCCTCGGCAACTGCCCTTGTCATTTCCAGGTCATATCCCTCTCTGGTGCCGTCAGCATCCTTGCTGGTGAGCAGTATTTCCCCGGCGCCCAGGTCTGCCACCTGCTTTGCCCAGTCAGCAATCTCCAGTCCGGTGGACTCGGTGCCGCTTTTCACGA
Organism: Dehalococcoidales bacterium; assembly: GCA_035529715.1. Lineage (GTDB taxonomy): Bacteria > Chloroflexota > Dehalococcoidia > Dehalococcoidales > RBG-16-60-22 > DATKWF01. The sequence goes on along the minus strand of DATKWF010000107.1, from coordinate 699 downwards.
CTACCTCAAGTCGGGGAAGGCCACTATCCGGAGGATTCTTCCGACCGTCAATGGCAACAACCAGCTTTTCCTTACCGAACTCTCTGGAAGCTTCTTTTATGAGTTGGGGATTTCTGACGGCTGCCGTGTTTATTGAGACTTTGTCCACGCCGAGGTCAATTAGTGCCGCCATATCCTCAATACTGCCAATGCCACCGCCGACGGCGAAGGGGATGGTGACCACGTCGCAGACCCTTTTCACCCATTCCAGCCTAGTCTTTCTGTTCTCCACGGTGGCGAAGATATCCAGGAAGACAAGCTCGTCAGCCCCCTCCCGGCAGTAGGCTTCGGCTGCCTCCACCGGGTCGCGGGCATCCCTGAGGTTGACAAAGTTCACTCCTTTGACAACCCGCCCCTCCTTAATGTCCAGGCAGGGTATAATTCTAACTTCTTTCATCGGCAAATCGTTTCTTCTTTCTAATCAAGCTGTCGGCTACTTGCCATTTGCAGGGTGCGGTGGGTATCATGGGGGATTTAGCCAAAATTTACATGCGACGTTGTATTCTATAACTAGGCAGTTCCATTCGTCAAGCTCGATAGATGACCTTTAACGGTGAATTGCCTGATAATGCAAACGGAGATTAGATTGTGGTAAAATATTGCCAGGAAATTATAATGTAACGGGCACAATAAGTTGCGGATACAAATGGTGCCTGTGGG
>DATKWF010000106.1:0-3659 GCA_035529715.1 Dehalococcoidales bacterium | reverse complement strand
GAGGGGGATAAAGGGGGAGGGTTACCTAATAAAAAAGGCTATGTTATCTCTTGAGATTGCTTCGGCACTTTGTGCCTCGCAAAGACACCCCCTTTCGTCATTGCGAGCCGAAGGTGTGGCAATCTCGGTGGTAAGATACGTTGGGGGATTGCTTCGTCACTGATGCTCCTCGCAATGGCGGAAGGGGCTGGCTAAACTGAAGGGGTAGGGTCACCTAATCCAAACTGGAAAGTATATAGATGGAAGTTCACAATCGCTGGCATGGCGATATCACCAAAGTAATCAACTCATACCGGGATACTTTAAGCAAATCGGAGCAGAAGAAGTATAAGCTGGACTTCCTCCTCCGCTTGACCGGGAGAGTTGCCGAATTCTCTGCCTATTGCGGGGAATGCCAGCTATTACAGCAGGAAGTCTCCACACTAACTCAAAATTTAAGCAATCTGGTCTACCTGCCCAAGCCAGCCGCCAAAGAAGGGCGTAAGAGTTATTTCAGGGTGATTAAACAGATTACCCAACATCTTCGAAAAAAGCACAAGCTGGTTACCGAGGGATATTATAAGGGTATCGGGATGGCAATTGGCGGTGGCTTTGGCGCTGTTCTCGGCGCTGTTCTGGATAATGCGGGTATTGGGGCACCTTCCGGATTCGGCATTGGTCTGGCCATTGGCAGCTATCTGGATAAAAAGGCACAAAAAGAGGGCAGGGTTATTTAGTATTCAGGAGGGACATTATGCTGGAACAAATGCTCAGTTTCTTTATCAGCTGGTTCACCAACCCCAATATCGTGGGGATTGGTCTGGCGATAGCCTTCGGGGTGGTCTGTCTGGCTGGTTACTGGCCGCCACTATTCAAAAAATACTGGTTATGGGCAGTACTGGTCGTAAGCGCTTTGCTGAGTCTGGTGGCGGTTACTTTTATTCAGATTCCCCTCCAGGTCTTAGTTGGGCGGGCACTGGGGCAGTTCTGGAGCCAGGAAGTTATCATGCGCTGGCTCCTGCTTGCCGGATTGCCGCAGATACTACTTAGCGGGCTGGTACAGGAAGGGTCCAAGCTGGTGCCGGTGGTTATCTGGTGGTGGCGTGCCGGTAGAAATATTGACCCCAAGGTGGGGCTGGTCATCGGGGTGGTAGCCGGGGCAGGACTGGGTATTTTTGAGGCGGTTTGGGTGCACAATACCATCTTTGGCGCTGGCTGGAGCTGGGCAGCGGTGCAGGCTGGCGGGATGATGGCACTGGCGCCCTTCTGGGAAAGGTTTTTTGCAGTAGCCTTCCATATCGCCGTTAGTGGGCTGGCTGGTTACGGCCTGGCCAGGGGCTGGGGGTGGCAGTTCTATCTTTTAGCCGCCTTCCTGCACAGCTTGTTGAACTACAGTGTTGTTTTGTTGCAATCAGGGTTGTTTACTATGGTTCAGCTGGAAATCTATGCGGCGGTGATGGCAGTGCTGTTAACTGGCGTCGTTCTCCGGCTACGCTGGAGAAAGTCGGCAGGAAGGGATGAAAGTGAATGATAGCTTGCTCAAAGTGAATTGCTATTCGGGTCATACCTACGCAGAAAGCCCGCGCTCTTTTCAGTGGGAGGGGGTGGCATATGAGGTGGATGAGATAGAGAAAGCCTGGCGGGAGCCGGGGGAAAGGTACTTCAAGGTCAGAACTGGGGATAATAAACTGTTCAAACTCTGCTATAATGAAACGCAAAAGCGGTGGTCAATAACCGAACTGGTAAGGAGCGGGAAATGATAAAGGATATTCTGAAAATACTGGAAAATGATGCCAGGACTACCACCAAGCAAATAGCAGTGATGACTGGCACCCCCGGTCCTGAGGTCGCCAAGCTGGTTAAGCAGGCTGAGGAAGACCGCACTATTATCAAATACAAGACCATAATCAACTGGGACAAGATAGCGAATGAGCATGTCTGGGCATTAATAGAAGTTAAGGTTACTCCCCAGAGAGACGTTGGCTTTGATGCGATTGCGGAGCGCATCTATCGTTTTCCGGAGGCACGGACTGTCTATCTGGTCTCGGGAACCTATGACCTGCTGGTTCTGGTAACGGGCAACACCATGCACGAGGTGGCTGATTTTGTATCGCAAAAGCTTGCCCCGATAGAAGGGGTGCAGGGGACGGTCAGTCACTTTGTGCTCAAGCGATACAAGGAGGATGGCGAAATCCTGGGAGGCGGGGAGGAGTCCAAGCGGCAGCCAGTGGTGCTCTAGCCGTCAATATCAGCGAGGAGATTCTTATGGTGATGACTGTTGAGCAGCATAGAAAATTACTTAGTTATATCTCGCAGCGAGCCAACCGGATATCCCCTTCCGGGATACGGAAGTTCTTTGACCTGCTGGCTTCAACAGAAGGGGTAATCTCACTGGGAGTTGGTGAGCCAGATTTTACCACCCCGTGGCATATCAGTGAGGCGGCTATCTATTCGTTAGGGAAGGGCTATACCATGTATACCTCAAACTCGGGGATGCCCGAGCTGCGTGAGGAACTGGCACGCTACCTGGAAGATAGCTATGGCGTTAAGTACGACCCCAATGGTGAGCTTCTGATTACGGTTGGGGTTAGTGAGGGGTTAGACCTGGTAATGAGAGCCATACTAGATCCCGGAGACGAGGTTATCATGCCTGACCCCTGCTATGTTGCCTATGAGTCCTGTGTGCTTCTGACCGGGGGTAAGCCGGTTAAAGTGCCGACCAATCAGGAAAATAACTTTGAGGTCAGTGCCGCTGATATTGAGGCACAAATTACCGATAGAACCAAGGCTATTCTTATTGGCTACCCGGCCAATCCTACCGGAGCGGTGACGAGCCGGGACAAGCTATCGCAGATAGCCGAACTGGCTTTGCGCTATCAGCTACCGGTAATCTCCGACGAGATTTATGCCAAGCTGGTTTACGGGGTAGAGCATACCTGCTTTGCCAGCCTGCCCAAGGTGAAGGAGAGCACCATCCTGCTGGGTGGATTTTCCAAAGCTTATGCCATGACCGGCTGGCGTATTGGCTATGCGGCTGGTCCTGGGGAAATTATTGCTGCCATGACCAGAATTCACCAGTATACCATGATGTGCGTTCCCACCATGTCTCAGATGGCGGCTATGGAGGCATTGAGGTCTGGTGAGGCCAGTGCGCTGGAAATGGTGGAGGATTACAACCGGCGGCGTCGGGTTATCGTCAAGGGGCTGAATGATATTGGTCTGACTTGTTTTGAGCCCCGTGGCGCCTTTTATGCCTTCCCCTCAATAAAGTGCACCGGCATGAGTTCAGAGGAGTTTGCCGAAAAACTACTCATTGAGGAAAAGGTGGCGGTGGTCCCCGGTGTGGCTTTCGGGAAGAGCGGCGAAGGCTATGTCCGCTGCTGTTATGCTACCTCATTGACCGATATTGGGGAAGCGCTTTCCAGGATGAAGCGTTTCGTGGATAAGCATCGGGTGACCTAGCTGGTTTTGGTGTAGGGTGAGGTAATACAAAATGAGGGTACTGGTGACGGGTGGGGCCGGGCGATTGGGAATCACTGTTGGCAAAACCCTTTTGCATGACGGATTTCAGGTACGGATATTTGATTTAAACACTGCGCAAAACCGAAAAAGCATCAGGGGCCTTGGTGGGGAAGCAGAGATTTTCTGGGGTGATATCACCCAGCCTGATTCAGTTAGGC
>DATKWF010000105.1:0-10881 GCA_035529715.1 Dehalococcoidales bacterium | reverse complement strand
CAAGGGAAGGGGGTCAGGGGGATAGGTTCACCAAGACTAAAGAATCCCCTTTATCCCCTCCCCAAACGGCTCTTTTATTATACCCCTTTCGGTGATGATGGCGGTGATGTACCGGTGGGGGGTGATGTCAAAGGCGGGGTTGGCGGCGTCTATGCCCGCGGGGGCGATACGCACTCCCTGGACGTGGGTTACCTCTTCCGGACTGCGCTGCTCAATGGTGATTTCCTCCCCGGAAGCGAGGGTGGGGTCAATGGTGGTGGTGGGGGCAGCGACGTAGAAGGGGACGTTATTCTCTTTAGCCAGCACTGCCAGCGCATAGGTGCCAATCTTGTTGGCGGTATCACCGTTGGCGGCAATGCGGTCGGCACCCACTATCACGCAGTTTACCTGCCCCTGACTCATGAAGTAGCCCGCCATGGAGTCGGTAATGAGGGTAACCGGGATAGCCGCCTGCTTCAACTCCCAGGTGGTGAGGCGTGCCCCCTGGAGGAGGGGGCGGGTCTCGGTAGCCAGCACCTTAATTTTCCTGCCCTGCTCTTTTGCCCGGATAATCACGCCGAGGGCGGTGCCGTAGCCGGTGGTAGCCAGCGGGCCGGTGTTGCAGTGGGTCAGCACGGTAAAGCCGTCCTTGACTAGCTCAGCACCGAACCGGCTCAGCTTATCGGTCGCTTCTGCCTCTTCGGAGTGTATTTTAACCGCTTCGGCGACCAGCGCCGCTTTAATCTGTGCTGCATCTCCGCCGGATTCGGCGGCTTTCTGCATGCGCTCAGCTGACTGGAAGAGGTTGCGGGCGGTGGGACGGGTGGTGGTGACGGTGTTGATGACACTGTGGAGCTTACCTAAAAATTCGTCCCTTGATGCCGATTCAATTTTCAGGGCACCCAGAGCTATGGCGTAAGCACCGGCTACCCCGATTGCCGGCGCCCCTCTGATTTGCAGTTCCTTGATGGCGGCAGCTACGATGCGGTAATCATCAAGCTCCAGATATACTTCTTCATTGGGCAGCCTGGTCTGGTCAAGGATTCTGACCCGGTCACCGAGCCATTCTATCGGTTTAATCAATCTGACCTCCTGTGGTCTTAATGTAACCCAGCACAGGTTAGCCGTCAAGAGGCAAATATTACCTCAATTCACTTTATCAAGCTCGGGTTCTTCCCGCAAGTGTGGCGCTGCATATATCCTTGACGCACCCGGCGGAATCAGGGTAAACTTCCCTTTATCCGGGTAGAGAAAAGGGTGATAAATGACTGAAAATCCGCTGGCGGCTGATAATCTCAAAGACAAAATGGGCCAGGAATGGGAATTCGGGGCATATGAGGTTGAGAAGGGGATGGTTCAACGGTTTGCCCGGGCAATAGATGACCCCAACCCCCTGTGGCAGGATGAGAAATATGCCGGGCAGAGCCGGTACGGCGGCATTATTGCGCCCCCCACCTTTATTGTGTCCATCGGGGGTGAGCAATTCGGGCAGGTGTTAATGCGGTTATTCCCCGAGGGGCTGCTACATGGTTCTACCACGCTGGAGTGTCATCAGCCGGTTAGGCCCGGCGACAGCATAGCGGTTACCGTTAAGCTTGCCAATGTTCGGGAGAGGCGGGACAGCGGGGGTGCCAAGACAACGTTTGTCACTTTTGATATAACCTACCAGAACCAGAGAGGCGAGCTGGTAGCCAGGTGCCAGTATATGATGGTTGGCTATGAGACGGAGAAAGCAAAGAATGGCTGAGCAGGTTTATTACGAAGATATAATAGTGGATGGTGAAATACCGGCTCTTATCAAAAAGCCGACGACCCGTCAGCTGGTGATGTGGGCGGGGGCATCCGGAGATTACTATGCCATTCACTACGACAAGGATTTTGCTCAGAGCAAAGGGCTGCCCCGCGTGATTGTCCACGGTCAACTGGTAGCCAGCTTTCTGGGGCAACTGGTGACTGACTGGATGGGAGGGGAGGGGACTCTCTGTAAATTGACCTGCAGCTATAAAGGCATGAACTTTCCCGGTGAGACTATTACCTGCCGGGGCAGGGTAACCAGGAAATATATCGAAGATGAAAAGCACTACGTAGAGTGCAATATCTGGGCGGAGAGTGATAAGGGAGAAAAGACGGTAACCGGCAGGGCTACCGTTATCTTGCCAGCTAGGGGATAAAGCAGTTCGCCCCTATTTTAGCTTCGTCCTGCCTGACTTTTTCCCACTGCTCCCGGTAGAGTTCCATAAGCACGAACCTGTGCCCGTCTTTATGTAGATGCCCGCATGGGGAGAAACCGCACTTCTGGAAGCATTTCTGCGCTCGCTGGTTCCAGCTAAGAGTCTTCAGATAGAGTCGCTCCAGCTCTGTCTGTGAAAAAACATGATTAACCAGAGTATCGATAGCATCACTACCATAGCCCTTGCCCCAGTAATTACTATCGCCAATCATGATACCCAGCTCAGCTTCTTCCTCGGTCTCATTAGTGTTGTAATACACGCAGTTGCCGATATGCTTGCCGTCCGGAGTTTCTATGGCTAAGAGGTGTCTGGTCGGGGCAGGGTAGTGCAATTCGTCGGTATAGTCTGATAAATACTGCGGGAAAGAGATAGTGAGCGGTGGTGTGGCATCAAGATGGACTAACTCGGGGTCGGTTTGCCATGCATAATCGTTTCGAGCGTCGGACAGCCTTTTCTCACGAAGCCTAATCTTGTTGCCAGCAATCATACTTTACTCCCCAGGTCTAAAGCGCACTCCCAGGTTAATCCTCCTCCTCCTCTTCTTCTTCCTCTTCCCCGCGCTCCCATATGGGTTCGGTGAAGTAGTCAATATACTCTTCCATTGCCTGTGCTGCCACCTGCTTCATTTTCTCCGCCGCTTCTGTAGCCATTTGCACCAGCTCGGCCATATCAATTTCAACATCCAGCATTCTGGTCAGAACCTTGAGCACTGCCAGAGCCGCCATCGGGTTCTGTATGCGGGTAGCATAAACGGGCACCTCACCCATCAGGCAGATACCCTCAATAGCCCTCTCTTTAGCCACCCCCAGCAGCAGTCCATTCAAGCCGGCGATTTGCAGATTACTGGCCTGCATCAGGTCATACTTTTTCAAATCCTCGGCTGCCTGCGGGGTGGTAGCCACTCCCAAAACCCTGGGCGGTTCGGTATGGTGGATGCGGGTCATTGCCGCCGCACAGGTATAGACTCTCTTCACCTGAAACTTCAACCCGACGTCAAGGACACAGTTAGCCAGTTCGTATCCCTTGGCGGCGGGCTGGTCTTCGCCGATGAATAATATGGTATCGCTGCCCCCGCCCTTATTTTTCCAGTAGTAGAACCGGCTCTGCGGGAACTGGGGTGCCTCAACCAGGTTGTTCTTGACCAGCACCCCGATGGGGTCAAAGAAGTGGGATGCCCTGATTTCTCCCAGCTCCTTGAAGCCCAGCTTCCGTTCCAGATATGCAGCCACTATTATGGCGACATTGCCGACGCCGGGCCAGGCTGCCAGCATATTCGGCGAGTTAAGTACCGGACGGGCACGAATTTTGACTAACTTATTCATCTCGTTGCACCTCTAAGTTTAGCTTAGGTAACCCTATTCTCTTTGTTCCCCTTCAGAGTAAACCTCTCTCCTCAAACTCTCCGAGACTTGGCTTCTCCCTTTTGTAAAGGGAGATAGAGAGGGATTTAAAATCCCCCTTAGTCCCCCTTTACCAAAGGGGGAGGTATTGGGTAGAGGGGCTGCGCCCCTCTTAGACTCCCTTTCTATCCTTTGGCAGCCACCGACAGGCTGGGGAAGTAAAGGTGTGGGGTCTGTAAGAAGCTGCCCACCCACCTGGTCTCACTGCCGATAGCGGCGATATCTTTCAGCAACTGATAAACATTCCCCGAGACCATGGTATCCTTAACCCTACCCACTATTTTACCACTTTCCACCTTATAACCCAGCAGGACGTTGCCACTGAACTCACCGCCCAAAACATTACCCTGTTCGGCACCCATCAGGTACTCAATAACCAGCCCCTCTTTTATATCCCGAATCATCTCGTCAAAAGTGGTGCTGCCCGGGGCGATGGTGAAGGCGCTGGGGGTGGGGGCGGGTAATCCGCCACGATTTCTACCGCCGTTGCCGGTGCTCCGGGTATGAGCCAGGGCGGCTGTCTGCAGGTCATAAAGAAAATTGGTAACCGTCCCCTGTTCAACAAGCGGAGTGCGCTGGCTGGGTACCCCTTCATCATCGCAGGGTCGGCTGCCGGGGCGGTGAATTAGGGTTGGGTCGTCCTGTAGCCATAGCTTCCGGTCAAAAACCGTCTGGCCGAGCCTGTTGCCTACGGGTGAAGCTCCCTCCAGTACTACTTTACCGTTGAAGGCTGCCACCAGCGGTGAGACTAGAGCGCTGGCTACTCCGTTGGGAGTAAAGACTACCGGCATTGACTTGCTGGGCACTGCGGCCCGGTTTTTGGACAGGTCAAGCTGCCGGAGCACCACATCGGATACTGCCCTGGAATCTGATAACGGGTGGCAGGAACTATCGCTTTCGCCGACAAAGAGCATATCGGTGCCGTTGATGAGGCTGCCCTCAACACCCAGGCTGAAGAAGCTTTTCCGGTAGTCTGCTCGCCCGCCCCGAGAATTGATGATGCCAACTGAAATTACGCCTTTAATCACCTGTGCTTCACAGACAATACCCGGCGTATGAGCGGTAACCGCCGTTACCAGTTCTTCGCCGAGTCTAATCATCTCTTCTATGGGTACCGATTCTACCCCGTCATCGAAGACTTCAACCTCCGGGTAGGCACTTGATGCAGGCAGCTGAAACCTGGCCGGCATGCCAAACCGTGCTGTCTCCACGGCATTGCTGACCAGGTTGTGGTTGTTGTCCAGCCCGGTGGTGGTGGCATAGCCAATCTTGCCCTGTTTGATAACACGCAGTGCCGCGCTGGTCTGCTGCTTGGTCTGCAGGTGCTTCAGTCGGTTGGCTTCAAATTTGACCTGAGTTTCTTCTGAAGTGACCGAAAACACCTCGGCTTCCTCAGCTACCTTTACCGCCTGGGCCAGGATAGCTTCCATTCATTTACCTCCAACCAGGCAGTGGCGAATTCGGATGTGGGGACTGCCATTGGAAACCGGGAGAGGTGATTGCTCTCCCTTGCCACAGCCACCACCCTGGTTCATATCCAGGTCATTGCCAATAGCATCTATGTTCTTTAGAGTGGTGAATACATTGCCGGTAAGTACCACCGGGCGCAGTGGCTCTGCGATTTTGCCGTTACGAATCATGTAGGCTTCACCAGCCGAGAAGGTAAACATCTCCATACTGGTGGTGCCACCGTACCAGTTCCTGACGTATATCCCCTCTTTAATGTCAGCTATCATATCCTCAAAAGAGATTGACCCCGGCTCAATGTAGGTATTGGTCATGCGGACGATGGGCGGGTAGTGGTAATTTATAGCCCGGGCGTTACCCGTTGGCTTCTCTCCCATCCTGGCAGCTGTCTCTCTGGAGTGAAGCCTGCCGACCAGCTTTCCTTCCCGGATGAGGTAGGTCTTGGCAGCTGGCACTCCTTCGTCATCATACTTGTAGCTGCCACGTAGGGCGGGTAGAGTCGCCGTATCAACGATGTTGAGCTGTTTGCTGCCGAACTGTTTGCCCAGGGTCATAATCTCACGCAAGCGTTCATTTTCGTAGACAAAGTCGGACTCGGACAGGTGCCCGAAAGCTTCGTGGACAAAGACGCCGGCCAGAACCGGGTCCAGTACCACGGTATACTCTCCCCCTTTTACCTGCGGTGCCGACAGCAGCTCCACGGCATGCCGTGCCATCTGTTCTACCGGCTGGTGCAGAGTCTGTATCAAGCTAAAATCACCGCGACTGCCTACACTCAGTCCCACCTGCTGGACATCTCCATCTCTGGTGGCTACCGCCGCCAGACGCAGGTTGATATCCGTCCGCTCCTGCACAATATGGCTACCCAGAGAGTTCAGAAAGATGGACTTCTTATAGCCATCAGCATAGCCAATGGTTGAGGTCTGTATTCGCGCAGTACGCCAGATAATCTCATTGTACTCATCCAGCAGCTGTTTCTTTTCCGCCAGAGGCATGGACACCGGATTACTGTCCGGCTCAGCCGGTTTGGTATCGATTACAGGTTCTACCTCAGCCAACTGGCTGGCTTCGCTGCCGACGGACTGTGCCTGCCTGACTGCCAGCTCAGCTCTGCCTGGTAGCTCATCGAAGCTATTAAAACTGACAAAGCCCCAGCCGCTCCTTACCAGTGCCCGTACATTCCCCCCGGTGGCGGTCGCCCGGCCGATAGATTCCAGTTCTCTTCCCCGGTAGGTAATGTGGCTGGTCTGGCTCTCCTCAAGGTGAGCCTCAATGTAATCGGCATCGTCTCGTTTGATTATTTCGGCTAGTTCCTGGGCAACGGCTTCAATTGGCATAGTTACTCTTTTCCTAGAAAAACGGAGAGAATAAATACCTCGATGAAGTCAGTTTACAAAACCGCTCGGCTCAATGTCAATTAAGAAAATCGCCTAAAGCAAGCTCTGGGCCTCGGATTTTAGTCTGGCTGCCTTTCTGGGGGCGGCAATCCAGAAGGCTATACAGGCTAAGCCAATGCACGCCATGCATAAAACAAATGAGCTAATATAGCTGCCGGAGATGTCATATATATAGCCACCCAGCCATGGGCCAATAGCACCCCCTACCCCCATGCCGGTAAGTAACAGGCCCACTACAACCCCGAAGTGCTTACCGTGGAACATGTCGGCCGCACCAGCAAAGAGTGGAGGCATACAAAGCCCACTGCCACAGCCAAAACATACGGCATAAACATATAAAAGCCAACTCTGAGAGGTATCATTAACCGAAATCAATGCAACCAAGGCGACAATGGACAGGATAGCGGCCAGTGTAACAGTTATCTCTCGGCCAACCCAATCAGATATTACCCCGGAAAGCTGGCCAACCGCCATGAAGATGCCAAAGAGCGCAAAGATTGAGGCAGCAAAGGTGCTGCTGTACCCCATATCCTCGGCGAATTTGACCTGGTGTGCCAGCACCAGATAGCACCCTATGCCCCAGAAGAAAAACTGAGTCAATACTAGAAGCCATAGCTGATAGGTTCTCATGATTTGCTTCAGAGTCCAGTTGCGAGTTGTGGGACTCCTGACAGCAGTTGCCTCTACAGGCAAGTCTGTGACGGCTGACAACTCGGCAGTGCCATAAGCCTTCAGGTTTTTGCTTTCCGGACGATAATGGAAGAAAAGCAGAATGAGGGGCAAGAGGATGGCAGCCATTACACCAGCTATGACAAAGTAGGCAGAACGCCAGCCAACTATGGATATGGCAAACGCAGCGAATAAACCGTAGGTGAAACTAATACCACCCCCTATCTGTCCCAGTCCCAACACCAGCCCGCGCCTCTTAACAAACCAGTTGGTCAGTGCCGGAGCTATTAGAGGCCAGCCACAAAAGGCCATCCCCATGGGTACCAAAATGCCGAAGAGTAGATAAAAGTGCCACAACTCACTGGCAAAGGCACAAGCAGCAGTGGCCAAGCACAGTATAATTATGCCTATCGGCATGACCCTCCTCGGTTTCCAGCGGTCACCAAGACCACCAGCTATAGGTGCTACAAAACCATAGACAAGAAGACTTAGAGACAGCATTATGGCGGTGTTGCCCCGACTCCAGCCAAACTCAGCCAGAATAGGTGGAAAGAATACCGAAAAAGAGTGCCTGATGCCATAGACCAGAGTCATGATGGCAATACTTATGCCAACAATAACCCAGCCGTAAAAAAATACCGGACGCCTGACCATCCTAATCAGTGTCCCGTCTCTTTATAATTGTTTCACTTGACTCCCGGGCAACGACTTCAGCAGTCATGGGCAGTCTTCTCCTGAAAAAACGGTGAGGGTAGATATCTTGATGAAGTCAGTTTACAAAATGTCAGGTTGGATGTCAATTTACCGGCGAAATTGAAAATCAGGGCAGTGGACAGGCCTCTCCAGCTAAATATCTGGCTTTGCGCAAGGGCTGTAACCGCAATTGGGGCGTTGAAAATACCTTGTCTCCAGGGAGTTAATTATGCTATACTAGCACGGTTTCTTTAAGAAAGCGAGGAAATCACTTGGTATCAAACTACGGTTACATCGGACTATTTCTTGTCGTCGCAATTCTCTTTACGGTTACCACCCTCCTCCTCCCCGTCAGTCTCAGGTTTCTTAAAATCATTCCCAAAAAGCCCGACCCGGTTAAGAGTTCTACCTTTGAGTGCGGGATGGAAACCATAGGCAAATCATGGGTTCAATTCAACTTCCGCTACTACTTTTACGCCCTCGTTTTTTTAGCTCTTGATGTTCTGGTTGTTCTACTTTATCCATGGGCAGTTAATCTCAGAGAACTGGGAACCTCTGGCTTTATCATGATACTGGTTCTAATCTTCATTATTTTTGTCGGCTATATATACGCCTGGAGAAAGAAGGTACTGGAATGGAAGTAGGTGGGGCTGGAAAATATGTATATCCTGCTGCTGAGCTTGACCGGGCTGAGGGTGAGGCTATTGAGGCCCTGAAAGCAGGCAGCCAGCAGCCAATTTCCGACCCTGACCAGTGGCTGGATGAGGAATTGCACCGAAATATATTATTGACGACGGTGGATGCAGTAATTAACTGGGCGCGGCTCTCCTCACTCTGGCCAGCGGTTTCTTTCCCGGCCTGCTGCGCTTTTGAGTTTATCACCGCCGAGGCCTCCCGGTTTGACCTCTCCCGCTTCGGCATGGAAATCGTCCGTGCTTCACCACGCCAGGCTGACCTGATGATTACTGCCGGCACCCTGACCTGGAAGATGGCGCCCAATATCAAGCGAATCTATGACCAGATGGCGGAGCCGAAATGGGTGATTGCCATGGGTGCCTGCGCTATCAGTGGTGGCATTTTTGCCTCATCCTATAATGTGGTGCCAGGGTATAACCGTATCATTCCGGTTGATGTTTATGTGCCGGGATGCCCGCCCCGGCCTGAAGCCCTGATTTATGGAATAAGAATGCTGCATAAGAAGATAGCTAAAAGGTCACTTTTGCAGGAAGGTTAAACAAGGGATGACAGTAGCTCTTTCTGGTAAAGAAATAGCCGGTCAATTGGAAGGGAAGTTTCCCGGGAGCATTGTTGAATCCGGTCGGGATTGTATCGTGGTCAATAGTGATTCCCTGTTGGCGGTGGCTGCCTTTCTCAAAGATACCCAGGGACTTGACCTTGATTATCTCAATTATATTACCGCCATTGATTACTATGACCATTTTGAAGTCGTCTACCAACTGGTCTCTCTGGAGCATAACCACAGCCTGGTATTGAAAACCAGGTGTTACCAGAGGGATAATCCAACCCTGCTCTCGGTAGTCAACCTGTGGCAAGGTGCTGATTTTCAGGAGCGGGAGATTTACGACCTTATGGGAATCAGGTTTGAGGGTCACCCCAATATGAAGCGAATTGTCCTCTGGGAAGGCTTCCAGGGACACCCGTTGCGGAAGGATTATTTGTGATGGCGCTTAAAACCGAACCTTTTGTCCTTAATATAGGTCCGGCACATCCGAGCACCCATGGGGTGTTCCGCATGAGGTCGACCCTTGACGGTGAAGTCATCGTTGATATGGAGCCAGTTTTTGGCTACCTGCACCGCGGGATTGAGAAACTGGCTGAGGAAAGGACCTATACCGGGGTTATCCCGCTAACCGACCGGCTGGACTATCTGGCCTCAATGAGCAACAATCTGGCTTATTGCCTGGCTGTGGAAAAGCTGGCGGGGATAGGGGTGCCGGAGCGGGCAGAATACCTGAGGGTAATTCTGGCTGAGCTACAGCGCATCGCCAGCCATTTAATCGCCGTTGGTGCTTTTTTGAACGATTGCGGCGCCTTTATGACCCCTATCCTGTATATGATTCGGGAAAGGGAGAAGATTCTGGACCTGTTCGATATGGTCTGCGGCCAGCGCCTTACTTATAACTTTATGCGGGTTGGCGGCGTTAGCCAGGATATACCGGAAGAATTTCTGCCGGCGCTGCGCAGGTTTGTTGGGCAAATGCCCGGCTTCATTGATGAATATGACCGTTTTCTTAAGGAGAATGAAATATTACTGGCACGCGCCAAGGGTGTTGGCATCCTGACCAGGGAAATGGCTATCAATAGCTCGGCTGGTGGTCCGGTGCTGCGTGGTAGCGGGGTTAAGTGGGATATCCGCAAGGCAGACCCGTACTCCATCTATGACCGCTTTGAATTTGATATACCCACCGGTGCTGCTGGTGACTGTTATGACCGCTACCGGGTGAGAGTGGAAGAAATGCGGCAGAGCGTCCGCATCATCAAGCAGGCGATGGAGCAACTGCCTTCAGGACCGGTGAGAAGCGAGGTGCCACATCTGATTCACCCACCAGTGGGAGAGGCCTACGCACATATTGAGGCACCTAAAGGCGAACTCGGTTTCTATCTGGTGTCAGATAATTCTATTGCTCCCTACCGCTGCCATGTCCGGGCACCAAGTCTGATTAACTTAACGGCTCTCCGGGATATGGTGGTCGGATGGAAGATAGCCGATGCCATAATCATCTTTGGCAGTATTGATATTTGCATGGGTGAGGTTGACAGGTAGTGAATATCATTAATCTTGGCATTAATAATCTGGGACAGCCAGCAACCCTGCCCCCCGACTGGCCGGGCGGGTTCTGGTGGCACTGGCTGGTGTTTACCATCATTATTCTTGCTTTTGTCCTGTCCATGGTAATGGGTTTTATCTACTTTGAACGAAGGGGTATGGCACGTATGCAGGCACGCCTTGGTCCCAACCGAGTTGGTCCCTTCGGCTTGCTCCAGCCGGTAGCCGACGCAATCAAAGTACTGCTCAAGGAAGAT
>DATKWF010000104.1:0-16624 GCA_035529715.1 Dehalococcoidales bacterium | reverse complement strand
GTCCGCAATTTCGCCGGCATGAAAGCGTGTGTAAAGAGCATTGAGTTTTTCATAATAGTCTTGGTAAATTTCGCTTTCCCGGAGTTTGTTATTGAAGTGCTTCTTCAGAGTTTTGTGGACTTCTGAATCAGCACCGAATTTTTCCTCGGTAAAGAGTATGGCCGCGGTGTAGCCGACGACCTCGCTGCATGGTTCCTCTAGCCCCAGGGGTAAATCTATCTGTTCATGCCAGTCCTCGTGGAAGATAACATGGATGAACCTGTAGAGTGGTTCGTTTAGCAATGATTTGGTTACCGGTGTCTCTACTCCAGCGATTGACGGAATAGAATAAAAGTACGCATCGTGTTTTTCGGGGTCAATGGTTACGCTTTTGCGAGCCCCCATGCCGGTCTGCAGTTTCGGGTCGTCCAGAGAGTAAGGTAGTTCGGTACTGGACGTGTAAAAATAGTAATCGTAAGCCTTTATCTCATCTGAATAAGTCAGAAAGTTCCCGGTGTCATTGAATCCCAGCTTTTGCTCGAAGGCTTTAATATCATTGACCAGCTCCAGTTTTTGCTTATCGCTCAATCCGACGCCGGGCTTGCAACTGGGAATAACCAGGCTAAATAAAATAAGCAAAACCGGTAATAATAGCCATGTTTTGCTCACTCTATTCTTCTTTTGCATACTATTCAGCACCTTGAATTATTTCTCCTTACGTTTTAAGTTGTCAGCAGGTTACCGGTTGGATTATTTATACAGGTGACAGGATACCGAGTGGTCTTTAGCCAGTGGCCGCAGCGCAGGTGTTTCCTCACTGCAGATTTTCATCACCTTGGGACATCGGGTATGGAAGCGACATCCGGAAGGGGGTGTGACTGGTGACGGAACTTCTCCGGTCAGCGAAACCTTCTTGCGTTTATGGTGCGGGTCTGGAAGAGGAATTGCAGATAGCAACGCCTGGGTATATGGATGGAAGGGGTTATTTAATAACTCCGCTTTATCAGCCAGTTCAATTATTTGCCCGAGGTACATCACGGCAATCCTGTCCGAAACCTGTCCTATAACTGCCAGGTCGTGAGCGATAAACAGGTAAGCCAGGCCAAGCTCCTGCTGTAAGTCCATGACCAGGTTCAGAATTTGGGCCTGGACGGATACATCCAGGGCGCTGACCGGCTCATCGGCTACAATGAGTTTTGGATTCACCGCCAGAGCCCGGGCAATACCGATACGCTGCTTCTGTCCGCCGCTCAATTCGTGGGGGTATCTAGTGGCATGCCTTGGCTCTAAACCTACCCGGGTTAACAGCTCTTCTACCCTTTCTAACCTCTCTTTTTCAGTGCCAACACCATGAATAAGCAGTGCCTCTCCGATAGAGTCCCCGATGGTCATTCTGGGGTCAAGGGAAGACTGCGGGTCCTGGAATACTATTTGCGTTTCCTTTCTCCATTCCTTCAGTTGCTTTTTGTCCCATCTCATGATATCGCTCCCTTTGTAGAGAACTCTGCCGGCGGTCGGTTCTTCCAGCCTTAGTAGGGTTCTGCCCAGGCTTGATTTGCCGCATCCTGATTCGCCAACCAGACCCAGTGTTTCTCCTTCAGTTATATAGAAGGAGACACCATCCACTGCTTTTACATCGGCTACATGCCTTGAGAGCAGCCCGACGGTAACCGGGTAGTATTTCTTCAGATTTTCGACTTCTAGTAGCTTTTGCTTCATTAAGGATAGCCTCTCCAAATTTTATGCTATGAATATAAGTAGCACGCCACGGTATGCTCTCCAGAGACCGCAACCTCCTTCGGTCTTTGCTTTTCACAGATAGGCATATGCCTCTGGCAGCGCGGGTAAAAGATACAGCCTTCAGGAGGATTAATCAGGCTGGGTATCATTCCTGGAATGGGTGTTAACCTTTCTCCCCGCTTTGAGATACTGGGCAGGCAGTTAATCAGTCCGAGAGTATAAGGGTGCTTCGGTTGGTCAAAGATGTCAAACACGGTGCCGACTTCAGCTATTCTCCCGCCATACATCACGATAATCCGGTCGGCAATCCCGGCTACGGTACCCAGGTCATGGGTTATAAATAAGATTGACGTATTCCTTTTCTGTTTCAGGTCTTGAAAAATATCCAGGATTTGCATTTTTATGGTGGCGTCAAGTGCGGTGGTAGGCTCATCGGCGATTAGAATCTCGGGGTTGCAGGATAGGGCTGCCGCAATCATCACCCTTTGCTTCATGCCACCGGAAAATTGATGCGGATAGTCTTTCATTCTCTCCCTGACCCTGGGGATGCCAACCTGTTCCATAAGCTGTACAGTTTTTTCCAGGGCTGCCTGATGCCCTAACCGGAGATGGAGCTTCACCTGTTCCATTATCTGGTCGCCGACGTTGAATACAGGATTGAGTGAAGATTGGGGGTCCTGAAATATCATGGCTATCCGGTTACCACGGATTTGCCTGAGTCTCTTACTGGAACAGCGCAGCAGGTCTTCACCGCGATATAGTATCTCCCCGTCAACTATTTCACCTGGCGGGCTGTCAATCAATCGTAAAATTGAAAGGGCGGTAGCGGTCTTGCCGCATCCTGATTCGCCTACCAGGCATAGACTTTCCCCCTTTCTGAGGCCAAAGCTAACCGCATCAACCGCCTTTACCACACCGTTGCGGGTGAAAAAGTATGTCTTCAGCTGGTTAATTTGCAATATTGTATTGTTCACCCTATCTCCTAAAGTTGACTCCTGGGGTCAAAGGCGTCTCTAATACCATCGCCTAAAAAATTAAAAGCGATAACAGTTAAGAAAAGCATAATGCCGGGTTCCACAGCTATCCACCAGGCAGTGTCCAGACTGCGCTGGCCGGCCTGCAGAACCAGCCCCCAGCTGGTAACGGTAGGGTCCCCCAGCCCGATAAAACTTAGTGCTGCTTCAGCCAGAATTACACCCGGAATGGAAAGGGTAGCAATCACGATAATGGAACTCAGGACATTGGGTATAAGGTGGCGGAATATGATTCGGCTGTCGCTTGCTCCCAGGGATTTGGATGCCATGATGAATTCCCTGGTTCTGAGTGATAAAGCCTCGCTTCTTACCAGTCGGGCGGTTCCAGTCCAGCCGGTGAGACCTATTACCAGGATAATAAAAATTAAAGATGGCCCGAAGATAAAGATGATAAATACCAGCAGCAGGAAAAAGGGAAAGGTCATCATTATGTCGGTGAATCGCATTAGGACCATATCAGCCCAACCTCCCAGGTAGGCGGACAACACACCCATGATTGTGCCGATGATTATCGCCATGAGGACAGCTAACAAACCAACCTGCAACGATACTCTGGCGCCGGAAACAAGCATAGCCAGCATGTCTCTGCCCTTGTCATCGGTGCCCAGGGGATGCCGCCAGGTACCCGGTGTTTCCGTCGTCAGGAACTGGTCTGTTTTCAGGCTGTACACCGATTGCTGGTTAGAGAAACCCGCCGGAGGCAGGTATTTCTTCTGGAAGTTTACTTCGGTAGGGTCGTGGGTGAGAAACGGGCCGAAGATAGCTACTGCCGCCAGGAAGATGATAAAAGACAGCCCCAAAACGGCAAGCCGGTGTCTTTTTGTTCTTTCCCAGTAATACTTGGTTAACCGTTTGTTGACATAGAGGGGGTACACTCCATAAAAGATAACCAGAAGGGCAAAAAATAGGTAGAAGTACTCCAGAGGCTCGAGAATCTGGTCAACCAGATAGATGTCCAAAAGCAAAATCAGAATCAGCACCAGCAGTGTGCCGATAAATATTAAATTCCTGGTTCCGCCAATCTTATTGCTGACTTGTCTCATTCTTTTGCTCTCAATCGTATCGTATTCTGGGGTCAAGCCAGGTATATACGATGTCTGTTGCCAGGTTGGTGAGCAGTACCACTATAGCTCCGATAAGGGTTATCGTTACCACCACCGGATAGTCATTGGCAAAGATAGCATTAAAGGATATCCTCCCCAGACCGGGTATGCCGAAGATAATCTCGGTCAGGTAGGCGCCGCCAAAGACGACGCTGCTCAGGTCGAACATTATTATGGTGATAATGGGTAGTATGGCATTTCTAAAAACATGTTTACCGATGACCACTCTCTCCGGTAGGCCTTTGGCTCGGGCAGTTTTGACAAAGTCCTTTCTTAAATTGTCCAGAGTAGCCGACCTGGCGTATCGGGTATAGCCAGCCATCATCCCGGTGCCCAGGGTAATTACCGGCAAGATAAGAGCCTTTAAGTTAGCCAGTGAGAACATGGGCAGGCCGGTATCATAGTAGGTTTTGAACCAGCCCAGTTGTACGGAGAACACCAGAATCAGCATTATTCCCAGCCAGAAGTTGGGAATGGATATGCCAATGAAAGAGAAGAAGGTAGCTAGATAATCTGTCCTGGTATATTGTTTTAGCGCAGAGTAGACGCCGATTAAAATACCCAGACTGGCAGAGAAAAGCATACTGAGGAGGATGAGCTGGAAAGAGTATATCCAGTGCCGCTGAATCAGCTTCATCACCGGCATTGAGGTGCTGAAAGACCACCCCCAGTCGCCGCGGGCCGTATTCAGCAGGTAATTAAAATACTGCTCATAGATTGGTTTATCAAGACCATACCTGGCTTCAACAGCGGCGACTACCTGGGCGGGGTCCTGCGTTCGGGCGGACATGTTGGCTAGATACTTGTCTGCCGGGGAGGTCGGCCCCAGCCTCAGCAGGATAAAAGTAATTGTGACCACGCCAAAGGCAATGAGCACCGCGTAGATAAGCCTTTTGATGATGTAACCCTGTAATCCGCCACTTTTCAAAAGCCTGCTCCCTCAGGAATAAGCTATGGCTCGGCAAAGTACCATTCATGATAGTTCCACCCCAGCCTCATGCCCGGCTCAATTCCCTGCACTTTTGCCTGGAAGCCGTGATTGCTGCTGGGGAAAGAGAGGAAGTTGGCCGGCTGGTCGGAGGCAATGAGTCGACTTATCTCGGCATACATTTGTTTACGCGCTTCCACGTCCAGTGCTTTTTTTGACCTGACTTCGCCGAATAGCTCGTCCACCCTTTCATTGGAGTATCCCCAGAAGTTTAATCCGCCATCGGTGGCGAAGAACACCCTTGAACCCGATGGGGCGATGGGATGGGTGTTGAAAGCCAGAACAATCATGTCCCAGGGCTCTTCACTCACTGCATCGGGACCATTGTTGTATCCCGGTTCCTGGTCTGAGCCGGTTACTTTGTTCATCATGTATTGCCTGAGGACGGTAGGCCAGGGAACCAGCTTGAATTCTAACTCGATGCCCAACTCTCCCAGTTCCTGCTTCATAAAGAGGGCTACGTCCTCAGTGAGTTTGCTGCCGGTGGTGGTGACCAGAGTAAGTTTGATGGGCTTACCGTCTTTATCCTGAACCTTGATGGTTCCGTCATCTTTCTTAACACCGTAGCCGGCTTCAAACAGCATCTGTTTTGCCTTTTCCTTGTCATACAGTTCACCGATACCAAATTGAGCCACTCTCTCTTCGGTATACCAGGGAGACGGTTTGGGGATGAAGCTGAAAGCCGGGTCGGCAAAACCGAAGCGTATAGCGTCAATAAAAGTTTGCTTGTCTATAGCCATGGACAGAGCCTGCCTGACCTTCTTCTCTCTTAGTCCTTCCCAGCCGTTATTGCGCATGTTATAGGTTGCCAGGTCATAGGCTCTGGTGGGAACGGTGTGCACGTTGATGCCTGCCATCTGCTTGAACTTGGCTACCTGCTCCGGCTCAATACCGGTATGCTGAATATCTCCAGCCTCCAGAGCGGCAAGAACCGCTGGCGAGGTTCCAAAGAGTTTGGTGACATATTCCTCAAAGTAAGGGGCGCCGGTATCCTGCCCTAGATAATAATCCGGGTTACGCTCGACAACGTATTTGTCGTTTCGTATCCACTCCTTAAATCTATAGGCGCCTAGATTACCGGTATAGGTCAGTTCATTGAACTCCTCGGCTTCAGTGAATGCCTTGATATCCCCTTCGTATTTGATGGCGATATGCTTGGGGTAGGGGGTCAGGGGATAGATAGCATTATCTATGAATTCCGGGTCAATGGTCTGTCTCTTAATGACAAAAGTAGTCTCGTCAATTACCTCGGGTTCAACGAGTACCGTCTCGCCATCAACTTCTTCCTGCCAGTCGGTCAGGTAGGTGTAATTCATCCAGTCGGAGAACATGAGGTTCTTCAGGGTATAGACATAGTCCTCAGCAGTGACTTTGATGCCGTCACTCCACATCAGGTCATCCCGGATAGCGATTGTGTAGGTGAGACCATCCTCGGACACCTCCACCGGCTTGGCCAGGTGTCTCAGGACTACTTTCCAGTCATTATCATAGGTGGCGAGGCTTTCTATGCAGAAACTGGTATAAGAAAATGAGGTAGCGTCCGCCGCCAGCAGCCAGTTTAGCGTTTCCGCGTCTCCCCCCGATGTCCCCTCTATAAAGGTGCCCTTTATCTCGTGG
This sequence comes from Dehalococcoidales bacterium, assembly GCA_035529715.1. Classification (GTDB taxonomy): domain Bacteria; phylum Chloroflexota; class Dehalococcoidia; order Dehalococcoidales; family RBG-16-60-22; genus DATKWF01. Next base: position 10,163 of record DATKWF010000104.1, on the reverse strand, counting down.
GCTGGAGTTACTGACGGTGCTGGAGCCGGTGGTGACAGTGTTGGAGATGGTGCTGGTGCCGGTTCGGGGGCCGGAGCCGGAGCGGGTGAGGGTGATGGTGCTGGAGTCGGTAGTGCCGGGGCCGGAGCCAGGGCTGGCTCCGGAGATGCACAGCCGACCATGAGTATCAGAATGGCTATTAAAGGAAAAATCAAACGCTTCATTTTACTGACCTTCCTTTCGATTGGCCTCGTAGTAATTAACGCTATTTCTAACCAATACTAATCTTTATGTAGGCTTATGTCCAGTGCAGAAGAAAAAAGCTGAGGGTAACCTTCCTCGTAGAGGCGTCTGGGAGTATCAGGAAAACTATGAACCGCAGAGCGCACTCTACCCTTGACGCACTAGGCTGATTCTACTATAGTCTTCTTGGGAAAAAGCAAGTTCTTATCACTTCTTAGTAAATCTGTCTGGGAGGAAAGAGACCATGGACCATTCCGCGTCATATCACCTTTACGAGGTCGCTCAGCAGCCCGTTCGGGATCGACTGGGCATTGGAATCCAGTTTCTGCTCAACCCCGACAAAGGGGATACGCAGATGCTGAGTCAGGGAATCATACACGTTGAGCCGGGTCGGTCGGTAAGCCTTCACGTTCATCGTTACAGCGGCGAAACCTTTTACGGCTTGGAAGGCAGGGGGGAAATTCTTATCGGCGGTGACGTGGTGCCCTGTCACGCCAATGAGCACCTTATCTTCATACCGCCGGGTGTCCCTCATTCACCGCGGAACCCCGATGCTCGGCAGACCTTCCGTGCTATGTTTATCCACGTTCCGGCAATCATGAATGGCGACACCTATACGGTGGATGAAGAAGGAAATCCTGCGGATCTGGAAAAGTAGAGGATGCCATCTGCCATCGCAGTTCGAGGCATATAGTCTCTTTTTCCCTATCTAATATGTATTTTATGTGGTTGTTAATGCCCAAATTATCGAGTTCAAATCCGCCCCGTTCCGCGGGGTGGGACTCCTAGGTACATCTACACCAAGTAAGTCAACATTTTAAGTGATTTATGGTTGATACCCTATCCAAGGGATGGACGTAGATGCATATCCAGTACCCGCTCACACCACCGTGCCACTGCCAGCAAGCGGTCCTCGGTACGGGGATGTCCAACCAGTTGAGTGCCCAGGGGAAGGCCGGTTTTACTTAAGCCGGTCGGTAGATTAATAGTGGGCATGCCCACGACCGTCCAGGGCGCCTGCATGACCGGGCTTCCGGTGCTTTCCAATCCTTCCGGAGCGGCACCCGGCGCACCCGGAGTAACCAGGGCATCCAATCCGCCAAACATGGTTTGTACGTCAGCATAGTGCTGAAGGCGTGTCTGCAATGCCCTCGCATAATCGGTCGCTGACGTGGCAAATCCTTCCTCGATTAGCTTCCGAATGCCCTCACGGTACCCATCTTTGTTTCTGGCGAACATTTCCTTGTGGTAGGCTGCCAACTCAACTACCATTATAGTGCGGCCGTTACTATGGATGTGCGGGAAACTCGATGGGAGTCCCACTTCCTCCACCTCAGCACCGGCATGACGCAGGCGTTCCATCACGCTATCGGTGTTGGCACGCATCTCTTCATCAGCGTGGTCGTAGAAGTACTCTCGCACCAAGCCAAGGCGCGGTGCCTTTTGACTCTCCAGAGTACTCAGGCAGTCGGGCACCGCTTCAGTAAGTGAATTAAGGTCGCAGGGGTCATAGCCAGCTATTGCCTGAAAGACAAGCGCCGCATCCTCTACGGTGCGGGACAGAACGCCAACGTGGTCCAGATTCCAGCTTACCGGCACCACGCCATAAGCACTGATTCTACCATGATGGGGCTTAAACCCCACTATGCCGTTATAGGCTGCCGGGCGCAATACCGACCCCAGGGTCTGGCTACCGAGGGCAGCGTGGCACATGCCGGCGGCGACTGCAGCCCCGGAGCCGCTACTGGAACCACCCGGCGTGTGCCTGGTGTTCCACGGGTTGCGGGTGGGGGCGGGGTCGAAGTTGGCAAACTCTGTGGTATGCGTTTTACCCAGGATGATAGCCCCAGCCTCTTTGAGGCGGGCTACTGACGTCGCATCATACGAAGGGACAAAGCCTAACCAGGTTCGTGAGCCGGCTTCAGTGCGCAGTCCAGCCGTATAAAAGATATCTTTAATTCCCACGGGGATGCCATGTAAAGGGCCCCGCCGCTTTCCCTGTTGTAATTCCCGGTCAAGACTTTGGGCTGCCTCCAGAGCTCCCCCCCTATCTACCAATGCCCACGCCTGAATATTTTCTTCCAGCGCGTCGATTCGCTCAAGACATGAGCTGACCAGTTCTACTGAAGTCAGCTCCCCGGCCTTAATCTTCGCTGACGCCTCACTGATAGAGAGGTCACATGGTTTGCCCGCATTCGTCATGACATTCTCCTTACTTGACTGTCAGCGTATCTCCTAAAACTTTATCATCAGATGGGGCAGCCAGAGGATTATATCAGGGAAGGCAATGCACAAGCCCAGCCCGATCATTATCAGGATAATAAAGGGGATTGCTCCCTTGATAATATGCATTGTCTCTATACCCCATTCTGGTTTGGCTATAGCCTTCAGGTAGAAGAGGGAATAAGCAAAGGGCGGTGTCATGAAGGACATCTGGAGATTAACAATAATCATCATGGCAAACCACAGGGTATCAAAGCCCAGGGCTTTACCAATTGGTGTGACCAGCGGCACCATGATGAAGACTATTCCAAGCCAATCAATAAACATCCCCAGGATAAAGACTATGAACATAACCACGATAAAGGCCCCCCATTTTCCGCCCGGGGCAGCCAGAATGAGGTTACTGACTACCTCTCCTCCTCCCATCCTGAGGAAAACACTGGTGAACATGGAAGCACCGCCACCAATGAGCATTATCATGGCGGTAACTGCCATCGTTTGAAGGATAGCATCTTTGAGAACGTGCCATCTTAAGTTACGGTAGGCTGCAGCTAGTATCACCGATGCCACGCAACCAACGGCTGCAGCTTCAGTAGGTGACGCAATACCAAAGAAGATAGTGCCTAGAACGGCTAATATCAGGACTATTGGAGGTAGTATTCCCTTTAAGAATATGCCCATTTTTTGCCTGAAGGGTACTGATGCTTCTTCTTTAGATATCGGCGGTGCTAACTGAGGCTTAAGCCAGCAAATAATTAAAATGTAGGCTGAGTATAAAGCAGAAAGAAGAAGGCCAGGTATAAAAGCCGCCATAAACAATTTTCCTACCGAGATAGCAGCGTTGGGCCCATACACCACCAGCATAACGCTGGGTGGTATCAGGATGCCCAGTGACCCGCCGGCGCAAATAGCGCCGCAGACTAGTTTTTTATCGTACCCTCGTTTAATCATAGCGGGAGCACCGATGAGTCCTATCATGGTTACTGAGGCAGCAATTAAACCAACGCAAGCTGCCAGAATAGTACCCATCAGTACCGTGCTTACGGCCAGGCCACCCCTGAGCTTTCCAAACCATATGTAGAGGCCGCTGTAAAGTCTCTCGGCAGCCCCCGATTTTTCCACCATTACCCCCATAAATATAAACAGGGGTAACGCCAGAAGGATGTAATCACTGAAAAACTTGAATACCCGCCTCATGAACAAGTCAAACACTACCGGCCCCAGAGTCACCAGGCCGACTATCATACCTACACCACCAAGGACTATAGCCAGCGGATAACCAAAAAGGATGCCAATAAGAGCCAGACCAAACATTGAAACAACTATTAATTCGGGGGACAGGTCTACCATGGCTCTTCACCTCCTTTAGCCAGAGCCAGGACATCCTTTATGAAATTGGCTATCCCCTGCAGAAAAGCGAGGCTAAAGCCAAGTGCCAGCACGGTTTTATACGGCCACAATATCGGATACCAGGTGCTCTCGGTGGCTGTCTCGTGGATGGAAAAGGAATACAGGGCATCTTTCCCAAATACCCAGGCTAACATAAAAAATAGAGGGAAAAAGAAAATACAGGTAAAGATAATATCTACTACGAGTTTCCCTTTTGGCGAAAACCTGGAATAAAATACGTCAACCCTCACATTGGTTTTGTAGAGAAAGACATAGGCCAGGCCTACGGCGCTGATGGCGCCGCCCATCATGTAGCTCAGGCTGAATGACCAATTAGTGGGCGCGTTAAAAACATATCTCATTATTACCTCAAAGGTAATGGAAATTATCAGCGCTAAGACCATATAGCTCACTATCTTGCCTGACCATTGACTAGCCAAGCCCATACCTTTATATATATTCTGTAGAATTTTCATGCTACCTATCCATCACTCGGCAGCCCCGGGTAGACACCAGCGGAGCTGCCGAGTAAAAATTACCATTTAGTTCATGGTTACTTTAATTAATCAAATATACTATAAGCAGGGACCACTTTTTCCTGCTCGTGGACGGTGTTGATGAAGGGCTGCAGATTATCGTAGATTTCCTTGAACAGCGGGTCTTCAGCAGCCTGATTGTCAGTCCACTCCCTGCTGCGTCGGGCAATTTCTTGCTGCAGTTCATCACTGACGGTAACAATTTCAGTGCCGTAATCCACGTATTTCTGCATAGCCACGGCATCTTCATAGGATAAAAGCATGTAGATATCCATGGCGCCTTTCTGGATTTCAGCCTTCAGCAGCATTTTCAGGTCGTCAGGAAGCTTCGCCCAGGAATCGTAGTTGGCTATATACAGGATGGGCTGCGCCGGTGAGTGAATGCCCGGGACGCCAACGTACTTGGTTATCTCGTGGAAGCCCATCGGCCAGTTGGTAGCGGGCGGACAGTACTCAAAAGCGTCAATTACGCCTCTTTCCGCCGCCTGATAAATCTCACCGCCGGGCAGAGTTACCACGGAAGCCCCGAAGGTCTCGAGAATCTCAGCCCATAGACCGAAGGTGCGGAACTTGAGACCCTTGAGGTCATCTGCCGTTTCAATCCTTACGTTGGAGTGGCAGAATATCTCGGTGGTCATGCACCAGCCGCCAATGACCTCGCCCCATCCATCATAGACTTTATTGGCCATTTCCAGGCCGTCGCCATAGTACCACCACGCCTGATAATCGCGAGGGGTGGCTCCGGCCGGGTAACCTGAAGTACCGGCCAGCAGCGCGGCTGGGCCGGCAATACCATACATTGGATAGGCACCCTGGTATAGCATATCTACTGCACCATCTCGGACGCAGTAGGCCGGGTCAAACCCCGAGGCAATTTCACCCTCGGCGTACGGGGTGATTTTGAACCTGCCTGCAGAGATTTCTTCTATTCTGTTGCACATCTCCAGAATCAGGTCCCATTCAGGAACACCGGATGTGGTGTAGCTCTGGAATGCCCATTCAACCACTTCGGCCTCTGGTGCCGGTGTTGGTGCTGGGGCCGGTGCTGGGGCTGGTGCTGGAGCCGGTGCCGGGGCTGGTGCTGGAGCCGGTGCTGGGGCTGGGGCCGGTGCTGGAGCTGGGGCCGGTGCCGGGGCCGGGGCTGGAGCCGGTGCTGGAGCCGGTGCCGCGCAGCCAACAATAACCAGGCTGCTCAGCAACACAACTAACATTAGGGACAAGAGTAGTGTTTTTTTCATAAATTACCTCCGTTATTTTGAGTGAATAAAAATGTCATTACTAACCCATCCACCACAATTTACATTCTCGCTGGCATCACCTCCTTACCTGTACAGGATAAAGGGCAAAAAAGGCCGTTCCCATTATAGTAGCCTAACTTTTTTCTGTCAATATTTTGACCTTTTAGAGACCTGCGAGACTGCTGCGGAACTGTAATGGAAGAGCTGGTTTGAAAGTATTACTGTTCAACTTGACAACATACTATATTGTCTAATGGTATATTACCATAACATAGTATGTTTATAAAAACTTTCAGTCCCCGCAACCCGAAGGTCGCCTGTTCGAATCCAGCTCCCGCTACCAAGACTACTCAGGGCAGCATTTCTGCTTCCCTCTCTATTTAAGCAAGCCCTGTTCCGTAGCGTGGAACCCGCATCCATTTTGCAAAGAGGCTCCCTTTAGTGTATAATTAGACATTGGTCTTAGTTTAGGTTATTACAAGCTTTCTCAAATCGCTTCGGACTACGCAAGCATTGGATGACCTGGCTCTAACTAAAATACAAAAGAGAGGAGGTCATTCAATGAGTTTTGAGGACAAGTCCCTCCAGTGTTCCGATTGTGAGGCTACTTTCACTTTCAGCGCTGAGGAACAAGAGTTTTTCCAATCCAGAGGCTATACCAACGAGCCCAAGCGCTGCCCGGCATGCCGAGAGGCCAGGAAAGCACAACGTTCCGCAGATAGTGGCTACGGATCCAGACGCCAGATGTTTCCCGCGACGTGCGCCGAGTGTGGCAAAGACACCGAAGTACCCTTTGAACCTCGTGGTGATAGGCCGGTTTACTGTAGCGATTGCTACCGTAAAGTCAGAGTGAACAGGTAATACTGGGGTTTAACCTCAGAGGACATACATGGGCTGAGAATATTTGGCCCGTGTATGTCCCTAGAATGTGTTGGTATATTATGTCATTGCAAGTCTTGATACGTGAAGGCGAATCACAAGATTCCCTGTTGCGTCGTTTTCAGAGGGCGGTGCAGATGAGCGGAGTTCTGCGCGAGGCAAAAGCCCACCGTCATTTTCTATCCAAGGGAGAGACGGCACGTTTGAAAGCGCAAAAGAGCGCCAGACGAAGGCGCAATTACCGGTAAACCAGGAAGCAACTATGAATATCTATGTGGGCAATTTATCTCTCGAGGTGACTGAGGATGAACTGCGAGAAGAATTCATGGCTTTCGGAGAAGTGATATCTGTAGCCATTATGAACAACAAGTATATTGGTAGCGGGCAAACCAAAGGATACGGATTTGTTGGAATGCCTTCACAGTCTGAGGGTCAGGCTGCAATTGCTGCACTCGATGGGGAAACACTCAGGCACAGGAGAATTGAAGTTATTAAAGCCCTCCCTCTTTCTGACAACGGGGGCAATGGCTCCTGCAGTCACGAAAGGAAAAGCAGGTACAGCAGGAATAGTGTAAGGCAGAGAAGAGGTAAGATTGAATGAAAACTTCGTTCCCCTTTTTAACCGGAGCCCGCTGCTAAGATAGTAATTTCGAGGCCAAGTAATAAAACGAAGCCTCTTTTTTCAACTCTTTCGCTCTGAGTACGTCAGCGGAAAAATATCCTGCCTAATAGAGTCTCCCGCACAGAGACAGCCCCTTCAGGACACAATTCCTGACAGCAAAAACATCGAATGCAACGGTCATATTTATAGGTTGGCGGCCTGGATTTATCACCGGTATACCAGTTCACTGCCTTGGGGGTAACGGGGCACAGCTTGACACACGTTCCACAGTTGGTGCATATCGTCTTATCGATGGTCGGCTTCGGACATATTTGATTCTTCAGGAATGTCCTCAGGTGCCCGCTGGGCATTGCGACGGGAGGCTTACGAACTACTTCAAAATCCTTACTAATTAGTGACTCTATGTTCTCGCCAAGTATTTCAATGTTCTCGTAATGATATGTTCCCAGCCCTGCTTTTTCACCTGGCACTGATGTTGGAACGAATGCGGGATTCAGGTCAATGATTTTACAGGCCACGGAGTCTATGGCAACGGGGTCATCGGAAAATAGCAATACACCAAGTTTCCTGGGCTTACCGCTGCTTGGGCCATTCCCTTCCATGGCCATAATACCATCCATGATACATAAACGAGGCTTAATCAGCGTATTCAGGTCAACAAGCATGGTTGCAAAATCATAGGGGTCGGGCATCTTTACATGAAACTGGCTCTTCAGGAACCCGGGAACGCATCCAAACTGGTTCTTGATTGCTCCGGTGAACCTGGTTAGCCCATGCGTCTTCAGTTTCGGCAGACTTACCAGGCCGTCAGCTTCTATAACCCCGTTGGCAAGAACAAATCTCTTGCTTAAGAGCGCTTCTTTGTGGGTAACAGCCTTCCCTTTATCAAAATCAGCCAGTACCAGTCCTAACTCGTCGGCTACCGGTTTCAATTTGGCCCTTCGCATGTTACCTTTGCATTTTCCGAAACCCGGAGAATCTCCATAGGATACGACAGCACCGGCATTCTTCAATATTATACCTGCCGCCTTAAACACAGAGGGATGGGTGACCACGCACTTTTGAGGATTTGTGCCTAGAAGCACATTCGGCTTGATTACTATTCTTTCGCCGGATTTTATAAAAGAGGAGATTCCGCCAAGCAGGCCAATCCCTGCCCTGACCGCTTCGCATACCTTCTCATCATCATACGAATCGCATTTAATCACTGCCACTCTGGATTTTTTCATTGTCCTCCTGTCTCACCCACCGTGCCCGCAACGCCAGTAAGGGGATAGCGATGAGCAGGACTATTATGGCAATTACCTGAGCCTGATGTAAGCCAAAGAGAAAAGCTTCCCCCTCCCGCAGGAAATCGGCACCGAGTCGCCATACCGAGTATAGACTGAGGTAGATGAGGAACAGGGAACCGTCAGGCTTGAAACGCCCCCTCAATTTCAGTAACACCGCAAAAACCGCCAGATTCCATAATATCTCATAAACCTGCGTGGGATGGATTGCCACCCCCAGCGGACAATAACTCTCAGGGTGGATATAGACAATACTCCACGGCAGGAGGGTCTCCAGCCCGTAACAGCAGCCATTCAGCAGGCAACCCACCCTGCCTACTGCCTGGGACAGGATAATACCCGGTGCCACCATATCAGCAAAGTAGCCAAACTTAAACCGGCTGAACCGACTGTAAATCCAGATACCAAGGGCAGCCCCCAGGACACCACCATAGGCAGTCAGGCCACCCCCACCGATTATCTCCCCCAGGTGCTGGCTGTAGTACTCCCAGCCATCAATAACATGGAGCAACCTGGCAAAGACCACGCCGGAGGGGATACCAACCAGCGCCGCCGTGATAACCGTATCATAAGAAAGTTTAGCGCCCCTTTTGACTTCTCTCACCGCCCACAACAACACCACCATAATTGCCAGAGCCACAAAGATGCCATACCACCTGACTTCAATCGAGCCAATGGTAAAAGCTATCGGACTTATACTTATAACAATCAATCGTTCCTCCCGGAATCAGGAGCAGAGTGCCTCAACAAACGACTCTGCATTAAATGTTGCCATATCCTCCAGTTGTTCACCAACGCCGATATATTTGATTGGAATTTGCAGCTCGTCACAAATAGCCAGCACAATTCCTCCCTTGGCAGTGCCATCAAGCTTGGCCAAAAAGATGCCGGTTACACCTACCGCCTCGGTGAAGTATTTCGCCTGAGTCAAACCATTCTGGCCAGTGGCAGCATCAAGCACCAGGATTACCTCATGGGGAGCGGTGGGGTCGGACTTGGCTGCCACCCGCTTGATTTTTTTCAGCTCCTCCATCAGGTTAAACTTGGTGTGCAGTCTGCCGGCGGTATCAATAATTACTTCCTCAACCTGCCGACTGCGCGCGGCTTGCAGGGCATCAAAGACCACCGCCCCCGGGTCGGCCCCGGGCTGATGGGCGATAACATCCACCCCCACCCTCTGCCCCCAGTGCTTGAGCTGGTCAATAGCCGCTGCACGGAAGGTGTCCGCCGCCACCAAGATAACACTCCTGCCCTCATTCTTCAAGCTGTGGGCAAGCTTGGCGATGGAGGTCGTCTTGCCACCCCCATTGACACCCACCACCAGTACCACGCCGGGTACTGCCCGGTCAGCAGATACTTGCTGAGGAGCAACACTCAGAATATTGACCATTTCTGACTGCAGGGCAGCACGCACCAGTGCGCCTTCGCTAATCTTCTCTTCCGCTACCCGCTGCTTTACCTTACTGATAAGCTTCTCGGCGGTGTTAACTCCTACGTCGGCAAGGATAAGTAGTTCCTCCAGCTCCTCCCACACTTCATCACCTACCGCCGGGCGGTCAAACAGGTGCATGGCTTTGCCAAACCAGCTATCGTGACTGTGCTTTAGAGCTTGTTTAATGAGGTTGTTTATCTACCTCACCCCCTTAGTCCCCCTCTCCTATCAATGAGAGGGGGAAATTTGCAGAAGAGGGGCTTCGCCCCTCTTTAACTCCCCGTTTATAGTATAGGGTACTTGTCAGGAGAAGGGAAATACTTAGAGGTGCGT
>DATKWF010000103.1:0-4526 GCA_035529715.1 Dehalococcoidales bacterium | reverse complement strand
ATGGCGGGGAAGATGTCTTTACTGGCCAGAATGAAACCGTAATCCTTGAGGTTGGCAAGTATAACCCCAGGGAGGTTAAAGGTAAGGTGATAAAACTTTTATCTTGCCAGTGTGGGGTTGCGCTTGTGCCGGATTTAGTGGAGAATGGGGCAGCCTGTGCGATGGGCTATACGGATGATTATTTGTGGGTGGTAGATGCCGACCTTGCTTCAGTCCCCTGGGCTGATAAGGAATTTGCCGGCAAGTGCCTGATGCCGGTGGTAGCGGGGCTAAACGTACTACTTGACGGTAAAACAGCGCAAGAAGCGTTTGACACTGAACTTACCCAATATGATTGCTATGCGGAGATAGAGGAGGACGAGCTAATAAAATCCTGCATTGAGTTTAATCGCGACAATGCCGTGCTGCTGGGGGATGGAGGTGCTTCTATAAGAGCTAGAGCTTCTTTGGCACTGCCTTTTAGGCTAATTCCTCCTCCGCCAATTTTGCTTCCAATTTCGGGTTAAAAGGGGGTGATGTTGACAAAGAAATAAAAGTGTGTTTACAATTAGATTAGGGATACAAAACGGGATGAGCGACCTTTACCGGGAAGGTTGAAACGCTCATCCCGTTTTCCTTTCCGGGAAGGCTGCTCCCCACAAAACTAAGGAGGTAATAATATGCAACTTCTCGACCCCAAAGTGTTAGTCGACAGTATCGCCGATGGTGCGATTGAGGTAGCTGAGGGACCAGCCAGGGTGGCCAAGAATATCGCTGTTGTAGCTGATAACTTCGCCTCTGAGGTCAAAGCCAACATGGATAATGTCAAGACCAAGATGCCCGATGACCCTTCCGTTATACCTGATGCTGCTATCAAGGCAGTAGGGCAAACGGTTAAGGCTGGCCTGGGCATGGTCGAGGGCCTTGGACAGGGTGTTATGGACACCTTTGAAGGAGTCAAGAATCAAATAAAGAGGGTTACGGGATAAGGAGGAAGATATGCCTATCAAGAATCCAAAGGATTTACTATTAGACGCTATCAAATATCCAGTGGCGGTAGAGGCTAAATTGCCTGAGGGGGCACCGAAAATATCCACTATGCTGATTGATGCCACTAACAAGATTCCGGTACTACCTGATTTGCCTATGGAAATCCCTGACCTGCCGGCGCCACCTGAGCTACCGGCTCTACCTGGTGGTGCAGAAGCTGGTTTGAAACGACGGTATGTCACCAGCGCCGTGGTAACACCGGTAAGGACAGTAAGGCCGACGCCAGCAAGGGCAACTGTAACACCCCTGGTACAGGAATATACCCAGCCTATTGGGGGGGTGATAGGCCAAGTATCAACCCGAAGGGGAATGTAAAGCCTCTTCAAAAAATAGCCTTAATTAAAGGAGGAAATCGTGAATAACTCTGTTGTAACTACATTACAAGCGGCTGGACTATATAAAGACACCGGCCGCATGGCTGATCAAACGCTCAGAACCATCCTGCCCGATGGGCAGGTCACCGAACACGTAATGGCGGAAATCGATTACGCGGACATAAAGACCCTGGCCGACGAGATTGATATTCTCATTTCCCAGGAGAACCCGTGGATTCAGGCACTCTTTGCCAAGAACGCGGTGGCGATTGCCAATGCCGTCAGGGTAGTCAATGTCGAAAGCGCGAGTGGCTTCAAGGGTGCTGTCGGCAGTGGTCGTCAGCTGGATATCCTGAGGTTCCGCCCGGAGCAGTTCCAGGACCCGGCTATTGCTGCTGCAACGGCCAGGCTTACGTGGGTCAGGAATATTGCCGGTGTCGTACCACCTGTTGGGTGGACCGGCGAGCTCATCGCCGGCACTACACCCGCTGTTGCTGATGGCCACATTGCCTTGGCAATGGGAACGACTGAAGCCCTCCTGGTCTTCGGCTTCGCCAATCCCTCCTGGACACCAGCCACCAGCGCCATCCAGATTACCTATCTGGCCCGGCAGTATAACATCCAGAACGCCGACTTCGACCTAGCCCAGGTATGGGAGCACTTCCCGCTGATTGAGCTGAAGGAGCCCTTCATCCTCTACCCGAGGGAGGACGGCCGGGTTGAGGCGAGGTACTACCAGAACGCCGCTGATGAAATTCAGCCGGTAGGGCTTTGGATAAAGATGAGCCAGAATATCCGCAGCTTGATAACTGGCTAAAGAGAAAACTAAGTACCGTGGGCTGACGGGAGGTGACGCCCCCCTGAAAATGGGGGGAATCAGCTAATATTTTATGGAGGTTTGCTAAAATGCAAGCTAAATCAAAATTGTATGCAAGAAGGCTCAGGGGCGACATTGGCCCGCTCAATATTGACCCGGCATCGCGTCTACCAGGACGGATATTCGGGCCAGCTGTATCTCTCGATGGCGTCTACCAGGACTATGACGAGATAAGCCTCATCAAGCACTTCACCCTCGGCTCCCGGATGGTGGTTGACGAACGGGTATTTCACTATGGCAGGGCTGGTAATGCTCTCAATTGCGGCCTGGGAGCACACATCGGCGGAGCTCAGGATGTTGCTTTTGCTGTCGTTACTGTGGATCTTCTGGCTGCCGGAAAATACACCTTTGAAGTAACCATAGCAGGCACCGATGGCCGTCTCGGCACCGGCGTAATCGCTGAGGATGAGCTGGCCGAAGGAAATGCTATCATCTTCCCCGACGGCATGGGTGATACCATTAACCGCCGGATAGTTCACAACACGGCAGTGGATCCCAACTTGGTCCCACCGGTCGTGTTGATGACGGTAACAGTTGATAGACCTCTTCCCGTTGCCCTGACTCCCGCCCCCCACGCTGAATTGATAGCAAATCGCTACCTGGATGTTCTTGAAGGCAACCTAGACAGACAAATGATCGTAGGGATGCCACCGATTGCAGCAACTGTTGGCCAGTATCTCTGGCTGCAAACATGGGGTCTTGTTTGGATAACGCCAGTCCTAGGGGATTGGACTACAATCGATAGTTCCCTGGCTATGTTCCGTGGGAATGGCTCAATTGCCGCGTTTAATGAAGCTGACCCTGCCGTCGGTATACAACAGATTGCAGGCACTATCATGGCTCCTGGTTTCGGTGGTGGACAGGGTGCTCCCTTTGTCAATCTCATGATAGCTCCGTAGAAGTAGGATCTCTTGACTTAAAAGAATAGCATCGCTCCCCTCCGAGAAATGGAGGGGAGCACAGCGGACAAAATAACTTACTCTCCGACGATAAGGAGAGAAAAGGAGGCGTAAGTTGATACAGTATTTGCCTATCCCGGAAGCTACTGTAGGGGCGACCTTACCCAAACTCCTGCAAAAGGGGTTCTTCGTCAAATTCACCGATCAGTGGCCAGATACGCTGCCCCACGTCAAGGGCAAGTTCTTCAAAATCGCCAGAGTCAATGAGGTTAACCAGGACCTGCCCTATATCCTGCCCGCCAATGATTACCGCGATGTCGACTTCTCCAACCAGACCGGCGGCGTAAACCTCTACCCCGAGAATACCAGGACGCTTTATGAATTGGCACTGGGATTTAAGCCAGGTAACTACCAGGTGCAACTCTATATCCCCGCCGGTGAATTCGTAAGCAGGCTTGAGCAGGCAGGGATGGTGCCCGATGTCACGGTGACGGCACGCAAATATCTCGGCGCTCTCAAGCCCGAAGACAGCCCCTACGAGGATAAGAGAATCCTCCTCTATTTTGTCAAGGATTTGGAACCCCTTATTGCGCGGACATTCGTGGACACTGGTCAGGGTCCTGTGGTGGTGCCGAATATTGCCTTTGAAAAGTGTGTCTTCGGAATCACCGTAAATAAATGTCTCCTGGAGGAGATGAAGGCACCAACATCCGAGCAACTTTCAAAGGCAAAAAGTCTAAGCTATTACTCGGAGCTTCGTTGGTAATTTTAGACAGACATAGAGGAGGTAAAAGATGCCTAGTTTAGCACAGGTAATGTCACCGGGGCTAACACACGTTTTTGCTACTGAGAAGCAGAACGCCAAGATAATCCCATCGCAGATTATTGTTGATAATGAAGCTGGCGGAGCACAGAGAGTTATCACCATACAGGATGTATTTTTGCCTGCTGCCAGCAATGGTGTCCCGGCTCCGGTCCTGACCACGATAGACCGGCTTATCATCACCGTCGACAATGCCGGTTGGGCCACGATAGCTGCGGAGGCGCTCAAGGAGCTGGAGATACTCGGGCAGCTGCAAGTTGCCATCGACGGGGCTGATGTCGGTACCTTCGTAACTATATCCTGGGGTTTTAATTAGCTCTTAAAGTCTTTGAGTACATAAAGGGAGAGGGGGGACGGCAAGCCTCAATCTCCTTTTTGCTAAAAGGAGGAAGCTGTGGCAGAACCAAAGGTATATACACCACCGAGACCAACAACGCCAAGGCTGGCCCCGTGGGACCATGTTGAGGCACTGTGCAACAAGCTCGACAGGCTGATAGCCCTACTTGAGGGGGCGGCACCTCCAGGCCCCCCTCCCGAATGGCCGGGGTGGGAACCGGTCATAAGCAAGCTTGACGAGATAAAGA
>DATKWF010000102.1:0-11126 GCA_035529715.1 Dehalococcoidales bacterium | reverse complement strand
TCATCTCGTTGCACCTCTAAGTTTAGCTTAGGTAACCCTATCCCCTTTATCCCCCCTTCTTCTGTCTGGTGTGTCATTGCGAGCCGAATAATACGTCATTGCGAGCCGAAGGCGAAGCAATCTCATCTTTATCTTCTGGTTTGCTTCGTCGCTCCGCTCCTCGCAATGACTTTTATGCTCAAAGAGAGGGGGATTTATTATAGAAGAGGGGCATTAGCCCCTCTTAAACACCCTTATCCTTGAGGGAATAAATAGCATGGGGAGCCTCGAAATATATTTTATAGGGAGTTTTAGGGGGATGGGGTTGTTTAATGTTTACAATAAAAAGAGAGCCCCCCGATTTCGGGGGGCTCTCGAAGTTACGGACTGGTGTCCCTCAGGCTAGAACTAGACCGGTCGTCTGGTTCTGACTATCAGGACTACTACCGCAATCACCAGGATGGCGCCAATGATGATTATGGCCCAGATGTAGGCCGGAGTAATTGGTGCCGGTGGCGCAGGTGCCGGTGGAATAATAATATCCGGTGGTGGCGGTGGTGTCTGAAAGATTATCTCCGGAGCCGGAACCGGTGCCGGAGTCGGCGGGAGTACAATCTGTGGTGCCGGTGGTGCCGGTGGAATTATTATCTCTACCGGTGGCTGTATTTCGGGTAGGGCTCCGATGGTGAACATGCGGGTTGCCGACCACGGGCTGAAGACAGGACCGGCTTGAGCTACTCTCACCTTCCAGTAGTAGGTGATGTTCGGCATAAACGCCAGTGCGTTTGTGGCACCAGGCCCGACTACTTCCGCTATCGGGTCGTCAGTGGTCGAAGCTGTAGTAACCGTTTTGACGACCTCGGTGAAGTCGTAGTCAAGGGCAAACCTGAGCTGGTATATCGTGGCCTTGGACGGGCGCTCCCAGCTGAAGGCTTGAGTGTATGCTGACCCGCTTACCGGGTTGATTTGGACTTCCGCTCCGTGGCTGGGTGTAACCAGCGCTGGTCCGGCTGTCGACAGGGTATCGCTGTAGCTCCAGAGCTTGGGCAAATCCTTGTCAACCGTCCACAGCTTGCCGGCGCTTACCCTCAGTGCCGTAGGCGTAGCAGAGAAAGCCTCATCGGCGCTTGCCACCGAGCTCCACATACCAGATGAGGGCTCGGCTGAGCTTGGGCTGAGCGTCCGTATAACCGCGCTGTTGTTGTCTGCGGTGCTGGTCTCGGTCAGGACGTAGAGGACGCCTTCCGTCAGAGATATACCTGTAGCTGAATAATTATCGCCGACGAATGTGGCTGAGATGTCCTTCCAGGTGGTGCCGCTTTGACCCATCTCCCAGCGCTCCACCAGGGAAGCGGTTGCATCGGCAGACTTGGCCGAGGCATAGATACAGTCGCCGTCAGCAAGTCCGCTGGCGGTGACCAGAGTTAGCCCGGCACCATTAAGTTGCACGGTGTTCGCTTTCCAGTTAGAGTTGCCGTCGGTGGACCAGGCTACATAGCCGGACGCGCTACCAACAATCAGGTTATCCTCGCTGAGGCTGGATATCATGTTGATGTTGCCGGTAACCCCGGTAGCTTTCGCCGTGCCCCAGGTAAAGCCGGTATTGGTGGTCTTGCTTACCGTGGCGGCATTGTACACCGCCATATAGGCAACATCACCGTCACCTTCTACCGTCAGGTCCTGAATGAAGGCGCGAGTGGTGCGGGCGAACCACTTGGTTTCGCCGCCGTCGCTGCTGTAGTAGATGCTTTTGGCAGCTGCACCTGTCTTGGCCACATAGACCGTATCAGGGTCATCAGGGGCAACGCGGAGAATATAGCCGTCGTCGGCGCCAAGAGCTAACACCCTCTTCCAGGATGAAGCCATTTTCCACAGGCTGAGTGCGTTACCGTCGTTGGCCAGCATGTAGACCGTGCTGCCGTCAGCCGAAACGGCGACATCCAGCATAGTGCCCATATTGGCGGCATCAACCAGGCTGATGTCGTTGAAGGACTTGCCGTTATCAGTGGAGACGGAGAAGGCACTGCCAGTGCCTTGGGTTCCAGCCACCACGTCGGCGCCGTTCCAGGCGACGACCACGGGCTTGGCAGACGTCATGCCCGGTCGCTTATAGGTGCCGGCACTGCTGAAGCTTGGCGTTGTTGCCAGCGGGTCGTCGGAACGCCGGACATTATGGTCGTCAGTCGCCCCGGCCACCAGGTTGGTGCCGTCGTAGCTAATGCTGTAGATGTTGATTCCGTCGTCTATCACCTTATCAGTGGTGTTTTTCAGGCGATAGACACCGCCGTAAGCCGAAGTGCTAGTGGTCAAACCGACGAAGGCGACGCGCATCGTGTCGTCACTGCCCAGGTAGTCTGGAGACAGTGCGATTGCTGCCCCGGTAGTATCCTCAATAGAGTTGCTGCCATTTTTAATTTCTACGGGGTAGCTGGAGAAGGAAGCGCCGGTATCATTCCAGGCATCGGAAGACTCACTCCACATCTGGAAATGAGTATCGTCGGCGGTGCCATTGACAGAGACGGCGGTCATGACGTAGTCCGAGGCGAAGTTGGGTGAGAAGGCTACTGCCAAAGCCTCGGTTCCACCTTCGAAACCGATCTCGTCAGCGGTATCCTCCCAGCTTGGTGCCGCGGCGCCAATGTTGAACTTCCAAACATCGGCAACATTGCCATCCTCGCCGGCGACGGCAAGATAGTTCACCCCGGCAGCGGTTGGTGAGATGGCCATGTCATAGAGGGCATCTGCGGTGGTGACATCGCCCGTGATTGCGCTCAGTGTGCCCCAGGTTGAGCCGCCGTCTTTGCTGATCCAAACCTCCGGTGTGGCGGCTAAAGCGACAGCCACTACGTCAGAGTCGTCAGGGGCAACCGCTACCAGGTCAGGCGCGAAACTGAAGTCCTGGGTCATCTTTGACCAGGACACGCCGCCATTGGTTGACTTGTAGCAGTAGTTGTCCGTCGCGACGCCGGTGACGGCATATATTGTCCCGTCATCGGCAATGGCGATGTCAGCGACACTAGCACCGTCTTGAAGGACCTTGCCGCTGGTGCTCGGGATGGTTTCGGCTCCCCAGGAGAGCGTGCCAGCTGACACTGGTGCCGCCGCAAGCAGGAGGCTGGCTGTCAACACTATGACCAGGCCAACACCCCATATTCTAGATATTTTATTTTTCATCGACTTTAAGTTTTCCTCCTTGATTTAATATCATTAGGCCTCCACAAAGAAATAGGTGCCATAAAACCACATCTTTTTTATGGAGACCAAGTTTCTTCGTAGCTAATTTTGAGCCCTAAAGACTCTTCCCCCTTGCGGGTCCCTGCCATTGCACCACCTCCTTTCAAGGCTAATACACTATTACTATAACATAAAATGCGTTTTTGTCAACCCCTGTGGTGACCAATTTTACATAAATATACTAAGATATACTAATATATACTAAAATTTTCGGTGCCATCTGGCTTTTCAGCAACCTGCAATCCTCCTTCTCTTAACGAGAAAAGGTAACCTCATCCCCTTTATCTCCCTCTCCTTCTGGCTGACGGTGTCATTGCGAGCCGAAAAATATCGCTGTATTTCATCCCTGCCTAACTTCTAGCCTGACCCTAGGTGTCTATCTCTCCTTCTGGCTGACGTGTCATTGCGAGCCGAAGGCGAAGCAATCTTATCTTTATCTTTTGGTTTGCTTCGTCGCTCCGCTCCCCGCAATGACTTTTATGTTCCAGGAGAGGGGGAGGAATATTAAAAGGAGGGACGAAGTCTCCAGGTACATTTAATAGGGAGTTTTAGAGGGACGAAGTCCCTCTAATAAAACCCTCCTCCTTCCCCTTGCCAAGGGGAAGGGGGACACAGGGGGATAGGGTTGCTACTAATTAAAGCCTGATGCTGTAAAGGTAAAAAGCGGCTAAACCGACTGTTTTAATATCTGTGGTAATTCATCGCGGGAGACGGTTTTTTGCCGGGCATTAGCCATGTCCCGCAGTATCACCGTGCCCGTTTTCACTTCCTCCTCACCAACAATCACCGCGTGAGGTATGCCAAGGTTGTTGGCTTGCCGTAGCTGGGCTTTAAGGCTCCGGCTACCGGTAGCCAGCAGAGTGCCGATGCCAGCCTGCCTCAGCCGGGAAGCCAGCTTTATTGTTTCCACTCTGGCTTCTTCACCGATGCAGGCAATAAAAACCCGGGGCCCGGGGAGGGGAGGAATGGAGACAGCCTGTTTCTTCAGGTTAAGTATTATCCGTTCCATGCCGGCGGCTAAGCCTATCGCTGGTGTCGGCTTGCCCCCCAGCTCCTCAATCAGGTTGTCATAGCGTCCGCCGCCGCCGATGGTGCTCTGGGCACCGCCGGACTCGGGCTGAATCTCAAAGACGGTTCTGGTGTAGTAGTCCAGCCCCCGGACCAGGCGGTGGTTGACTTCAAAGGGAATTCCGAGCAGATTGAGGTACTCCCTGAGCTGGTTGAAGTGGGTGTCGCACTCGGGGCAGAGGTGGTCAGCGCTTCTGGGGGCGGCATTGGCTGTTTTCTGGCACGAAGGCTTTTTGCAGTCCAGCAGGCGGAGGGGGTTTCGCTTCAGCCTGGTCTTGCAGTCCGGGCACAACCCTTCTTTATAGTCAGCGTAATAATCCTTCAGGGCGCTCAGATAGGCGGGGCGGCACTGCCTGCAGCCGATGCTATTGAGCTGTAGTGTCAGGTGGCGGAGATTCAAGGAGAGGAAGAACTGCCAGGCCATATCAATGACTTCAGCATCAAGGGCGGGGTCATCATCGCCGATAGCCTCATAGCCAAACTGGTAGTGCTGGCGGTATCTCCCTGCCTGGGGCCTTTCGTACCTGAAAATGGAAGCAATGTAATATAGCTTTACCGGCTGCGGTAAATTGTGCAGTCCGTGTTCCAGGTAGGCACGGCATACCGGCGCCGTACCTTCCGGCCTCAGCGTTATTTGATTACCGCCTTTATCGGCAAAGGTATACATTTCCTTCTCAACGATGTCTGTTCCCTGCCCCACGCTGCGGGTGAAAAGCCCGGCCTCTTCAAACATCGGGGAATCAATGCGCTCGTATCCGTAGAGCTGGCAGATATCAACCACCTTCTGCTCTACGTAGCGCCAGTAGGCTTGCTCCTCTGGCAGGATGTCGGTAGTCCCCCGCGGTGCCTGATACAATTCAACTCTCCTCGGCTCTTATCTTAAAGCTAGGATACAGTATTACCACTGGATTTGTAAAGGGAGATTATTTGGTGTAACCTCACCCCCTTGATCCCCCTCTCCTCAAGTAGGGGGGGAAAGATTTTTGAGAGGGGCACCAGCCCCCTCCGGCTATCCTTACCAGGTTAGTAATGTGCGGGTGTTTAAGAGGGGCGTTAGCCCCTCTTCTACCTACGCTCCCCCTTCCCTGGTAAGGGAAGGGGGCCGGGGGGGATAGGTTGCTGAGTGATAAAGGCTCATTTACACGGGAAGCCCTATTAGGCTATACTTAAAATATAGTCCGGGCTAAAGTTAAACTGGGAGGCAGTTCAAAATCTTGACTACTATTGAGGTAAAGGGCTTCAGTCAGCTTAAAGAAAAGGCGCAGGCGTATGTTGCGCCGGAGAAGATGGCTGTAATTGAAGAAGCCTATCGCTTTGCTGCCGAGGCGCACAGGGGGCAGGTACGCAAGTCGGGCGAGCCCTATCTGGAGCACCCGTTGCAGACGGCGCTGATTCTGGCTGAGCTTCAGCTTGACGCCAGTTCTCTGGCGGCGGCTTTACTGCATGATATCCCGGAAAATTGCGGTCTCCCCATTGCCGAGATTGAAGCCAGGTTTGGTCCAGAGATAAGCAAGCTGGTTGACGGCACCACCAAGCTGGGTAAAGTCTCCTGGCAAGTTGCGGAATCGGTGACCAAGGAAACGCAGGCGGAGAACCTGAGGAAGATGCTGGTGGCAATGGCGGAAGACCTCCGTGTGATATTTATCAAGCTGGCTGACCGTCTGCACAATATGCGCACCCTGGATGCCCTGTCACCGGAGAAGCAGCACAGTATTGCGCAGGAAACTCTGGAGATATATGCCCCGTTGGCTCATCGCCTGGGGATATGGGAACTGAAATGGCAATTAGAAGACCTGTCCTTCCGTTATCTGGAACCAGATAGGTATCGCCGAATTGCCCACCTGGTTGCCTCCCGACGGGTCAAGCGGGAAGACTTTATATCTCAGGTGATTGATATTTTGAGGAAGGAGTTTGACCGTCTTGGACTGGTAGCCGAGATGTCGGGTAGACCGAAACACATCTACAGCATATGCCGGAAAATGGAACGATATGATGCCTTGGGCAAGCAATTTGATGACATACATGACATTCACGCCCTTCGGGTGCTGGTCGGTACCGTGTCTGATTGCTATAGTGCTGTGGGCATTATCCACAGTTTGTGGCATCCCTTGCCCGATGAGTTTGACGATTATATTGCCAGTCCCAAGCCAAATGGCTATCAGGCATTACATACCGCCGTTATGTGTCTTGGCACCATACCTCTGGAAGTTCAGATCCGCACCCATGACATGCATTACGTTGCGGAGTATGGGGTGGCGGCGCACTGGCGTTATAAGGAAGGCGAAAAGAAGGATGCGCACTTTGAGGAGAGGATTGGCTGGCTGCGTCAGCTGATTGACTGGCATCGGGAACTCAGCGGGGCGGAAGAGTTTCTGGAATCGGTTAAAACTGATATATTCATTGACCAGGTTTTTGTTTACACCCCCAAGGGGGAGATAAAGGATTTGCCCAAAGGCTCTACCCCTCTTGATTTTGCTTACCGGGTTCATACTGAACTGGGACACCGCTGTATCGGGGCCAAGGTAAACGGCAAGCTGGTGCCGTTTAACTATCAGCTTAACAATGGCGATGTGGTTGAAATTATGTCGACCAAGGGGGAGAAAGGACCGAGCCGGGACTGGCTTAATCCGCACCTGGGATATGTCCAAACATCTCATGCCAGGGAAAAGATACGGCAGTGGTTTAAGCGGCAGGAAAGGACGGAAAATATTGAGCGGGGCCGGCAGCTTCTGGATAAGGAGTTGAGACATCTGGGAGTAAAAATTGAGCGTGAGGAACTGGCGAGCCTGTTTGATTACAGCAGTCTGGATGACTTTCTGGCGGCTATCGGTTATGGCGGTATCATGACTAGCCAGATTGCTTTGGCGCTGGACGCCCAGCGGGAACCACCTAAAGCGGTGGCTGAGGTTGCCCCACCGAAGCTGGTGTCCTCAACAGTTCAGGTGCTAGGAGTCGGGGATTTGGTTACTAATTTAGCCCGGTGTTGTAACCCGCTGCCCGGGGACGAGATTATCGGCTATATTACTCGCAGCCAGGGGGTGACAATTCACCGCCGGGATTGTTACAATGTGCTTCATGAGGATGAGAAGGATAGGCTGGTTTCGGCGGAGTGGGGGAAATCCGATTCATTATACCCGGTTAGGATTCAGGTTGAAGCTTGGGACAGGGTAGGGCTGATGCGCGACCTCGCCACCGTTGTGGCTGAGGAGAAGATTAATATTACCGGAGTGGTCTCTGCCCACCACGACGACTACACTGTTACTGAAGATTTTACCTTTGAGACGGCTGGATTAGCCCAGTTGAGTCGGCTCTTGAAGAAAATTGAGGCGGTCAGGGGGGTAATAAGTATTACCCGGGTTGGGGGATGAGGCAAACGTGAGTAACAAAATTTGTCTAAGGGGGTAAATATTGCCACAGATTAAGTCAGCTGAAAAGCAGGCGCGTGCCTCTGTAGGGAGGCGATTGCGTAATAAATCGGTTCAGAGTCAGGCCAAAACCGATGTAACCAGGGCGGAAAAACTTATCTTTTCCGGTGAGCTGGAAGCGGCTCAGAAGGCGGTGGTAGCGGCGGTAAGGTCTCTGGATAAAGCGGCGGAGAAGGGGATTGTCCACCCCAACAATGCTGCCCGGCGCAAATCAAGGCTGGTAAGGAAGCTAAATGAAGCCCAGGCTTTATCTTCGGCTAAAGCTGAGGCGGAAGAGGCTGCCAAATCGGAAGAGCCAGCCAAAGAAGAGTAATCTCTTACTCGCCCATAATCTGCACTATGATTTGTCTTGACCTTGGGCGGTTGTCAAAGTCCACCAGGACTATCTGCTGCCAGGTGCCCAGGGTCAATCTTTTGTTGTTGAAGGGTACCACCAGCGAGGCGCCCAGTAGCGAAGCCCGGACGTGAGAGTGGCCGTTGCCGTCACCCCAGGCGCGGTCGTGGCTGTAGGGGATGTTTCCGGGGACAATCCGGTCCCACATTGCCGGGAAATCGGAGAGCAGTCCGGACTCATATTCAGTGGTAGTTATTCCCGCCGTTGAGCCGGCAACAAAGATGGTAACTGTGCCGTCTTTTATCTCTGCCTCCGCAAGCTGCTGTTCCACCTGAGGCGTGATATCGATAATATCGCAGTTCCCCTTGCTCTGCAGGCTGATTTTCTTGGTGACTATCATATTGCACCTCCTCCCTTAGGATTTTGGATTTGAACCACTGGTTTTCAGACTGCTCGGGCCTCCTCACCAGATTCCAGGTAAAAGCCGAAACCTTACTTTTTTGGCATAATCGGCGTATCCCGTCAGCTCTTTTTGTAATGTGGTGTCTTCCAAATAGGTGCGTATAACAAGCAGAATAAAAATAACACCAGCCGGAATCAGAGCCCATAAGGAGCCAAGAACTAAGGAAGTGCTTATCGCCATTAAAATTCCCCCCACATATCCCGGATGCCTGACAGAATGGTACGGCCCATTTTGTACTACTTCCTGCCCTCTATCCTTCTGAATGCGGACTACGCTGGAAAAGAATCTGTTTACCCACATAGCCCATGAATAAGTAAAAATTTGACAGGACAAAGACCATGCCACTTATTATATAGATAGCCACGGGCAAATGTGGTGTCCACCCAAAACGCCCCGCATCCAGGCTTGCAACTATAACGATGGCAAAAAATGTGGGCCCATAAAATGCCCAGAATATCTTATCCCACCATTTCGTGCCCGGACCGGGTTTCTGACGTTCTCTGACAAGGTCCATTCTACTGGCAAAAACGATAGCTGAAATCAAAACACAAAGAGCGGTGATTCCGCTATAGAGCCACCCCTGCCAGTAGTCTATCCGCCCGGCTGGTATAAAGATAATGGATATCACCAGCAGAAGACCGAAAAAAATCTTAAGCACCGTTCCGAGGTACTCGTTTTTCCTCATTTTCCTGCTTTCATTGCTTGACATATCATAACCACCTTTTAATTTTGATACATGCTTAAATGATTGAATCCACTTTTAGTGCGGTGTGGATACTGACTACATGCCTCCTGCCTCTAGCAGGTTAGTTCATCCCACACTATATCTTCCAGCTCAAACACCGGCCCGTCTTTGCAGACCTGCTTCAGTCCGTTTTTTGTCCTGACGGTGCAGCCGTAGCAGACGCCCAGCCCGCACCCCATCCTCATCCCCAGCGAGACCTGCACCGACTTTTTATATTTCTTGCCTGCCATTGCCCGGTACATCGGTATTGGCCCGCAGGCAAAGACCTGGTCCGCCCGGTCGGTATGGTCGGGTATAATATCGGTCAGCGTGCTCTTTTCGCCGGCGGAGCCGTCCTCGGTGGCGGTGACAAGCTCGATTTCAGGGGGGAGAAGACGGGTGGGATAAAGCTGGCTGGCGGTGGCTGCGCCTAGAAGCAGCTTTACCTGGTGCTTTTGCTTTACCGCTTCCTGCGCCAGGAAGGCTATCGGCGCGATGCCGATGCCCCCCGCCCCCAGCAGCAGGTTTTTTGAAGCGGGCATAAGGGAGAAGCCCCTCCCCAGCGGCCCGAACAGGTCTATTTCCTCGCCTGTCTTTCGCTGTGAGAGCCAGTGCGTGCCCTTGCCGACCACGCTGAAAAGCAGGGCGATTTTATTCTTATCTACCTGGTGGATGCTCAGCGGGCGGCGCAGCAGGGTGTCTTCCCCGCAGGAGACCATGACGAACTGCCCCGGCAGTGCGCTGGCGGCTATCTGCGGTGCTTCCAGCCAAGTCAGGTACACTCCCGGCATAAGCTCGGTGTGGCTGGTGATGGGGCTAGAGGTGATAATTAAGGTTGTAGATGGTTTGTTGGTCAACGTTTATGCCCCCAAAATGGCCAAATATTCTTCCTGTGAAAAAAAATCGTGCCACCAATTAATGCTAATAATCCTAAAGATATTCCCATTACGCTAGGACAATAGAAATAGAGTAATGTAATTCCACCCATTAATACTAAAATCCACATTCCAATCAATGTGAAAAATATCCCCTTGAAATGCCACCTAGTGCTGCCTTCGTATGTGGATTTTTTATACTCCGTGCCATATCTTTTTTAAAGCCACCATTTTTGGGGCTTGTAGGAAAGAAGCTTTTCTCTGTCTTTCAACGATATTTCATTGTCAAAAGTTAACTCTTTCAAATGGTCAATGCCATGAACTCTCCAGTGATTCCACATCCCTAGCAGGCTTTCTATTTCACGCATTCTCTCAAAATTAATTTGTAGAAGAAAATTAACCCTTTTACCCCAATAATATATGAAGTAAAAAATGAGCAAGACTGCAGTGCTAATCACACATATAATTACACCTGGTAACGGGCTTTCTTTGTTAGCTAGTAACAGGCTTTCTGTGCTAGACAGAAAGGCAAATATCAACCCACCAAGTAAAACAGAACTAAAGGCAATAAATATACCAGTCATCATCCAATGCTGAGATGGAAAGGAATTATTATAATTCCCCAGTGCTTGATATTCAGTTAGCAAAGTATTTTCTGAAGGCTCGTTATCTTGATTTGCCATTTACCTCACCCCCTCGTTCCCCCTCTCCTTCAAAGGAGAGGGGGAGGTTTATGTAAGAGGGGCAAAGCCCCTCTTGGACTCCCCGTATTTTTAGATAGTTTGGGCGATATTCTATTTACCAATTAAACCTTTCTCTTGCCTATATTTGTAGACCGCGCTGGTTGCCTGCCTATATGTACATCCGTGACTCATTAGGTAGTCAACACACTCTTTGGGTGTTTTTTGTCGAGCATTAAAATAGTCCAGTAACTGGTTACGATGCTCACTTGTTAAAATAAAAGTGGCAACAGTCCCTCCGCCCTTCCAATATACATGAATTGCATTATCTGCTTGTTCACGTG
>DATKWF010000101.1:0-10250 GCA_035529715.1 Dehalococcoidales bacterium | reverse complement strand
AAGCGACAACGTGTCAACCAGTAACTACACCGATACCGGACTCACCAACGGCACTACCTACTACTATGTGGTGACCGCCGTTGACGTGGGCACTAACGAGAGCGACTTATCCAGCGAGGTTAGCGCCACGCCGGTGGATGTACCCCCGGCAGCGCCAACCGGACTGGGAGCTACTCCCGGCAATACCACGGCGGAGCTCGGCTGGAACGATAACCTTGAGGCTGACCTGGATAGCTACAATGTCTACCGCAGCCTGACCAGCGGCTCTGGCTATAGCCAGATAAGCGACAACGTGTCAACCAGCGCCTATACCGATACCGGGCTTACCAACGGCACCACCTACTACTACGTGGTGACCGCCGTTGACCTGGGCAGCAACGAGAGCGACCAATCCGATGAGGCCAGTGCTACGCCGGTGGATCCGCCTCCGGCAGCACCGACCGGACTGGGAGCTACTCCTGGCAATACCACGGTTGACCTAAACTGGAATGATAACCTTGAAGGCGACCTTGATAGCTACAATGTCTACCGCAGTCTGACCAGTGACTCTGTTTATAGCAAGATAAGCGACAACGTGTCAACCAGTGACTACACCGATACCGGGCTTACCAACGGCACCACTTACTACTATGTGGTTACCGCCGTTGACCTGGGCAGCAATGAGAGCGACTACTCCAACGAGGCCAGCGCCACACCATACGCTCCTCAAACCCTGCTCGACGACAGTTTCGAAGGCAGCCCGTGGGATGCCAACTGGGATGGCAACGGAACGACCACCTGGATCCTGGACTCAGGGAAGGCGCATACCGGCACCTACAATGCACGCCTATCCAATACGCAAACCGCCGGCTCCCTGACTTCAGATGACCTTAACGCTGCAGGGGCAAGCTGGATTACCGTGAACTTCTGGTTCAATCCGAAGGGTCTGGAGGCTGGTGACATTATCGTCAAGATATACAACGGTAGCACCTATAATACCTGGTATGACTTAACAAGTTATCCCACTTATACCAACAATGTATGGTGCTCATTCAGTGAAACCATAACTGATTCCCAGTACCTCATCTCCAATTTCAGGCTCCAGTTTGACGGTTCGGTACTGGGTGATAGCACCGAGGAGATTAATATTGACGACGTCCTGGTCACTACCAACCAGTAACTCCAGAGCAGGGACAATGAGTAAACGATGCCAGTTAAGGAAATTCAAATGGACTAGTAAGGTCATCGGGCACACCGCCAGACTGCTCATGGCAGTCGTGGTGGGGTTGTCCTTGCTGGGCTTTTTACCGTCCGCAGCTCAGGCGCAGACTAACCCCGTGGACTTGGAGCTGGGTGGTGCAGGAGCCACCTCCTGGAACATATTTAATGTTAGGCCTACCGATAGCGGCACCAAGACAGTTGAGCTGCGCAATGTCGGCAGCCAGGATGGTTTTATTACCATCTGGATAAGCGATATTTTCAATAGCGAAGGCTTAAATCCTGAATCTGAAACCGGTGACACTGCCGAACCTGGAGAGCTTGATGACTACCTGCTGTTTAATCTCTCCGCGGATGGACTGTGTAGTAATCTAAACCTGCCAGCAAAAATCGGCAACCTGCCCCATAATGTTTTAGGACCGGACTTTATTGAGATAATACCTCTCAAGGCTGGGGAAACAGTCAACCTGCAGTGGACATGGGAGCTGCCCGCCGGGACAGGCAATGCTGCGCAGGGAGACAGCATATCTTTCACCATAAATTATCTACTCCGGGAATGCAGTATTACCGATGTATCCAGTGTTGTCAGCGCGAATGGTACATTCACCGAAACTGTCACCGCTGAATCTGAAACTGGCAAAGGCAAAATCACCATCGCGCAAGGTACTGTCGGTCAAACTGAGGCGGGAGACCCCGTCAGCGAAATATGGTTGATTGAGATAGACAGGAAGCCACCTTCCCCACCGCCAAATACTGCCATTATTAGCACCTACGATATTGGGCCGAATGGCGTCACTTTTGACCGACCGGTAACCCTTACCTTCAGCTATAATGACCCTGATGATATACCTGCCCGCGTCAGAGAAGCAGACCTGACCATCGCCTTTTTAGATAAGAATCCATGCAGGTGGGTTACACTTGGGGGCAGCACCGTTGACACGGAAAGCAATATTATCTCGGCACCGGTAAGCCACTTCTGCAAATTCGGTATTGCTGCCTATATCCCCTCGCCACCGATATCTGAGGATTGGGGGATGGGAATACCTCTACCTATACCTTCGCCTCCACCGCCAACACCACCACCATTACCACTACCACCAGTTGAGGAGCTACCCCCGACACCCCCAGAGGAAGTTGTTACTCCAGAATTTCCCCTGGAAATAAACATGCTGGGCAGGGAGATAACAGTACAAATTGAAGCCGACGGCACCCTGCGTGAACCTTTAACCTTAACTGACGCCGGTGGCAATTTCGTCGTTGAGGTTGATGGTGACGCCAAAATAACCGGCAGTGACGGAATACTGCTGAGTCGGATAGAGTTAACCATAGTTGAAGAATCAATCGTTACGCCGGAGGATACAGTAATACTCAGCCCGGTATACAAACTTACTGGCTATATTGATGGTGCGGAGACTCCACGGATTAATTTCAGTCCCCCAGCCAGACTTACCGTCAGTTACAACCCGGATGATTTGCCAGAAAATACCTTCCCACCCTTCGTTGCCTACTATACTGCTGAACGGGGTTTGGCACCAATAGGAGAACCCCCTGATTCGGTGGTTGAGATTGGCAAAGCCAAGGCCTGGATAAGCTACGCCTCACTGTTTGTCGTTGCCGCCAAAGTGGCACCACCCCCGCCACCACTACCGGCAAAATTCGAAGTTGGGAGCCTTACCATCAACCCCGGACAAGCCCCACTGGGGCAGCCAATCATCATCACGCTTAGTATAGCTAACGAGGGCGAAACTGAAGGCAGTTATGAATTGTACCTGAAAATAGACGGCGTAATCAGGACGGTAAAAGAGGTAACTCTCCCCGCGAAAAGTAGCCGGCTGGTAAGCTTTGAGGTATCTAACCTGGCTGTCGGTACGCATCGGGTGACGGTAGCCGGCTTGCTAGGTCAATTTAAGACAGTCAGCACGGCGGTATTGCCAGCCAAATCACCGATAGACTGGTTTACCCTTGACATGAGTATAGCTGGAGCCGTGGTTATAGGATTTCTGTTATTATACCTGTTCAAACTGAGGGCGCGCTGATTATAACTAGAAGATTGAAGTCAATTAGTTCCAGGAATCCGGAGCATTTCCCGAATTGTCGCGTAAATCCAGGTAATAAATATCGTTGCCATAAACCCATATCTCAATTACCGGGTAGGGATGGTTCAGGTAGTAATCAAAAGAGTGCCCCGGCCGGTGCACAATCTCTCCGGCTTCATCATCCCAGTAGGGGCCACTGCTGGGGTCCAGAGTCAACCAGTGGTTATCCGTGAACAACTCAACCCAGGCATGTCCCATCTCGGTGCCATCAAAATCCACCTTCCCCATAACTACTCTGACTTCCTCCGCCCGAACGCCAACAGCACGGAGCAAGGAAACCAGAACATAAGCCTGCTCCTCACAATCGCTAACCACTTCTCCCTTAACCGGATTAGTGAGGAAATAGGGTGTGTTAGCCAGAAACTCGTGTGGTTTAAGCCATTTATCAACAACACGGTTGAGTGTCTTCTCCGAGACATAAGTCCATTGAACTGCCAGAGCATAGGCATCCTCAGCCCCATCTATCCGGGTAGTTAATGCTTCAATTGCCTGGTCGTCAGGAGTCACATAGCGCTGGTAAGGAGATGCTTTACCAGCGTTGCTGGCAACACGGTCATTGATTCCGGAGATTGGACTACTATCCTCCTGAGAAAGCAGTGTCGCATCGATGGCACCGGCTACCACCGGAAGTGAAGTCATCCCTGTCTGAACCGAGTCCGGCGCAGTTTCACCGCTATTCTGTCCCTGAAAAGAGTCTGCGGTCAAGACTATTGAGAGTAATATGAATAAGATGGAGACTAACCGTTTCATTTTGTTTCACACCCTGGCCTACTTTTTTACTTTCCCTAGCTTCAGCATGCAGTGAGGATGCAAAACAACGGCTAAAAATATGGGGCGGAATTATTAATACTTCCTAAACATTTCTTCTCAGCCAATAAACAACCGGTCTTCATCAGTCCTCCCCTGCATACCTTTAAATCCAAGTTTAAGAAGGGCAAATCACAACCATGTAAAAAGACAGGCCTAAACCGTCACAGGACAATCACAGTCGTGCCATTTGGCAAAAGGAGCGGTAAAGAAAAGAAATGAAGAGCCAAAAATAAAGCAACACGAGATTCTACCCAGAGTGATGCAGAGTCTCGTGTTGCCGTTTGGTATCTTTGCTTGCTATAATGACTGGGGCTGTGGGGGCACAGGGATACCAACCTTAGTGCCCGGCCAGCATTTCAGGCGGCGCATTCGTCTAGGGGTTTAGGACACCTCCCTCTCAAGGAGGAGATCACCGGTTCGAATCCGGTATGCGCTACCAAAGTAAAAAGAAGGGGAAGCTTATAAGCTTCCCCTTTTACTTCTGCAAGCTAACTGCCCCCTCTAAAGTGCCTCCTCCAGAGAGGTCAGCTGATTCATGGTGCCAATCACAATTATCTGGTCGCCTTCTTCAATGATTTCTTCCTCGGAAGGATTGGTTATTAGTGTATCGTCTTTCTTCTTCCGCACTGCCAGTATGGTAATGCCGGTCTTAACCCGGGCTGCCTTAATCGTCAGGCCAGCCAGCCGGGATTTCTCGCCAATATCCACATTTTCCAGCTGCATTTCACGTCCGTGACTGTAAATTACGGTATCAATAAAATCAATTACCGCCGGGCGCAAGGCTAACATAGCCATACGGCGCCCCCCGATAGCCTGCGGTAATATAATGCGGTTAGCCCCCGCCCTCTCCAGCTTTTTCACCGCTTCCTTGTTGACAGCACGGGCTTCAATAAACAACTTGGGGCACAGACCGCGGGCAGATAAAGTAATATAGGTGTTATCGGTATCACTGCCAACCGCCGCCACCAAGCCGCGCGCCCGCTCAATACCGGCATTCTTCAGCACCTCGTCTCTGGTAGCATCGCCCTGCAAATATATATAATCGGTCTGCTCCAAACGAGCTAAGCATTCCGGCCTGTTTTCAATGATAACAAAGGGCACCTTTTCCGCCTCAAAAGTGCGGGCAATTTCCTCGCCTACTCTCCCCAAGCCACAAAGGATAAAGTGCCCTTTCAGATTGGCAATCTTGTTTTTCATCCTTCGCCTCTCCCAGATAGTGCCTATGTTGCCTTCAACCACATACCGTACAATTCCGGTTATGATATATAGCGCTCCACCGACACCGCCAACAATCAAAAAGATACTAAATATACGTCCACCGCTAGTAAGAGGATGAACCTCGGTATAGCCTACGGTGGTTATGGTGATAACTGTCATATAAAGGGCATCGAGAAAAGCCCAGCCTTCGATGACCATATAACCGATTACACCAAAGGCTACAATAGCAATCAGAGCACATATTCCCCACAATACCCTTCGTGAAGGATTCATTTAATACCCGTTCGTCAATGCTTGTCAACATAATATCATACAGGCTAATTGTCAACAAGCTTACCCAAAATCTGCTCAGTCATTATTTCGGCTCCTCTACCGGTACGGGCACGGTAGCCACAATTTCGTTTACTATAGCTTCCGATGAGTGTTCCCTCAGCCGGGCTTCTGTCTTGGAAATCAACCGATGGGCCAGAGCCGGAACAGACAGGTGCTTGACGTCATCTGGAATAACGTAGTCACGCCCCTGGATAGCAGCCAGAGCCTGTGAGGCCAGATGAAGACCCAGAGAGGCGCGGGGGCTTGCCCCCAGCTCAATGCTCTGATGATTTCGCGTGGCTCGGGTAATGGCAGTAACATAGCTGCGCACGGAGTCGTCAATGTAGACCTGACGACACAACTTCTGGAGTTCTAATAACTCCTCGGTCTCAATCACGCTGGTCAGATTATCCAGAGGGTTTTCCCGCTGGAAGCGAGACAAGATTGCGCCTTCCTCATCTTCGGAAGGATAACCGAGGCTGACCCTGAGGAGAAAGCGGTCAAGCTGCGCTTCCGGCAGAGGAAACGTGCCCTCCAACTCCACCGGGTTCTGCGTAGCAATAACCATAAACGGGCGTGGCAGTGGTATCGTCTCCAGGTCCACGGTAACCTGCTGTTCCTGCATACACTCCAACAGACATGACTGCGTTCTCGGTGTAGCCCGGTTTATCTCATCAACCAGCACGACATTGCTCACCACCGGACCGGGACGAAATTCAAACTCCGAGGTCTTCTGGTTATAATAATGGATGCCGATAACATCTGAAGGCAGCAGGTCAGGAGTAGACTGAATCCTCTTGAAACTACACCCCAGCGACCTGGCTACCGCCTTGGCCAGCATCGTTTTACCAATGCCGGGCACATCCTCAATCAACACATGCCCCTCACACAGCAGCGCCACCAGGACAAGCTCAATTGTTTCTTTTTTACCAACGATAACCTTGCTTACATTGTTCGATAGTTTATCCGCGGCTTCCTTTATTCGTGATATCTCTGGACTTACTTTCCTGTCTACTCTATCCATTTAATTTGCCCCCTTCTTGATTATGTTCTACTTCCGTCTGTTTCAAGCGACTTCGCCTTACCTTATGCCAGCTCTGCCTGAGCTCCTGTAATTTATCTTCAGCCGGCAGCGAGGCACCATAGCGTGTCCTCACATACTGCTGCGTAATCAAATCCAAATCTGCCTGTGCTTCTGGCAGCAAACCGGACAGTGTATAAAGATACTCATATGGAGTCTGCGACCCGTGCCGTGGATAGCCACCAGAGGATGCCCAGCGCAGAAGCTGGCGGTAAATCTGGCGGACAGAATTCAACTCCGGGAAAGCTGGCTTCGCTTTTACCCCCAGTTTAAATCGCAGCCTTAACCGGAGTAACCGGGAAAGAATGCTCTTCAGAAAACCGACAAAATCGGCTCTAAAAGCGCCCGGCAGCGTCTCAAACTCAGCTCCCGACATGCCCGCCAGCTTACGCTGTAACCAGCTAAATATTTGAGAGGAAATGCGCCACAGGGCAAAAGCAAGAAATCCAATCACCATGACAGTCCAGGCAATACGAAGCCCACTCGTCACCCACTCAGGTATGAGCCTCCGCCTGACCTCCACTAAGGGTCCCGTAATGTCAGGAGTGGGCATAAGCGACGGCATTTCCACCGGCTCTGGCGTAGGGAAAAGACTGGAAAGAAAGGGGATTATTTTGCCAGCGATAAAGAAAACACCTTTCATAACCATTGCCAGCACCCATTTAAGGGCAGCCAGAATTAGCTGGAGCAATTCGGGAGTTACCAGCGCACTGATGAGTAATCCCAATATAAGAATCAGGCTGATGCTAACCAGCAAAAGTCCCGACCAGTGACCCTGGAACAGCCCGGATAGCCAACTTGTGCCTTCCATAGCATGGGCTATGGATGTACCCAGCAGAGCAAAGAGAGAGAAAAGCAGAACCAGATACACTGAGCCGGCAAGTTCAATCCCCAGCTGAATGGCAACCAGAAAAGTGATAACCAATATAACCAGCCCGAACTGAAATTCGCTGACCAGTGCGGTAAAGTTAGCTCTGAGATGAGCCAGGCGCCACCCCAGCCACCAGAAAACAGCGGTGCCCACCAGAATCAGAAGCTCTGGCCTGAAGGTATAAATTACTTCGGGTATTGCCCGGGGTACTGCCATGAGCCAGGCTGAATCCAGCAGCGCTGAACCACCAAACAACTGCACTTTTACCACCACCAGCATTCCCACCAGCCATGCCAGCCAGCTGACGCTGCCGAGGAAGACCCTGGGCCATCGCAGCCATCGCAGCATCAGGTTGAAGCCAAAAGACGCTAAATAAAGAAGCAGAAGCCCCAGAACGGAAAGGCGTCCATTAGCCACCTGCTCATTGAGCATGGCCATGAGGGCATATAGCCAGCAGCCCTCGGTGCCCATGACAGTGATATATAAAATTATCTGACGCCAGTCCGGTTTCATCGGGTTCATCCACCACCAATTTTCATAAAGTCAGCGGGCTGCCTGACACCGCGCCAGGCAATATTACTTCCCGCAGCAACCTCTTCTTCACCGCCAACCTGAAGAACCTGCAGTTTGTACCCGCTCGCTTTCAGGCTGACAAGCATATGAGTTAGCGATTTTGAAGG
The DNA here is from genome assembly GCA_035529715.1 of Dehalococcoidales bacterium. Classification (GTDB taxonomy): domain Bacteria; phylum Chloroflexota; class Dehalococcoidia; order Dehalococcoidales; family RBG-16-60-22; genus DATKWF01. The sequence continues at coordinate 1,985 of DATKWF010000101.1, read as the reverse complement.
ATGAGAAAGTATAAAAATCAGAGTAGTCCCCCAGGGTAATCCTATCCGTTCACCCCGCAGGAATTCCTCAAAAGGTTTGCTGATGCCAGGAGTGACTTTAGCCAGAGCCTCCAGTATGCTAACCATCTGACCGGTACCGCTACCGGGCGGAATCCTAATCGCCCGGCCAGAATCAACCAGACGCGTATTTACATATAATCCCACGGGACTGCCCTGCCCGGTAACGTAATTAGCAACAGAAGCCGCCGTACTGATGCCCAGCTCAAAGTCATCCTCATTGTGCGCTTCCCCTTTCTTGAAGCTGTCAACCACCAGAAACAGCGCCACTTTCAGGGTAGTGGTTGGCTCAAAAACCTTTACCTGTAGCGTCTGGTGGTGGGCGCTCGCCTTCCAGTGAATGCGCCGGCGACTGTCATGGGGAGTGTAGTCACGGACGCCGATGGTCCGAGTCGGGTCCTCAAAAATGCGCCGCTCGGCTCTGGTTTCTCCCAGAGGGAACAATGACGGAATACCCAGATGAGAAACCGGGTAAATCTTCGGATACACAATGATATGGTCGGTTGCTGGTTCTGTAATACAACGTGGATAAAACCCGAAAATGTCCCCCGAGGAAATTACCAGTGGCCCCAGTGAGTAATAGCCTCGCTGGTTACAGCGAAAGAGCTGCCGCCAGTTTACTCCGGTATACCACAGCAGGGCTGCCGATTTGCTTAATAAACCGAAGCCTGGCCGGTTGCCTGGCATGAGGGAAACGCCGGGGTCAAAACCAAGCGGTATCTCATCATCCACCTGTATCCAGGGAAGCGGCAGTAGCTTGCGATTTACCACCCGCAGTTTTAATTCAATGCTCTCGCCGGGGAAAACACGCCGCTCACTGAGCCGGCGTTCACAGTGAATACCTACCAGTGAAAACCGACTCCATAACCTGGCCAGTCCGGCCGCCGACAGAACCAAACCAAGCAGGACGACTATTACTACCTGACCAAACCAGGCAGCAAGCAACAGACCCGCCAGCAAAACCAGCAAGCCAAACCTGCCAAAGAGGTAACCTACCGGCTGGGATGAGAAGCGCTTTTCACTTCTCTCAATAGAACCAACTTCCGAAAAACTCATCTTCCGCCAAATATGTTAATGCGGGGATAAAGTAGACAGGTAATCACGCAGCTTTTCCCGGCTGATTTTCAGGGCGACACTATCGGGCAGAGAATCAGTGAATACAATCAGCCTGGGCACTTTGTAGTCTGCCATATGCTGCTGGCAGAATTGCTTTATCTCCTGTTCGGTAGCCACCCCCCCTTCCTTCAAGGCAACTGCGGCACCAACTATCTCCCCCCGCAGTTTGTCAGGGACACCGGTTACTACCGCTCTGGCTACCCTGGGATGGGTGCACAACACCTCTTCAATATCAGTTGGCCAGATATTCTGCCCCTTCAGGATAATCAGCTCTTTATTCCTGCCGGAGATAAACAGATAGCCATCCTCATCAATTCTGCCAATATCACCGGTATAAAGCCAGCCATCCTTTATTGTTTCGGCAGTAGCCTGAGGATTGTTATAATAACCCTTCATTATCGCCCCGCTAACCACTATCTCACCGGTTTGATTCGGGGGCAGTTCATTACCGTCGTCGTCCACCACCCCTATATCCCACCCGGGCAGGACCTTCCCGCAAGCTCCCAGCTTACCCGTACCATCCAGAGGCGGGCAGGTAATGTGAGACACGGCCTCAGTAAGACCCCACATATCGGCAATGGTATAACCATAATGCTGCTTGAACTGCTGTATAACCTCAACCGATAATGGCGCCCCGGCACTGCCGAACATGCGTATAGAACTCAGGTCATTCTTTATCCCCTCCCGCTCGGCTACCCTGACCGCCAGCGCATAGATATAGGGCACTCCCAGATACATGGTGGCTTTCTCCTCTTCTATAGCTCCCATAAAGCTGCCGATAGACACGCCCGTCCCCGGTACCATCACCACGG
>DATKWF010000100.1:0-2994 GCA_035529715.1 Dehalococcoidales bacterium | reverse complement strand
GCTCCGGAGAGCGTGCTTGATATTATTGAAAGTGGCAAAACCAAGCAGGAGGTCATGGAGGAGACCGGGCATGTTATTGCCATAAGGGATGTCTCGTTTGAAGTAAAAGAGAACGAGGTGTTCGTTGTTATGGGGCTGTCAGGAAGCGGGAAGTCGACCCTGGTCCGCTGTCTCAATCGGCTCATCAAACCAACCAAGGGCACCATATTTATCGAAGGTGTCGACATTGCCAAAATTAATGACCATGAGCTCAAAGAACTGCGCCGCCACAAGCTGAGCATGGTATTTCAGAGCTTCGGTCTGTTACCGCACCGCTCGGTACTGGATAATGTTTCCTTCGGTCTCGAAGTTCGCGGCGAGAACCGAGAGACCAGAAGGGAAAAGGTTTTAGAGGTTCTACAGATAGTAGGACTGAAGGGCTGGGAGAGCAGCCGGATACATGAACTCAGTGGTGGTATGCAGCAACGAGTCGGCCTGGCCCGGGCTTTAGCAGTGGGTTCCGAAATACTGCTTATGGACGAGCCTTTCAGTGCTCTGGACCCGCTTATTCGCCGACAGATGCAGGAAGAATTTTTAAAATTGCGCTCAAAGATGAAGAGGACGGTAGTCTTTATCACCCACGACCTGCTTGAGGCGCTAACTTTGGGCGACCGCATTGCCATTATGCGGGACGGAGTAATAGTACAGCTAGGTACCCCACAGGATATCGTGTCTCATCCGGCTGATGAATACGTGAGAGAATTTGTCAAAGACGTGCCCCGTGGTAAGGTAGTGGTGGCCCATACGATTATGGAAAAACCCTCGGCGGTGATTGACAGCGACCAGACCTTTACCACCGCTATCGAAGAAATGAGGAAAAACGAAACCGAACAGACTTTCGTTGTTGATAATTGCGGTGTGCTCAAAGGGACGCTGACCATGGAGCAAGCCGTAGCCGAAACAGATAACGGGTCAACTAAGATCGGTGAGATGGCCAGTCAGGAATACCCGGTCACGTCACCGGATACTCCTTTAGAGCAGTGCCTGCAACTGGTGGCAGAGGGCGACACACCAGTGGCGGTACTGGACAAAAAGCAGCGCCTGCTCGGGGTAATCACCAGACCGGTATTGCTCAAGGCCATACAGCCCAGTGGCGGTACCAGTGGCGAGACCTGACATACATCCAAATAAACTAGCCGAAAGCATGGAGAAAGGAAGAATAGCATGAAAAAAATTTTAACCATTTTACTACTCACGGTAATAGTCGCCAGTATGTTCATGGTGGGCTGTGGCGAGAAGGAAAAAGAGCCCATCAAGATTTCTGACCTCAACTGGGGCAGTGCTCATTTCCAGTCTGAGATGGCCAAGATAATCATTGAAGAGGGTTACGGCTACCCGGTAGAGCTTATTCCGGGAGCAACTATACCGCTGTTCCAGGGAACACGCACCGGCGACCTTGATGTGTTTCTGGAGGGCTGGCTGCAGAACCAGCAAGAAGCATACGATAAGGCCATAGCGGCTGGGGATATCGTCCTTTTGGGTTTCCTGAACAACGATAACTGGCAGAGCGGTTTCGTCGTGCCAACCTATGTTATCAAGGGTGATCCTGACCGCGGCATTGAGCCGATGGCGCCGAATCTGAAGAGTGTTTTTGACCTTGACCAGCCAGAATTCAAGGAGCTGTTCCAAAACCCGGAGAACCGGAGCAAGGGCATGCTCGTGAATGGACCGGTTGGTTGGGAGTGCGAGATGGTCACCATAGAGCAGGTTGCCGCTTATGGACTTGACGACGATTATGACGTGATCAATGCCGGCAGCCAGGAGGGACTCTTTGCCTCCCTGGCAGGTGCCTATGGAAAGGGGGAGCCCTGGTTAGGCTATCTGTGGGGCCCTACTTGGATTGCCGGTAAATTCGACCTGACACTGCTGGAAGAGCCTGCCCATGACCAAGCGGTGTGGGAGGAGGACAACGCCTGTGCTTGGCCATCCGTCGACCTTTTCATAGCTGGGCACAAGGACTTCCCGGATAAGGCACCAGAAGTAGCCGAGATGTTTGGGAAATGGAAGTTGAGTACGGCGACTCTTAATGAGACTCTGGCCTATATGGATGAGACCGGCGGCGAACCGATTGATGCTGCCGTGTGGTTCCTCCAGGAACGAGAAGACCTGTGGACTCCGTTCGTACCTGCAGACGTTGCTAAGAAGGTTAAAGAAGCAGTAGCCCAGATGTAGCCGAATAATGCTCCCGCTCGGTACTGGATAATAAGACAACGAAGTATCCCGCAAGCTTATACCCCCGCTCTACGGTCGCCCTAGTTTTACACGGAGTGGGGGTATGTCTGAAGGTAACGAGGTGATAAGGTAATGTTTGATTTCCCAGAGATATTAGCCTTTCCCTTCCTGGGGGAATGGATTAACCTGGCAGTAGCATGGCTGACCGTAAACTTGGAGCCATTCTTCGATGTTATTACTATAGCTATCAGGGAGCCACTGGTACAGATTGAGCACTTACTGTGGTGGTTGCCCTGGTGGTCGATTATTCTTATCTTAATGGCTGCCGCCTGGAAATCTGCCGGGTACAAAACGGCTCTGGGCACCCTGCTGGGCATGGCACTTATTGGGATTATAGGTCTCTGGGACCAAACCATGACCACGCTGGCCATAATAATTACCTCGGTCGCCGTGTCCGTACTGGTCGGCATCCCCCTCGGCATTCTAGCCGCCACGAACGACCGCTTCGAAGCAATGTTGAAGCCTATTCTGGATGGCATGCAGACCATGCCCAGTTTCGTCTATCTCATTCCAGCGGTGTTTTTCTTCGGGTTGGGCAAGGTACCAGCGGTTGTGGCCACTTTTATCTACGCAGTACCACCTTGTATTCGCCTTACCAATCTGGGTATCCGCCAGGTATCCAAGGAAATAGTTGAGGCAGGCAAAGCTTTTGGCTGCAATGCCCTTCAGCTTCTGTTCAAGATTCAGCTGCCTCTTGCCAGACCCACCATCATGGCTGGTGTC
>DATKWF010000099.1:0-7854 GCA_035529715.1 Dehalococcoidales bacterium | reverse complement strand
CAATGACCGCCGGATTTCGGGGGTCATCCTCAGGAATACCCTTTTCCACCTTGCCAACGAGGTCGGCACCGACATCAGCACTTTTGGTGAAGATGCCACCACCAACCCTCAGAAATAGAGCCACCGAAGAGGCACCAAAGGCAAAACCCAGCCATACATGGCTGTCCTGCCAGATGAAGGCGGTAATAGATAGTCCCAGCAAGCCCAGACCAACCACACAAAAGCCCATTACCGCGCCACTGGAGAAGGCGATTTTCAGTCCCCGAGCCCAGCTGCTAATGGCGGCATTGGCAGTCCTGCCGTTAGCCAGAGTGGCAATATTCATCCCCAGCCAGCCAGCCAGTGCCGAGGTAAAGGTGCCACAGACATAGGCTATTGCCACCCAGGGTCTGGGTTCGATAAAGATAGCCAGGACAATAAATATCACCACAGTGAAGATAGCCAGAGTCATGAACTCACGGCGCAAGAAAGCCATCGCCCCCTGCCGGATAGCATGGGAGATTTCCCTCACTCTCTCATTACCGGCGCTTTCACGGAGTATGGTGGACACCAGATAACCAACGAAGCCCAGCGCCAGGACTCCAGCCACTATTACCAGTATCTTCAGTACCATTTTCCGATAATTACCTCCAGACTAATCTTTCTTTCTACGGTAAAAAGAAAGGTTGGTTTTCAACGCACCTTCCAACCTTATTTTAATATTAGAGCAGAATTTAAAAATACTTTATTCACTGACGCGGATAGTTTAACTCATTTTGCCAGTGGCGGTCAATTGCAGAAGCCAAGAGATTGCCTGGCAAAATAATGGTATTAATTGTAGTATCTATTTAATATTATTCTCAAACTTCTCTAACTTATTCTCAAGGTCTTTCTGCCTCATGACCAGTGTCAGGTCGCTGCGTGTCCTTTCCAAGACGCCACGAACCATATCGGTAGTGCGCCGCAGACCGCCAGTTATGGCGTCAGGGAAATCCATGGTAACCAGAACGCTGTAGATATCATCCATAGCCAGCAGCATTTCCTCACAGCGAGACAGGTCACCCTGCCTCATACTATCCAGCAGGTAACGCCGCATCTCACCAACAGCTTCCCCCATTCCGTTCAGATAGGCACTAACGTCAACGCCAAGCCCATCCGGCTCGGGAAGTTGCTCCCCGGTTACCAGAGCCAGAATGATGCTTCCCTCAGCAAACTCCTTTTGCGCATCACGGATAAACCCGCTATTACTAAACTCCCCGTAAGCCGAGACGGCCTGTTCCGCCCGGTTAAGAAGCTTACGAGCTAATTGCAGCAATTCTTCAGCCTGGTCAAACTCCTGGCGATGCACGGCACGGATAGCCAGACTGCACTGCCGGATGGCATCACGGCATAAGGGCAGCGCCTTTTCCCGGGCAGAGTCTTTAGCCAGGAAGACCTGCCGTACCCCTTCTACAATAGAGTCCAGATTTTCAGTCAACTTACCCACCTTTCACCTCCCCCTGACGTGTCAGTTTGGAGAATAATTCTTTTTCTATTGTGTAAAGATTGAACCGGGCCCGCTTGAATTTATCCGACTCCAAGGGGACACCCGGATTTTTAGCCAGCTCTTCCATAACTCTCAGTGCTTCCTGCACCCGGCGGGAATTAGCCACCAACGTTGCGGAGAGTTCCTTATACTTTGCCTCGCCGGATACCTCAAGGTCAACGCCAACGTCATTTTCCGAATCCCGTGCCTGGAGAAACTGCCGTTCCAGTGACAAATCAATTTGTACCATCTCGTGCCGCATATCTTTGAGTTGCTGGCTCAAACCGGCATCGTCAAGCACCAGGCGGGCTATATCTTCAAGGACACGAAGTCCCTCCCCGATGCGGTTCAGATTAGCATCAATGATGCGTAGCGCCTGATTTGATATTTCAGCCATGCCTTAAACTTCCCAGGGTTAATTCTAGCACAGTAAATTTACTGAATAAAGGTAAATAACCTCTATCCTTCACCCACCGCGTTTTCAATAAGCTCAATTCGTGATGGCTTACCCTTTTTATCCAGCTCCACCGCCACGACATCAATTCGCCAGGCTGCGGGTAAATTATCATGCGTTTGCCGGTACTGGGCGGCAACCGTTCTCAACTTTTCCATCTTGGTCGGCGTGATTGATTCCTCAGGAGTGCCGAACTGCAGACTCCTTTTGGTTCTTACCTCAATAAAAACCAGGGAGTCTTTATGCATAGCAATAATATCAATTTCACCTTCGGGGCAGCGGTAATTGGTTTCCAAAATGTGATAACCGCGCTTTTTAATGAAATCCCCGGCCAGCTTTTCACCCAAAATACCAGTATCTCGGCGTTTCATTTTTTCTGGCAAATTATCTCCTTGACAGGACGGAAGGAACGGCGGTGGATGGGAGATGGACCCCAGTGGTGCAGTAGGGCAAGATGCAGCCTCGTGCAATATCCTTTGTGCCTGGCAAATTCGTAACCCGGATACTCTTTATCATACTCTACCATCAGGTAGTCACGAGCCACCTTGGCGATGATAGAAGCGCAGGCAATAGAGAAGCACAGACTGTCACCGTTGGTTATATTCTTCTGAGGCATAGACATTTCCGTCAAACGTACATGGTCGATAAGAAGATGGTCAGGTGCTATTGATAACTGTCTCACCGCCATCTTCATGGCTATGTGAGTTGCCTCAAGTATTCCCCACGCGTCAACTATGTCGTGACCGGCCCCACCGACGCCAACCGAGATAGCCGCCTCCTGGATTCTGGGGGATAAAAATTCACGCTTTGCCGGAGTCAACTGCTTGCTATCTCTTACCTCAGCCAGCCAGTCGCCATGTAAATCGCAGGGCAGAATGACCGCTGCCGCCATCACCGGACCGGCAAGAGGCCCCCGCCCCACCTCGTCCAACCCGGCAATAAGGCGGTAGCCCTGCACAATTAGTTTTTCTTCTTCAATAAAAGATGGTTTCTGGAAGGTATTTATCAACCCTATCCCCTTTATCCCCCTCCCCTTGGTAAGAGGAAGGGGAAGATGTTGCAAAGAGGGGCTTTGCCCCTCTAAAACTCCCCACAAATATATTTAACTTTTCAGCCCCTCTTGTACTCCTACTCCCCTAGCGTGTGTCCGGGAGCAACTTGCTCACCTTTTCCCAGATAATCTTAGCCACTTTTTCTTTTGACTGAGAGGCATCCACCACCAGCCACCGCCCCGGCTTACCTGCCGCCATTTCCAGATAGCCCTCACGAACTCTCTTGTGAAAGGTAATATGTTCCTGCTCAAAGCGGTCATGCTTTCTATCTCTTTTGCGGGCGAGCCCTGCCTCAACCGGCATATCCAGCAGTATGGTGAGGGTCGGTTTCAATCCCTGAATGGCAGCATTATTGACCGACTTGACCATTTCCAAATCAAGTCCACGCCCATAGCTCTGGTAGGCAGTGGTGGAGTCGGAGTAGCGGTCACAGATAATCACCCTGCCACTCTCCAGGCTGGGTTTGATTACCTCAGTGACCAGCTGGGCACGGGAAGCGTTAAACAGCATCAGCTCGGTTACCGGGGATATGGCATCCTGCCCCCACTTGAGCCAGCGAGCTATTTTCTTGCCGAGGGGGGTCACCCCGGGCTCATGAGTCAAGACTACAGGAATAGCCAGCCGTGACAGCTTTCGGTATATTGCCCTGGCCTGGTAACTCTTGCCGCTCCCCTCCCCACCCTCAAAAGTTATGAATAGTGACATAATTATTTTATTACCAACCCCTCACCCTTTATCCCTCTCCCCTTCGTAAGGGGAGAGGGAAGAGATTTCTTAAAGGGGCTTCGCCCCTTTTAATCCCCCTTATTAAGCAGCCTCCCCACCATCAAAGGTAATGAAGAGAGCCATTGATTACGCCTTTTTCCCTTTTTTATAAATCCTGACCCTTCTATTGGGCTCTTTACCCGTGCTCTGTGAGAGCAGGGCGTTTCTTTCGGCGATGAGGTGCTGCAGGCGGCGGATATAAGCACTCTGCGGGCTGAGTTCAATAGTCTCATCCTCACCGTTTTTCACCTGCTCTACCGCCGCTTCCGCCTCACCAAGGGCAAGCTTGAAGCGGTCCGCCTTATCACCGCTATCCACCGGGTAAATATTGCGCAGCAGCTGCCTCACCTGGGGCGGGGTATTGCTCTTCAGCACATAAATGGGCAGGTTGACTGCCTCGGCATCCCTGACCTTCTGCAGCTTGCGCCGGTAGTAATTCTTGGAAGTTATAAACAGGTTGGCATCACTCAGGTTGCCAACTATATCCAGGCTTAAATCCATTTCTTTTGCCATCTGCTCCAGTCGTGCCCGATTTACCCCGAAGAGGTAGAGTCGGCATTTATCGCCCCCGACCGCTTGTTTCTTTTTTGCCTTTTTCTCCGCAGTCGCCGGCTTTTCCACCCTGACCTCTCCCGCCTCATTCAGCCAGCGGACTTCGGTAGCCGTGAGCTGACCGCGCAGAATGGCATCAACTGCCTGTCCAACATCAGGATGAATAGCCACCTTATCCCGGTCCTGAATTTCAACCACGATATTAAAAGTGGGTGGCGACATGCGTTCCAGTATGGACTTCTGGGTATGTCTCCGCCTCGCCTCTTCATCACCCAGGGTTACCGTCTGGATGCCGCCAACCAGGTCAGCCAGCGTCGGGTTCATCATCAGATTTTCCAGCGTGTTACCGTGAGCGGTGCCGACGAGCTGGACTCCGCGCTCGGCAATTGTCCGGGCTGCCTGAGCCTCAAGCTCGGTGCCAATCTCATCAATGACAATCACCTCGGGCATGTGGTTTTCCACGGCTTCAATCATTACTGCGTGCTGCAGGGTAGGTGTGGTTACCTGCATCCTGCGGGCGTGGCCAATGGCGGGGTGGGGAATATCACCATCGCCGGCAATCTCATTTGAGGTGTCCACAATAATAACCCGCTTATTGATGTCGTCAGCGAGGACGCGGGCCACCTCACGCAGCATAGTTGTCTTGCCCACGCCGGGACGACCCAGCAGCAGAACGCTCTTACCCGACTGGACAAGGTCTTCAATAACTTTTATGGTGCCGAAGACCGCCCTGCCCACCCGACAGGTAAGTCCCACGATACGACCTTTGCGGTTGCGAATGGCAGAGATACGATGCAATGTGCGCTCAATACCGGCACGATTGTCATCACCAAAGCTGCTGACTCGGGAGGCTACATAATCAATGTCCGACTCGTCAACTTCCTTGGGGACGAGAACCGCTTCCCGCCGGGGAAAGCGGGCTTCAGGAGGACGCCCCAGGTCCAGAACGACTTCCAGCAGTTCACTCAGGTCTTCCTGCTGACATACCGGCTGGCGAATATGCGATGGTAGAATGTCAAGGAGAGCATCCAGGTCATCGGTAATTACCTTTTGCAAAACCCCCTCCCGAATCACTGTTTTCCGGCGACAATATCCAGAAAATACTGGTGGAACCTCAGGTCATCAGTCAGTTCAGGATGAAAAGCTGAAACCAGCAGATTATTCTGCCTGGCAGCCACCAGGGCACCATCAGCCAGTCTGGCTAATATCTCTACCCCGTCATCTACCTGCTCAATAAGCGGGGCACGAATGAACACGCCGGGGAAGGGCTTCTCCCCCAGCACCGGTATCAAGAGTTCAGTTTCAAAACTCTCCTTCTGCCGACCAAAGGCATTGCGTCTGACTGTTATATCCATTAATTCCAGCGGCTCAGGATAAGCATCCGAATTCTTCTTTGCCAGGAGTATCATGCCGGCACAGGTGCCGAATACGGGCAGGCCGTCCCGGGCCAGGTCTTTTATCCCACCCACAAGGTCATAAGCCAGTACCAGCCGGCCAATGGACGTGCTTTCACCCCCGGGAATGATTAGCCCGTCCAACCCCATAAGCTCCTGAGGCAAGCGGACGGGCACAGTTTTTACTCCCAGTTGGCACAACACCGCAATATGCTCGGCAAAGGCTCCTTGCGCAGCAAGGACGCCAATTTTCATATTACCATCCTCTCGTTGCCAGCAATTCCTCAGTTGGAATCTGTTTAATATCCAGACCGGGCATAGCCTCACCCAGTTTTTTGGAGACCTCAGCAATTATTTCAGCATCTTTAAAATGCGTGGTTGCCTTGACGATAGCCACGGCTCTAACCGCCGGGTTGCTGGACTTAAATATACCTGAACCAACGAAGATTCCATCCGCACCCAACTGCATCATCAGGGCAGCATCAGCAGGAGTAGCCACACCACCGGCGGCAAAATTGACCACCGGCAGCTTGCCGGCTTTGTGCACCTCGGCGACCAGTTCAAAGGGTGCCCCCATCTCCTTGGCTTGTGCCATCAACTCCTCCTGAGGCGTGTTCACCAGCTTTCGGATGCTGTCCATGACGGCTCGCATGTGTCTTACCGCTTCCACAATGTTGCCGCTGCCAGCTTCGCCTTTGGTCCTAATCATCGCCGCTCCCTCACCGAGGCGACGCAGGGCCTCACCCAGGTCACGACAGCCACAGACAAAGGGAACCTTAAAGTCGTGTTTCCAGATATGGTGGCTTTCATCAGCCGGAGTGAGCACCTCAGACTCATCTATATAATCCACGCCAAGGGCTTGCAGGACTTGAGCTTCCACAAAGTGCCCTATCCGGCACTTGGCCATTACCGGTATTGAAACTGCCTTCATGATAGCTTCAATAATCGTCGGGTCAGCCATACGAGCGACGCCGCCAGCAGCCCGAATATCAGCTGGAACTCTCTCCAGCGCCATCACCGCACAGGCGCCAGCCTCCTCAGCGATTTTAGCGTGTTCAGGAGTAACCACATCCATAATCACGCCGCCTTTTAGCATCTGCGCCAGTCCGGTTTTAACCTTCCACGTCCCGGTTTTCATACTTTCCTCCTTTCTCGGCTATAAGCCCATCACTTTTATAAATATTATAAATATTCCGCTATTGTTTATCAAGGAGCGGCCTTTTTGCCGGTATTCCGGGGCGGCGGGGATATTTTTCTGGTGTTAGCCCAATCTTTTCAACTACTACTAACCAGCGCTCATCGGTAAACTCTGCCAAATCAATCTTTTTCAGCTCCCGCAGGTTTCCACCCAGGATACTAATCGCCCTGGCCGCCTGGCTTACCTCCAGGTCAACAGCCCCTTTCTTCTGCGCAATAAAGCTGCCACCAATAGCGCAAAAAGGTAAGGTCAATTCAACCAGAGCAGGCAGGTCAGCCACCGCCCGGGAAAGTACCAGCTCAAACTGCTCCCGATATTTAGTTTCATGGGCAACTTCCTCCGCCCGACCAACCACGATTTCAACGTCATCCAGTCCAAGTTTATCTTTAATGTGGTGCAAAAAGGCGGCTTTCTTAGCGGTGGCGTCAAGCAGCGCCAGCTTAATATCAGGCAATAGAATTTTAAGCGGAATTCCGGGTATGCCCGCCCCGGTGCCGACATCCATAAGGCGGAATCTGCCACTACCTGTTGGCTGCTTTAGCGCCAGCACCACCGTGAGTGAATCAAGAAAGTGCTTTATCTGCACCTCTTCATAATCAGTGATGGCAGTGAGGTTGATTCGCCGGTTCCAGTCAACCAGTTCCTGATAATAGAGTTGGAACTGCTCAAGTTGCCCCGGACTGAGCTCCAACCCTAATTTTTTAGCGCCTGAGTATAGTTTTTCCATGATGTTAATTATAACACCACTACCGCCAGATAGAGTAACAATATGAGGTGTCTGTTAACCCTCCCCCTTTATCGCCCCTCCCTTGGGAAGGGAGGGGGAATTATATGTAAGAGAGGCTTCGCCTCTCTTTGACTCTCCTTTAAAAGAGATTGAGCTGGTGGGGTGTTAAGAAGAGGGACTTCGCCCCTCTTCTTAACACTGTCCCCCT
>DATKWF010000098.1:0-2130 GCA_035529715.1 Dehalococcoidales bacterium | reverse complement strand
TGCCCCACTGGACGAAATTTTACGGCTTGATGCCGAGCGCCGCCAGAAAATCCTTGAACTGGAAAGCCTCCGCCATACCCGCAAGGAGACCGCCCGGTCAAGAAAAACTGACAAGGAAGAAGCCCGTGACCTGCGTGCTATGATACGAGACCTGGAAGAAGAAGTTAAGTCACTGGACAGCCAGCTTGAAGAGCTTCTCTTGCAGGTGCCCAATGTACCCCACCCCTCCGTCCCTGTCGGCACCAGCGATAAGGATAACGTGGTGGTACGCACCTGGGGAGAACCGAAAAAGTTTGACTTTTCACCCGCCCCCCACTGGAAGCTGGGCGAGTCTCTGGACATCATCGACTTTGAACGGGGAGTCAAGCTCTCGGGCACTCGATTCTATGTCCTCAAGGGACTCGGCGCTCGATTGCAGCGAGCCCTCATCTGGTTTATGGTTGACCTCCATACCAGCCGGCACGGCTATCAGGAAGTCTATCCGCCGTTTATGGTCAAGCGTGAGTGCCTGGTCGGTTCCGGCAACCTGCCCAAATTCGCCGACAACCTCTACCACGACGAGGAAGACGACTTCTGGTTTGTGCCCACGGCTGAGGTGCCCCTCACCAACCTTCACCGCGAGGAAATCATACCGTCGGGAGTCTTGCCCATTTACTACGTCGCCTACACCGCCTGCTTTCGCCGCGAAAAGATGTCCGCTGGTAAGGACACCCGTGGCATCAAGCGTGGTCACCAGTTCGACAAGGTCGAGCTTTATAAATTCACCGAGCCCGACACTTCCTATGATGAGCTTGAGAAAATGGTCAATGACGCCGAGGAGGTCTGTCAGCAGCTTGCGCTGCCCTACCGCGTTTCCCTGCTCAACACCAATGAGTTGGGCTTTGCCTCGGCCAAGTCCTATGACATTGAGGCCTGGGCGCCCGGTTGTGAGGAGTGGCTGGAGGTAAGCTCCTGCTCCAACTGTACCGATTTTCAAGCCCGCCGGGCAAGTATCCGCTATCGCCCCACCCCCGATGCCAAACCCCAGTTCGTTCACACCCTCAACGGCTCCGGGTTAGCCCTGCCCCGCATAATGATTGCCATTATGGAGAACTACCAGCAGGCTGATGGCAGCATTTTAGTCCCTTCGGTGCTGCAACCGTTGGTGGGAGAGAAAATAATCAAAAAATAGGGAGGTTACAATTATGGAAAGCCAGGTAAAACTTAACGATGCACGTCTGAAGTTACTTGAAAAGTACAAGCAATCGCTGCCCGACTTGATAGTTCCCGAGTCTGCCAAGTGGGACGTGGTCTACAAAGATGGGGCACTCAGCACCAAGGTCAAACGATTGATAGCGATGGCAATGGCGCTTGGCGTTGGCTGCACTAACTGTATTCTTGGCCAAACCAGGCGGGCGGTGGACGCTGGCGCCACCAAAGAGGAATTTTTGGAAACCCTCTCCGTAGTCTCGGCAATGCGTGGCACCACCGGTATGGCTGAGTCACTGAGAGTAATCCAGTTCTTGGAGGAATTGGGCAAGCTCTAGGCAATACTTCAACGCTAAGCTAAATTATCTAAAGCCTGAGTGCTCCATCCGTTTGTGGGTGAGAAGGTGATTACGTAGAGTAACGGTTTGATAGTCCGTTGCTGGTTGGCATTGAAGACATGGTGGTCAGCATGTAACATACTGGTTGATAGATTATATCTGGGGGGTAATCCCAAATGGTAGAATTCCTAAACAAAGATAAAGCCTTTGCCGAGATAGTAGAAATAGTAAGTAAAGCGAAAAGTAAACTAGTTTTGATATCTCCCTATATTAAGATTCCAGACGATTTGCTCGAACGCCTGAAATATATGGATGGAAAAGGCATCAGAACAATAGTAGTCTGTAGAGAAAAGGATTTGAATGCTGAGGTAAGAGGCCAACTAAAACAATTAAAGAACTTGGAACTTCGCTTTGATGAAGACTTACATGCCAAGTGTTTCTACAATGAAGAATCTATGGTAATTACCTCTTTAAATTTACATGAACATTCCCAACAGCATAATAGAGAGATGGGGATTCTGCTTAGCTCAGAGAAAGATTCAAATGTTTTTAAAGAGGCTCTTAGTGAATCGGAATTCATAGTTAGTAGAGCAAAAAAAGATAG
>DATKWF010000097.1:0-6829 GCA_035529715.1 Dehalococcoidales bacterium | reverse complement strand
TGAGTCCTATGTTTCGGCAATAGCCGCCTCAATGGTTTTGGGAGTGATTGTCCTTGGCGCCACAAAGGGCATGCTTCTGCCGCTGCTGCTCAGTGCTGTCGGCATAGTGGTCTCCATTATTGGTGCTCTGTCTGTCAGACCCAGGGATGTAGAAGCTGATTTTGAAAAGCAGGTGGCTAGGGCGCATGCCACCATGAATACCGGCGTGTATGTCAGTAACATCCTGATGATAATCGCCAGTTTCTTTATTATCAGGATTTACGTGGGTGACCTGGGACTTTTCTGGGCTCTGATATCGGGTTTAATCTGCGGTTTCTTAATTGGGCAGGCAACTGAATATTTTACCTCGGCGGAACACGCTCCAGTAAAGAAGATAGCCAGGGCAGCCGAGAGTGGTGCCGCGGTTACCATTATTGAGGGTATGGCAACCGGCATGATGAGCACGGTTATACCTGTAGTCTTGGTTGCCATCGCCACCGTGCTCGCCTATATTTTCGGTGGGCTGCTGGGTATAGCTATCGCTTCTATGGGTATGTTGATTAACCTCGGCATGTTACTGGCGATGGACTGCTATGGGCCGATAGCTGATAATTCGGCGGGTATTGCCCAGATGGCTGATTTGGGCAAAGAAGTGAGGGAACGCTGTGAAGCCCTGGACTCGGTGGGCAACACCACGGCGGCTCTGGGTAAAGGTTTTGCCATTGCCTCGGCGGCTCTGGCATCATTAGCCTGGCTGGCTACCTATCTTGCAGTGGCTAAAATTGATGTCGCCAGTCTGACCAATGTTGGTGTGATTGCTGGTGTGCTCATCGGTGGTATGCTGACTTTCGTTTTCAGCGCCCTGGCGATGAGGGGAGTTGGCGATGGTAGCTTTGCCATCGTTAATGAGGTCAGGCGGCAGTTCCGGGAGATTAAGGGACTTATGGAGGGTCAGGCCAGACCCGATTATGTGAGATGCGTGGATATTGCTACCAGGCGGGCGTTAAAGTCTATGTTACTCCCCGGTGTGCTGGTTCTGCTGGTACCTCTGGTCATTGGCTTTACTCTGGGCCCGGAGGCAGTCGCCGGTCTGTTGATAGGGGCGCTGGTAACCGGATTCCTGATGGCGGTAATGATGGCTAATGCCGGCGGTGCCTGGGATAATGCCAAAAAGTTCATTGAGGCGGGTAACCTGGGTGGCAAGGGCAGTGACCCTCACAAGGCGGCGGTTATCGGCGATACCGTGGGCGACCCCTTCAAGGATACAGCTGGGCCTTCACTGAACATCCTGATTAAGCTGGTGGGTAAGGTCGCCGTAATCTTCGGCCCCGTCTTTGTCATGCTGGTGGCATTATAAGCCTGTTCTTCCCGTAAGCAAACAGGAGATAGCCAGAAGTAAAAATTACCTCCACTCTGTTCTTCAGCAGGCGGAGAGAATTAACTTAACGTTCGGAATCCCTGGCAGTTTTAGGGCTTTGACCTAAACGGTTATGTCATTAGGTAGCGACATTGCTAGCTATATGGCTTTTACATTACCCTTGAGTTCAACTAACTGTCTTGGAACACCGGCTAAGCGAGACCAGTATCTGCACCACGAACATTAGACCGGCAATGGCAGCAATTGTGCAGAATATACCGGCTGGCATCATATACGCACCTATGATGCTACCAAGCTGTGCTCCCTTCACCCCGGCAGCAAAGGCATTACCGGCGATGGTGCCGCCGATTATCGTTAGAACACCATTAACTGCCGTACCAACAACGAAAATCCAGAATACCCACTCAATAAGCTTTGGCCAAGCAAGGGGCTTGCCGCTGAAAACGGGCACGAGATAGTAGATGGCTGCCATTAACGGTAGAGATGTCCAGCCCATGAGGCTGATGTGAGTGTGGGCATGTCCTATCAAGCTTCCTGGTCCTGCCTCCATGAACAAACGCACTGGCTCTACGCCCCCCTGAATAAAACCCTGAATCAGACCCCAGGCAAAAAAGATAAGCCCTGCCCAGATGAATTTCACCAGGCGGCGATTAATTGCTTCTGCTTGCATCTTGTAACCCCCTTCATTTTATTTGCCTGCTACCTGATAGCTCTAACCAGATTGTGTCCACTGGTTGCTTAAATAGTCAAGCCATTTCAACCACCTCCTCAACCCGATGCACTCGCCAGAGTTGCCGTTACTATGAAGGGCAGGCAAAATATATACCCTTGGTAAGGAATTGTCAAGAGGGTTTCCTCTGGATAGCTGGTTGCCCGTTGCCTGAGTAAATCCGTACGCTTGTGCTTGAGCAGTGGCATAAGTTAAACTATCAATGATTGCCTCGCTGTGGATTTAACTAGGTAGGGAAGTAAGAGTGGCTGATATTCACCCCTTTCACGGTTTGCATTATAATCAGTTGCTGGTTAGTGACTTATCCGCAGCTATTTGCCCTCCATATGACATTATTACCCCGCAAATGCAGTCGGAGCTTTACCACCAGAGCGAGTATAATTTCGTCCGACTGGAGTTTGCCCGCGAGTTGCCCCAGGACACAGCTGCGGATAATAAATATACTCGCTCCGCAGCCACCCTGGCGCAATGGCTAAAGCGAGGTATCCTTGAAGTTGATGAGACACCGGCAATTTATCTTCATGACCACTATTTCACTTTCCAGGGGAAAGAGTTCCGGCGGCGGGGCATAACTGCCCGGGTCAGGCTGGAGGAATGGGATAAGGGGGTTGTTCGTCCCCATGAGGGCACGCTGGCGGAGCCTAAAGGCGACCGTTTGAGCCTGTTATGGGCGCTCCAGGCTAATACCAGTCCGATTCTGGCGCTGTTTGAGGACCGGGGACAGCGTATTTCTACATTGTTGTTGGCCCGGGAGGAGGGCAAGCCTGTAATAAGCTGTGTGGCTGGCGGAGAGAAACATGATATACGGGCTATCACTGAGACTGAGGTTATTACTCAGCTGCAGAGCAGTCTGGCTGACCAGCCAGTTTATATTGCTGATGGGCACCATCGCTATGAGAGTGCCCTTGCTTATCAGCGTGAGCGTCGTGCCTGTTCGGTAAAGGGCTCAGGGGATGAGGGGTTTAATTTTGTGATGATGACTCTGGTAGACTTTGCCGACACCGGCTTTGTTGTCCTGCCTCCCCACCGGCTGGTTCGCGGCGTGCCGAAAGCGACTCTTAATGAGCTGGTGACCGGGTTGAAATCCCTTTTTGAAATTGAGGAATTGCCGTTGACTGCACCTGATGTCTGGCGGAGAGTTGATGACTGGTTGGCAGAAACCGACCAGGTAAGTTTGGTTCTTTTTGGACTGGTGAAGGAGCACCTTTTGCTGCTGAGACTGCGTGACTTTGCTTCTGCCAGCCGGATGATGCCTTACTTTCATTCCGAACTATACAAAAGGCTGGAGGTTAGCATTGTTGACCATGTTATATTGGAGGAAATGCTGGGGCTAAGCCGTGACAGGGAGGTAGCTTCCCTTGCTTATAGTTATGATAGGCTGGATGCGGTGAACAGGGTGCTGGACCAGGAGTATCAGCTGGCTTTTCTTTTAAGACCGGTCAAGGCAAAAGTGATTAAGACTGTTGCTGATGCCGGTGACCGGATGCCCAGAAAATCAACTTATTTTTATCCAAAGCCGCCGTCAGGGCTGCTCTTTCGACAGGTGGGATGAGATTGCTGCTTAATCTCGCCTGGCTTTCCAGTCGGTTGACGCTTAAACTGGGCTTGTGATAGTATTGAAATAGTTCAGCTATTGATAATTACTGGGGTTTTGTTAAAATCTCCCTTTTTATTTTTTATCTTATGGCTATATAATTATAGTCTATTAGTATTCCCCGTGCAGGAGGGGTCATGTCGGTAGAGGCAGAGTTAGCCAGTTTATTACCCGGTAGAGACATGCTACTGACCGTTGGTGTTTTTGATGGGGTTCACCTCGGTCATAAATACCTTATTTCACAGCTGATAGAGCAGTCCAGGCAGCAGGACTTGCTTCCCGGGGTGGTAACCTTTCACCAGCACCCCCAGGAGGTACTGGAAACAGAAGTCAAGCTGTCCTTCCTGACCGACCTTGCGGAAAGAAGCAATCTTCTCAAGAATGAGGGTGTTGAGGTGATAATCCCTTTATCCTTCACCAATGAATTAGCCCGACTCGGTGCTCGGCAGTTTGTCAGCTTGCTGAAGAAGCACCTGCGGATGCGCGGTCTGGTGGTTGGGCCTGACTTTGCTCTGGGTCGGGACCGGGAAGGTGATGCTGATACCCTGCGCGGGTTGGGACAGGAGATGGATTTCAGCGTGACAGTGGTGCCACCGATAACAATAAATGGCGAGGTGGTAAGCAGTACGGCTATCCGGGAAGCCTTAGCCGCAGGAGATATGGAAAAGGTGCGCACTATGGCTGGCCGTCCCTTCAGTCTTCATGGTCAGGTGGTCAGTGGGACTGGCAGAGGGGTAGAGCTGGGCTTCCCTACCGCCAATCTGGATATAGACCCGGAGCAGGCTGTTCCTGCTGACGGTGTTTATGCCACCTGGGGCTACATCAATAGCCGGGCTTACCGGTCAATGACTTATATTGGCAGAGCTCCCACTTTTGGCGGTAGTAAGCGTACTGTGGAGGTTTATGTCCTTGATTATAGTAAAGACCTTTACGGGCATGAGCTGAAAGTTGATATAATAGAGAAACTTCGTGGTGACAAGCAATTTGATACTGCGGAGGAACTGAAAAAACAGATAGCCGAGGATGTAGAGCGGGGTAAAGCTATATTGAGTTCAAAGGCAGAGGCGAAATATGGGAACCGGTAAAAAAGCTATGGGTAGTCCGGATATTAATCGTTTGCTCAAGCGGGGTGTAGCTGAAGTTATAGTTGAGGAAGAGATGGTTGAGTTGCTGCGCTCCGGTAAGAAGCTGCGACTTAAAGAGGGTTTTGACCCCAGTTTCCCCGATATCCACCTGGGTCATATGGTCGCCCTCAGGAAGCTACGCCAGTTTCAGGAGCTGGGACATCAGGTCATTTTAATCGTTGGTGACTGGACAGCTCAGATTGGCGACCCGAGCGGCGTCTCGGTTACCCGCCCCATGCTCTCTGCGGAGCAGGTTAAAGCTAATGCTGAGACCTATATGAAACAGTTCTTTAAGGTGGTTGATAAAGAAAAGACGGAAGTGAGATGGCAGAGCGAGTGGTTTGGCAAATTCACCCTTGCCGATGTCATCCGGCTCACCAGCAAGTTCACGGTGGCTCAGTTGCTGGCTCGTGAGGACTTCAGTTCCAGATACAGTGAGGGGCGACCTATCGCCGTAACCGAGTTACTCTATCCGTTGCTCCAGGCATATGATTCGGTGGCAATACAGGCTGATGTTGAGTTTGGCGGCACCGACCAGAAGTTCAATTTTCTGGTGGGGAGAGAGCTTCAGACTATGGTAGGGCAGCGTCCACAGCAGTGCTTTATGACGCCGCTGCTTGTCGGTACTGATGGCAGTCAGAAGATGAGCAAGAGCCTGGGCAACTATATTGGTGTTGCCGAGCCACCTGAGGAGATATACGGCAAGGTAATGTCTATTACTGATGACCTTATTATGGACTACTTTGAGCTGGTTACTGATGTTCCTGATGAGGAACTGGAGGAATTCAGGCAGCAACTCAGCAAGGAAACTATCAATCCTATGCTTCTGAAAAAACGCCTGGCTGATGAAATCGTGACCCAGCTTTATAGTCAGAAGGAGGCTATTGAAGCCGAGGGGCATTTTGCTAGAGTTGTGCAGAAAAAAGAAGTGCCGGAAGAAATCCGCGAGTGTCCTATATCTTTTAACAGGTTTAGAGAATCTCTAATGCAGCTGGGGCAAGCGCAAGAAGCAACATCGGGTTTCCCCACGACGCCAAATATTCGTTCAGCGGTTAACATGAATCGGCTGCTTGTGGAAATAGGTTTAGCTAAGAGTCACAGCGAAGCTGGTAGATTAATTGCCCAAGGAGCTGTGGAGATAGATGGCGAAAAAGTAACCAGTAATGTTGTAGCCCCTGTCAAGGACATTTTCATTATCAAAGTGGGCAAGCGACGCTTTGCTAAAGTGATAAATACGGATACAACAAATAAGTAGAAGGGGAAGACACATGGAAAACTTACGCATTCCCGGACCGACTCCCTGCCCGGAAGAAGTGCTTCAGGCAATGACCAAGCAGTTAATAAATCACCGCGGTGAGGAATTCGGGAAGATACTAAATGGTTTGACGGCCAGGTTAAAACAGCTGTTCCAGACTAAAAATGATGTTTTTGTGCTAACCGGCTCTGGCACCGGTGGAATGGAGGCAGCCATCGTTAATATGCTGTCACCTGGAGACAAGGTGTTATCGGTATCTATCGGTGTTTTCGGTGAGCGCTTTGCCGACATTGCCCGTCAATTTGGCGCCGAGGTAACCCCGCTCCGTTTTGAATTGGGTAGAGCGGCTGATGTGGACGATATCCGCCGTGCCCTCCAGAATGAACCGGCAATCAAAGCGGTGCTGGTCACCCATAACGAGACCTCCACCGGTGTTACCAATGACCTGGCTTCAATCAGCGCCGTGGTAAAGGAATTTGACAAGCTATTGATAGTGGATGCCATGAGCAGCCTGGGTTGCATTAGCCTGCCGGTGGATGAGTGGCACTGTGATGTTGCTGTCACCTGTTCCCAGAAGGGGTGGATGGCTCCGCCCGGTCTGGCAATGGTCAGTCTGAGCCCGGAGGCGTGGCAGGCGCATGCCAGTGCCAGGATTCCCCGTTTCTACTGGGATTTCAGCAAGTGCAAGAGCTATCTGGAAAAGAACCAGACGCCATGGACCCCGGCAGTTTCTGTGTTTTTTGCTCTGGCTAAATCACTGGAGATGGTG
>DATKWF010000096.1:0-3779 GCA_035529715.1 Dehalococcoidales bacterium | reverse complement strand
ATTTCACTCCCCTCCCGGGGTTCTTTTCACCTTTCCCTCACGGTACTCGTTCACTATCGGTCATCAAGGGTATTTAGCCTTGCCCTGTGGTCAGGGCGAATTCCCACAAGATTTCTCGTGTCCCGTGGTACTCAAGTACAGGTAAGGAGCCTACCCCTTTCGTTTACCGGACTGTCACCTTCTATGGTAGCCCTTTCCAAAGACTTTCAACTAAGGTTCGGTTGGTAACTCCATGACCTATTCCAGATTCGGTCCTACCTGACTTATAACACCCCACAAGCTTAGGCTCTGGAACCACTTAGCTTATAAGGTTTAGGCTTTTCCCCTTTCGTTCGCCACTACTCAGGGAATAATCTCTTTTCCTCAGGGTACTGAGATGTTTCACTTCCCCTGCTTACCTCCACCCAGCCTATGTGTTCAGCTGGGGGTGCTCAAGGTTTACTTGAGCGGGTTGCCCCATTCGGGAATCCCCGGCTAGGCTCGCTAGACAGCTCACCGAGGCTTTTCGCAGTCTTGCCACGCCCTTCTTCGGCCCTTGATGCCAAGGCATCCACCGTGTGCCCTTCACCGCTTGACCTGCTTCAGATTTGATATTAGCCCTGCTATTCAATTGTTAAAGTGCTTCATACACAGTAAAACGGCTTGGTGATAGACACCAAGCCGTCCGCTTGGCTTTCAATCACCAATCCTGTCTCTTATGTATCTAGTCTCTTCACTAATATAACCTTTGCTACAGAAACTAAATGAATGTTAGCACAAGGCATTTATTTTGTCAAGCAAAATCCATCAATAATTTATCCATTTTATCAGCACTTTTCTGCTTAAATTTCTATTGACCTCGCCCCCTCTGGGTCAATAACGTGGGGGTGTATAAGAGGGGCGTCAGCCCCTCTTTCTTTTTCTTCCCCCTCCTTTGCTAAAGGAGGGGGACCGAGGGGGAGGATTTCATTAAAATATCTTTCCCCTCTCCTTCACCCTGCTTCGTAAGGAGAGGGGGACAAAGGGGGTGAGGTCACCAAAATAAATACCTAAAGGGCAAAGATTGAAAGAGAGTTAAGGAGAGGAAAAACACACACAAGTTACCTTTTATAGCTAATACTATGCTATAATCTGAGCACGGATTACGGCCTGAGAGAACAAAAAACCGTAAACAGGAAACTGAAGCAGAGGTATTAATGCTTAAGCAAAAGCTCATTGAACTGCTAACGCAGGCAGCGCTAAAAGCACAGCAATCGGGCAAACTACCCACGGTCACTCTACCCGATGTAATCGTAGAACACCCCCAGAATTCCGAGCACGGCGACTATGCTTCAAGCCTGCCCCTGAAGCTGGCGCGGGCAAGCGGCATTAACCCTCTCACCATAGCCAGCGATATCGCCAGCCTCATTGCCCCCACCCCCGAGATTGAGCGCGCCGTCGTGGCTCCACCCGGCTTCATTAATTTTTTCCTCAAAAGTGACTGGCTGACTACCCAGGTAAATTCAATTCTGGAAGCCGGTGATGCCTACGGCAACATTGAACTGGGGCGAAACAGCAAAGTACAGATAGAATTCGTCAGCGTTAATCCCACCGGACCGCTTCATGTGGGGCACGGCCGTGGTGCCATCCTAGGAAGCACCCTGGCTAATGTCCTGACTGCCGCCGGCTACAAAGTAGAGAAGGAATACTATATCAACGACGCCGGCAGCCAGATAGCTGCCTTCTGCCGCTCACTCTATGCCCGCTACCAGCAATGCCTGGGCATTGAGGCAGAGATGCCCTCCGATGGCTACCTTGGCAACTACATGGTTGAACTGGCCAAAGAGATTATCGCCGAGCACGGCGACAGATTTCGCACTCTACCAGAGGCAGAGGCGGTCTCTCAGTTGGGCAAGCTCGGCCTGGAAAAGATGATAAGTCAAATTAGAACCGACCTTGAACGGTTAGGGGTCAGCTTTGATGTCTGGTTCAGTGAACAGAGCCTGTATGATAACGGGCAATACCAGACAGCGATGTCACTGCTGAAACAGAGAGGCTATATCACTAAAAAGGAAGGCGCCACCTGGTTTGCATCTACCGCTCTGGGTGAGGACAAGGATAATGTGGTAATACGCAGCGACGGCTCACCCACCTATTTTGCCACTGATATTGCCTATCACTACGATAAGTTCATAAAGCGCAAGTTTGATAAGGTAATTAATATCTGGGGAGCCGACCACCTGGGCCACGTATCCCGGATGAAAGCAGTGGTTGAAGCCCTCGGTATCAACCCGGACCAGCTTACGGCGCTCATCTCGCAGATGGTCACCCTGCGTCGCGGTGAAGAGTTGATTCGCATTTCCAAGCGCAGCGGCGACATAGTTACCCTGCGCGAGCTGGCAGAGGAGGTAGGCACCGATGCCTGCCGTTTTTTCTTTTTATCACGCACCGCTGATAGTCAGATGGACTTTGATCTGGAACTGGCCAAGAAACAATCTGCGGACAATCCTGTCTACTACGTTCAGTACGCCCATGCCCGTATTGCCAGCATCCTCCGTCTGGCCCAGCAAAGGGGTATTGACTATGGGGATGGTAATATCTCTCTACTGACTACCGAGCCGGAACTAACTCTAATCCGCAAGATGCTGCTACTGCCTGAGATGGTCGAGCTAATCGCCCGCACACTGGAACCCCACCACCTTACCTATTATGCCCAGGACCTGGCTACGGTATTTCACAGCTTTTACAAGCAGTGCCGGGTTGTTTCCCAGAACAAAGAATTAACCAGAGCCCGCCTCAATTTGGTAAAAGCCACCAAGACTGTGCTGAGTCGGACTCTCCACCTTATGGGGATGACAGCACCAGAGAAAATGTGAGGGGGATAATTTACTCCGAATTACAGCCTGTCAGCTACATTAACTGTACAATGAGCCTGCCAAACACAGGAGCGGCAAAGTAGCGCATGAAAGGCAAAAATAGCGGAGTATACCACCTGGTCAATTCTCTGGCATAGTCCTCAAGATAGTCAGCGAAAGTTTTTACCTGGTAGTTAAGTAGTTCCTGAGACTTACTGGTATCATACCAGTCCAGATAATAAGGAACTCTGGTAAATTTGCGACTTGGTGGCAGAGGCAGCCCCATAACCCTGAGAATGGCAATTATCATTTCCTTATACAGCATACGCTGCTCAGGACCACCACTGATGACCAGGGTATTTCCTTTTATCTTATCAAAGTTCTTAACCGCATTCAGTATCGCCAGTGCTGTGTTATCCGGGTGACAGAACTCAATCCGGTTATCCAGAGGAACGGTAAACATGCGCTTGATATCGCTTACCTTGAATATGAAGTACATGGTTGCCGTCAGACGCAGTATCGCATAGTCAATGCCGGCTTCTTTTATCAGGTTCTCAGCTTGAAACTTGGTCTCACCGTAAGCACCCCTGGGGTGGGGTTCATTCTTCTGAACGCTGACAGGTTCCGTAGCGTCAGGGCTGGGACCAAATACTGCCACCGATGAAGTATATATCAGGGGAATGCGGCTATTTTTTTCCTTAATTACATCAAGGATTACTTTGGTCCCCCCCACGTTTACTCTGACCGCCAGCTCGGGCTTCTCGTAGGCTACCGGTGGCAAGACGGCAGCCATATGAACCACCACGTCCACTTCTACCATCGCCTGCCTAACTGAATCAGGCTGGGTGATATCACCCCAGAAAATCTCTGCTTCCCCACCAAGGCCCCTGATGCTTTTTCGGTTTTGCGCAGTGTTTAAATCAAATATCCGTACCTGAAATCCGTCATGCAAAAGGGTTTTGCCAA
>DATKWF010000095.1:0-4977 GCA_035529715.1 Dehalococcoidales bacterium | reverse complement strand
GTCTCGCAAATCCTCGAATAAGACGACGACTTCGAACATAAACTCATCGTAATCTTTTTCATCATATTTATCGTGGAATGAGTTATACAAGGCTAACTTGAGATATTCGATGCTTGCTCTCTTATCTACTTCCAGACACGCCTTCACAAATTTGTAGAAGTATTCTCTTTGTATACCAAGCAAAGTTGGATTCAATTCCCATTTTTCATAGTAAGCCTTTACTTTGTCGTTCTTCATGTAATTGCTATTGGTCATTTAGAGATACCTCCGTTTATTTATTTCAACTTTCCTCTCAATATGATTAATTTGCTAAGTCTCCAGTGTTTTGGTTTATTATTTACCATGACTTCACAAATAAATATCCACCACAAACCGCCATGAAAATCCCAATAAAAAACACTAAGATATGACTATAGACTAACTCGTTAACACCTGGCAGTTGAGGAAATACTCTAACCATATTGACCCAGTCAAGCACATCTAAGAGGGAAAGAACCGTACCAAATAAGGCATAGAAACCTCCAAATATTTTTCCTAACAGTTTCACATAACCTCCAGTAACCTCCAGAATAAGAATATCAGATGAAAGCATTATAAAAAGACTATACACCAAATGCAAACAGAACCCTGAAAGGAGGGGGACTGGTTACGCAACAGGGCCAAAGTCCTCCTTTGCTCTTGCCCGGCAACACAGGGGTGTTTAAGAGGGGCGTCAGCCCCTCTTTCATAATAAATCCCCCTCTCCTTACCAAGGAGAGGGGGACACAGGGGGTGAGGTCACCAAATTCTTAATGGGAAGGGAGCCAAGGGGGATAGGTTACCAAACCCTCTGTGCCTGGGAATTTACAATAACTGCGGCTGTGCTATAATTTATTTATAAGTATCCAGGGGGTTGAATTCTGGAAGCAATAGAAACGGCACGCCAGGCAGTGGAAGCCGCCAGCGATAAGCAGGCGGGGGATATTGTCTTACTTGATGCCCGAGCCGTGTGCAGCTTTGCCGACTACTTTGTTATCTGCAGTGGTGAGACGGGGAGGCAGCTCCAGGCTATCTACGAAGAAATTGAGCATGCCTTGAAGAAGAAAGGAATTCTACCCCACCACCACGAGGGTACGATAGACTCCGGATGGCTCCTGCTGGACTATGGAAACGTTATCGTGCATATCTTTGCCGCCCTGGAACGGGAATACTACCAGCTGGACAAGCTATGGGGTGAGGCAAACCTCGTGCTCAGGATTCAATAACCTGCTATCTAATTTCCTTCGGAGAAGAGCTCGTCCTCAGTAAAGAACAGTTTGATTTCCTTTTCGGCAGTTTCCAGCGAGTCGGAACCATGAACCGCATTGCGTTCAATATCCAGGCCAAAGTCAGCCCTGATTGTCCCCGCTTCTGCCCGGGCGGGGTCAGTTGCCCCCATCGCTTTTCTGATTTCTCCCACCACCCCCTTACCCTCAAAGACGGCGGCAATTATGGGGGTGGTGGTAATATATTTCACCAGACCCTCAAAGAAAGGTTTATCCTTATGGACAGCGTAATGTTTCCGGGCCAGAGCCCCATCCATATGAAGCATCCTGAGTGCCACCAGCTTGAGTCCCTGCCCCTCCAGGCGACCGATTATGGTGCCAGCCAGTCCTCTCTGCATGGCATCAGGTTTAATAAGAACTAACGACTTCTCCATTTATAACTCCTGCATTTTATTGACTATCTACTTTCCTTGCCAAAGAGCCCAGCTAAATCATCTACAGTTACGGCTTCAAGGGTATCAACTACCAGGTCAGCTTCCACCAGGCTTTGCTTGGAGTGGTTATTGGTAACCGCCAGACACTTCATGCCCGCCCTCTTAGCTCCGGCAACCCCGTCTATGGCGTCTTCAATGACCACGCAGTTCTCAGGAGCAACCTCCAATTTTTTGGCGGCCAGCAGAAAGCCCTGCGGACTGGGCTTACCCTCACTTACCTGCTTGCCCGAGACAATGAACTGGAAGTAACTATCTATACCCAGACCGCCGAGAATCAATTGAATATTCTCCACAGGTGACGAGGAAGCTATCGCCATTTTAACCCCGCGTTCCCTGAGTGCTCTAATTAACTCTATCGCTCCCGGTAATGGCTTTATGTTCTGCGCTACTCTCTGACGGTAATTATCTTCCTTCTCACCGGCAATCGCCTCTACTTCGCTTGATGATAGATTCCCACCCATAATATTCGGGATTATAGTATCGTTCCGCCGACCGAAGTTACGCTTGAAATCCTCCTCAGTATAGCTGCCCCTTCTTTTCCGGAAGACGTCCTGCCATGCCTTAAAGTGATAGAGAGCAGTATCGGCAATGACCCCATCCATATCCCATATAACTGCTTCCAGCCTGCTCTCAATCATTTTCCTGCTTTTTCTCCTTGCTAATATCGGGATGCTCCATGTTAACAAAGATAGCCGAACCTTCCGCCATTACGGTACTATCCGGCAAAGATACTTTCGCTTCAGCCTCAACAAGTCTCCGGTTATTCTTACTTATAGAGCCCGTAATGACAAGGTTATCATCGGTTAAGATTGGTTGCTTATAATTCACCTGCATCTGGGCAGTGACGCAATTCAAACCACTAAAACGGATAGCCTGACCCATTGCCTCATCCAGCATAGTAGCGATAATGCCACCGTGAACAACACCCGGCCAGCCCTGGTAGAACCTGTCAGGAGTAAACTCAGCCCTGGCGGTATTGCTATCCCACTTGAAATCTAACTTCAAGCCAACCGGGTTATTCTGCCCGCAGCCGAAGCACAAGCCGTCACTACTGTCAAAACTTATTGCTACCTGCCGCCGGTCTGCCATTTTACCTCCATCCTGATGGTCCGTCCTATCTGAAGTGCTCCCAGCCTGCCTGAGCCAATGAAATTGATTTGCCGTTAGCATCTATTAATTTTATCTCGCCAGCTTCACCAGCCACGATTTTGCCAATCACCGTTATCGGGCAGGAGACGGCTTCCTTTACCCTGTTGATGACCTCAGCACCGGCGGTGAACAGCAATTCGTAGTCCTCCCCACCCGATAATGCCAGTTCCAGTGCCCTATCCCCAAAATTAGCTTTGACGGCGGGTGGAATCGGCAGGCGGTCAACTTCCACCCGGGCACTGACCTTACTGGATTCACAGATGTGTTTAAGGTCGGCAAGCAGACCGTCACTGATATCCATGGCCGCTCTCACTCCATGCTTAACCAGCAACTGCCCCTCGGCCAGCCTCGGCCGGGGATGGTTAAAGGCATCCCCCAGATAAGCCATAGCTTCAGGGTCGAATTTAAGCCCGCCGGTCAGCATCTTCAGGCCAGCTGCCGCCGCCCCCAGATAGCCAGTGACGGCTATCTCGTCACCGGGTCTGGCTGCCGAGCGGGTGAGTATATAATTGTCCCGGTTTTCAGCGCTACCAAGCACGGTAATTGTAATTGAAACCACGGGAGCATAGCTGGTATCACCCCCAATAATCACCACTTCAGACTGCTGTGCCAGCTCAATCATCCCCTGATAAAGGGCGGTAACGTCTTCCACCTCGGTAGTGCCGGGCAAAGCCAATGAGACCAGGGCATACCGGGGCACGCCGCCCATAGCGGCAATATCGCTCAGGTTAGCCGCCAGCGATTTCCAGCCGAGTTCCTGCCACGGTGTTATACTCAGAGTAAAGTGGACATCCTGGATAAGGCAATCGGTGGTAACCAGTTGAATTGAATCATCACCCTGCCAGGCAGCAGCATCATCACCGATACCGAGGATAAGTCTCTGCCGGGACGCCTGTCCTCCCGGCGAGCTGTCAACCATTTTAGCCAGGAGGTCAATCAGCCCGAACTCTCCCAGCTCCGAAACCTTCATAGCAGGATTGATTATATCACGCTCTCTATCTACGTAACAACCTGGCTAATCAGACTAAAGAGAGCCGTACTAATAAACGCTGCTTGCCCATTCAATAAACTGCTGGTTTCCGGTGAACTCCCAGTAATAGTTCTCCGAAAATATCTCGTATACCTGGGCACCGGGCATCTCGTCTTTCAGGTGATTAAACCAGTGGTCAAGAGCCTCGGGAATCGGCTGAGCTCCGAAACCACCAACCTCGGAGAAAGGAGTCCAGTAACGGGAGGTTACGTCAAAAATGCTGAGCAGGTCACCCTCATTGAGGATAGCCACCGCAACATGGGCTTTGGCATCGGCACCGGTGGTCTGAATCCCCACCACACAGACAGGGTACCTCCTCTGATTATAATTGAGCATCATGCTGGCCAGCATGACCGATACGTCCTCGCAGTCCCCCGTCCCGTCCCTTATCGTCTCCACCGGCGTCCGCCAGAAGTCCTTGCCCCACTCCAGAGTCCCATCCACTGACTCGGGGAGGATGGGGGTAGGGCTATCCAGACTATACTTGATATTCCGCATCGTCCACTGGTACAGGCGGGCGTAGTCTTTCCAGAGGTCCTCTTCATCATAACCGCCGGTGATTTCCAGCACCTTGGCGGCAATCTCCGGGTCGTCAGGGGTAATCAGGTAGGGGCCGTTCCGCTTGTAGCCTCCCCGCAGATTCAGCTCGTTTCTCAGGCGGGCATAATCGCTGACCATCTGGTCCCGCTCGGCTTGAAGGCTGTCCATCCCCGACTTGACCGCATTAAGTAGGGTATTGGTGTCATTCAGTTGCTGCCACAAAACGCCGGTGAGGACAATGAAAACCACCAGCAGAACGGCGGCGGCAATAAACGATTTCTTCCACAAACCCTGCGTCATCTTTGCCCTTTCAAATTACTGCGGTCTTGAGACTTCCAAACTGAAATTATATCACGGTGGTAGCTTTAGGGACAAATCAGGTTTTTATGAGGTGACCCACCCCCTTTGTCCCCCTCCCTTGATAAGGGAGGGGGAGCTATAAAAAAGAGGGGCTTCGCCCCTCTTGGACACCCCTTCCCATCCCCCCTAAAACCTGCTATATTCTTACTGCATGCGTTAC
>DATKWF010000094.1:0-7641 GCA_035529715.1 Dehalococcoidales bacterium | reverse complement strand
GTCGTAGTAAATCTGGGCAGCAGTTCTCATTTGGAAATATAAATGAACAATGGAAATATTAACAGTTGATGAGGGCACTATATTAAAGGAAGTCTCTAATATATGCCTGATTTGTCAAATAAAAAGGGAAGCATCTCTGCTCCCCATCACAATCTTGGTAGCGGGGGTTGGATTCGAACCAACGACCTTCGGGTTATGAGCCCGACGAGCTTCCACTGCTCCACCCCGCGCCGCTATATATATTTTATTGTATAATTATTGTATAGGGTCTTCTATACGCCGTGTTTTTTTAGTATAATGCTTGACTAGATAAGGTGTCAAGCTTGGTTTCTTGTGGCAGATGCCAGTAAAGGGTATTGACATTGACCAATTAAATAAAAAGGGTTACACTAGTGGCATGATAAACTTTGGTACTTCAGGATTTAGCTATAATGATTGGGTGGAAAACTTCTATCCAATAGGTATGTGTAAACAGGAAGATAATGACTTCACTTGTAAACCTTTTTATGAGATTTTGAAACTAATCATCGGCGGTGACAATCAATTGGTACTGGCCGACAGTTGCGGGTAGTGCCGTCCTGACCAGCCTTACCCAAACTAATTTCTAGAGTAACAATCAGGTATAATATAGTAACTTAATATAAGAGTCTCAACAGGAAAATAGAGAAGAACTGTCTCAGACCTGATAAGCAGGAGAGGGGAAATGACTACTAATTATAAAATACTTCGTTCGCGCTTGGAGAATGAGCGGCAGCGCTTAATTGATGAATTGGAGCAACTAAAGGCTAGCGCTAACCCTGCCGATGAAAGACGGGAAGGTAGTCCCTTTGGCAAGAGGGAGGAGGAGGCAACGGAAACTCTTGAACTAGAGAAGCGGTTAGCCTTGGAAAATCGTATTAAAGCGCAGTTGAACGGCATAGAACATGCTTTACATAAATTTGAAGAAAAAACTTATGGTTTATGTGACCATTGCGGTCAACCCATAGACCCGGACCGATTAGAAGCACTCCCACAGGCAAGCTTATGTATGAATTGTAAGGCTCTACAGGCAAAGAATGCGAAAGGTAAACCACCTTCAGGATAAGTGGCGAAATGTGGTCTTTTCCCTTACCGGGTTGCTAATAGTGGTTGCTGACCAGCTCAGCAAGGTGTGGATAAGGACTAATCTAGTTGAGGGACAATCGTTATTTGAAGTAGGATTCTTTCGTATAACCTATGTCCAAAACACCGGCGCTGCTTTTGGCTTACTCCAGGGACAATCATTTGCTCTCACTATTGTTGCCATAATAGGTATTGTTGTTCTTCTGGTCTATGCCCTGTTTGTTTACCGTTACTTTTCCTGGCTGGATAATATGTTGACCAAGTTTGGCCTTGGCTTGATGCTTGGCGGCACACTGGGTAACCTGATTGACCGACTCCGCTTTGGCTATGTTACTGACTTCATTGATTTTGGTTACTGGCCGGCGTTTAACGTTGCTGACTCCGCTATAACCGTCGGGGTTATCATCTTTGCTTGCTCTCTCCTTAGATTGACTCAGGCTGAGAAGCACTAGCATGGACAAAACGTATAGTTTTGTAGCTGATACGGCAGGCACTCGCCTTGACAGGTTTGTTGGTGAGAACTGTGCGGAACTCTCCCGGACCTATGCTCAGAAGCTTATTGCCGATGGCTATATCACGGTTAACGGTCATATTGCCAGGGCAAGCCTAAAACTCGACATTGGGGATAGGGTAGAAGTCATCATACCTCCCACTCCACCCAGCCCGCTATCGCCCGAGGCAATCCCTTTAAATATCCTTTATGAAGATGATGACCTTTTGGTGGTGGATAAACCGGCCGGACTGATCGTCCACCCGGCGCCGGGGCACCCCGCCCATACCCTGGTTAATGCTATTCTGTCCCACTTTCCTCACCTGGCTGATATCAGTGATTCGCTTAGACCGGGTATTGTGCACCGCTTAGACCGGGATACTTCTGGGGTAATGCTGGTGGCTAAAAATAAGGTTGCCCAGGCTGACCTGATTGAACAGTTCAAGACTCGTGTCATAGTAAAGGCTTATATGGCGCTGGTCAGGGGGAGACTGACCCCGGAGCGTGGCATTATTGAAGCGCCGGTTGGGCGTGACCCCCGTAACCGCAAGCGCATGGCGGTTGTTTCCGAGGGCAGGGAAGCACGGACTGAATATCAGGTCGTTAAATATATAGGTAACTACACTTTGCTTGAGGTTATTCTGGAGACGGGGCGTACCCACCAGATACGTGTTCACCTTGCCGCCATCGGCTATCCGGTGGTGGGAGACCCGGTTTATGGTGTGAAATCACCTCACGTGTCAAGGCAGTTCCTGCATGCCTGCCGCCTCGGCTTCAAATTGCCCTCCACTGGCGAGTATGTGGAGTTTAAGTCTGAGCTGCCGAAAGATTTAGAGCAGGCGCTAAAAGATATTGCCTAGATTTATGAACCCCATCCCCTTTATCCCCTTCCCCTTACCAAGGGGAAGGGGAATATTTTTGAAAGAGGGGCTTCGCCCCTCTTAAACACTCCGAGTTATTGACCCAGAGAGAAAGATTGGTGCTTCTCTTAGACACCTCGTGTTGCTAGTCCGAGTAAGGAGAGTCCAGAAAAGGCAAAGCATTGTTTAGAAGCTTGTCTCCCTGCCACCTTCTCTTTTGGATGAGTAAATACTAAACGAGAGTCCAAGAGAGACAATCCAGGGCAAGGAGAGTCAAAGAGAGGCGGAGCCTCTCTTATATAATCATTCCCCCTCTCCTTATCAAGGAGAGGGGGATACAGGGGGTGAGGTTAATAAATACCCACCTAGAATAATGGTAGGGTGGGGTGGTAGAATGGATGGAAATAGAAAGGCTTTAAATGACTAAACCAGTCAGAACACGTTTTGCCCCCAGCCCCACCGGCTACCCCCACGTGGGAAATATGAGGACGGCACTTTCTGCCTGGCTTTTCGCCCGGCACGAAGGCGGCACTTTCATTGTCCGCATTGAGGATACCGATGTCACCCGCAAGGTCAAGGGCGCTCTGGAGGCTATTCTCGATGGACTGCGCTGGCTGGGACTGGACTGGGATGAGGGGCCGGAGGTGGGGGGTAATTACGGTCCTTATTTTCAGTCGCAGCGCCTTGATTTATACCGTGAAGCCGCCCGGCGTTTAGTAGAGCAGGGGGATGCCTATTATTGCTACTGTTCCCCGCAGCGTCTGGGGGAGATGAGGGCGGAGCAGGTCAGGCGCAAGCAGCCGCCGGGCTATGACCGCCACTGCCGTGAATTGAGTCTGCAGGAGCGGGCGCAGAAGGAATCCGAGGGTATCACCCCGGTGGTGCGCTTTAAGGTACCGCTGGAGGGGCAGACCGGGTATCACGACGTAATCTGGGGAGATGTTGTCTTCGAGCACAGTACCATTGACGACTTTGTGCTGCTTAAGTCGGACGGCTACCCGACGTATCACCTGGCAAATGTTGTGGATGACCATGCTATGGAAATCAGCCACGTTATCAGGGCGGAGGAGTGGATATCCAGCACTCCCCGTCACCTGCTTTTATATCAGGCTCTCAATCTTGAGCCGCCGCAGTTTATTCACCACCCGATGATACTGGGTCCTGACCGCGCTAAATTGAGCAAGCGGCATGGTGCCGTATCCATAATCGAGTACCGGGAGCAGGGCTACCTGCCGGAAACGATGTTAAATTTTCTTGCCTTAATCGGCTGGTCTCTGGATGATAAAACTGAGATTATGTCGCGGCAGGAGCTTGTGGATAACTTTTCCCTGGATCGAATTGGCAAGACCGGAGCCATATTCAATCGGGATAAGCTCAGCTGGATGAATGGCGTATATATCCGCAATTTGAGCCCGGAGGATTTCGTACAGCGGTCTTTGCCGTTTTTAGAGAAGGGTCTACCGCCACAGGTGGAGCGGCCACTTGATATTGACTACATCAGGCAGATTATGCCACTGGTTCAGGAGCGGGCTAAGACCCTGGCTGAGGTGCCGCGACTGACTCGATTTTTCTTCGAGTTACAGCTTGACCTTGACTTACAAACTTTAGTAGTTACAGGAATGGACGTGCAGTCAACTAAGAAAGCGTTAGAGGTAGTGAGAGAAAGACTTGAAAAACTTGAGCCATTTGATGCGAATTCTTTAGAGGCATTGCTTAGACCTCTAGCCACAGAACTAGGTCTTAAGACTGGTCAGCTCTTTGGTACCTTGCGGGTAGCGAATACCGGACTTATAGCCGCACCTCCTTTATTCCAGACTATGGCGGTGCTGGGTAAGGAGACCTGCCTGAAGCGAATTAAGTCGGCGCTGGAAAAGCTGTATAAATCATCCTGAAGGGAAAGGAATCGGCGGTAATGGCTGGAATTGAACACTCAAAGATTCCCGTAGACAAGCTGGTTGAGTTGTGTTCGCGCAGTGCTTATACTCTTGATGGTTTATGGTTTACCCTGCTTGAGGAAAGGTTCGGCCTGGATACTGCCCTGGAAATAGATACCGAAGTCTGGCGGAGACTGTGCCTGATTCAGGCGAAGAGGATACAGAAATATTTTAATATTAATGAGGGCAGTTCGGTGCGGGACCTGATTAAAGTGATTGAGCTCGACCCGGTGCTGGCTATTTTCAAACCGGAAGTTGCCGAGCTTACTGATAAGCGGGCAGTGCTGCGCTTTACCGATTGCCCGCCGCAGAAGGCAAGGCTCAGGGACGGTAAGGAGGAGTTCCCGTGCCGGGCGGTGACTATGACTTTCCTTAATTCCTATATTGAAGTAATCAATCCTGACATTAAAGTGACCTGTCTGTCCTCTCCTCCTGATGTTCATCCCCCGGAGTTCTGGTGTGAATGGCAGTTTGAAATCTAGGTGGCATAAAGAAGCCTTTTCTGGCATTAACCTGATATAATCAACATGGTAAATAGTTAGAAGGAGATCTTATGAGAAGAAGTGTTAAAGACTGGCTTATAGTTGGAGTGTTGTTGCTGGATGAGGTGGTGGCATTGGGCTTGGTGTACCTGGTCTTGTGGGCTTTCAAAATAACAATGCCTCTGTGGTTTGCAATTGTTATCGCCTTGCTGCTTGGCACCTTTGTGTTCATCACCCATAAAGTGATTATACCAAGTTTCCACAAGGAGCAGGTTACCGGTTCAGAAGGGATGATAGGTATGGAGGGCAAAGTGGTGGAACCGCTGAACCCCTCTGGGTCCGTTTGGGTTGAGGGTGAACTGTGGAAGGCAAAGGCAGTTGGTGGGGACGTTGCGGTGGGGGAGGATGTGGAAATATTGGGGTTAAAGAAGCTTACGCTGGAGGTCAAGCGTAAAGAACGGTAGTTATGGGTTTGGAATTATCGGCGGTGGAAGTTGTAGAACCCGGCTACATTGCTCTGTATCGTTCAGGTGAGTTGGAGCGCCGTGCCGAATCATTGGAGAAGCGGTTAAGTTCCTGTGATATATGCCCCAGAGAATGTGGGGTTAACCGACTGGAAAATGAGCTCGGATTCTGTCGTTCGGCTCACCTGCCCGTAGTCGCTGCGGTTTGTGCCCATCATGGTGAAGAGCCGGCTATTTCCGGGAGCAGGAGGTCGGGCACAATTTTCTTTGCCAGCTGCAATATGCGCTGTGTCTATTGCCAGAACCACCAGATAAGCCAGGGTGATTTGGGGCAATATGGGGAAATAGAACCGCATACTTTAGCTGAGCGCATGCTATATCTTCAGGATGAACTGGGCTGTCACAATATCAACTTTGTTTCCCCATCGCACTTTGTCCCGCAGCTGGTTCGGGTAGTGCTGGAGGCGGTGCCGATGGGGCTTCGCCTGCCGCTGGTCTACAACACCAGCAGCTACGATTCCGTAAAATCCCTGCGGGAGCTTGACGGTATAATCAGCATTTACCTGGCGGATTTAAGATACGCTTCCAGTAAGTGGGGCAGGAAGTTTTCTCAGGTTTCCGGTTATGTGGAACGGGCTCGGGCGGCTATCAAGGAGATGTACCGGCAGGTCGGGGATCTGGAGGTGGATGACGAGGGCATTGCCCGGAAGGGACTGATTGTGCGTCACCTTATACTCCCCAGCGGTCTGGCGGGAAGTCAGGATTCGCTTGGCTGGCTGGTGAATGAAGTTTCGCCCGGGGTTGCCGTCAGTATAATGTCCCAGTATTTCCCGGCGCACCGGGCGGCACAGATTCCTCTTCTCTCCAGAAAAATCTCGTACTCGGAATACACAGAGGTCACTGAACTACTGGATAAACTGGGGATAGAGAATGGCTGGGTGCAGGAAATGGAATCGGCGGAGAATTACCGTCCTGATTTCACTCGTGATGGTCATCCGTTTGACACGGCGGTGGGTAGCCTGAAATAAGGCTTTAGATTTCAGGCTTACTTCTTTTTCCGTTTGGAAAAGCCAAACTTAATTTTCTTGCCGTTAAGCTTGTCCTTCTTATTTACATTCTCAATGAAGGTCTTTAGGTCAGTAACTGGTTTATCGCTCATAGGTTTCCTTTATTAAATCAAAATTCACTTTAATTGTAGCATATACCTGAACACGAAGCCAAATGAGGTTTATGGTATGATTTGGTTAACTACCTCACCCCCTTTGTCCCCCTCTCCTTCAAAGGAGAGGGGGAGGGGTAGGGAAGAGGGGCGAAGCCCCTCTTAAACACCCCTGATGAGTGGTTTATAATATAAGGGAATAGAAAATTGGAGGTGTATTATGAATGAACACAATATAGAAATAAGTATACGTAAGTTTAGTACTTTTATTACTGCTACCTCCTTGCTGGTAGTTGTGCTTCTTGTTTGGGCGCAACTTTGGATACAGCCCTCGATACAGCTTTGGAGTAAATGGTATGAGCCTGAATTGGGTATTACACGTTACTTATCTGATTTTTCCCCCTTTAATTACAGCGTAGGCTTCGGACTTTCTTGGATATATTTTGCTGTGTTCCTTGCTTTATTTGCACTGGCATGGGCTGGCTGGAAAACTCTTGCAACTCATGAAAATAAGACACCTGACACTGCAATTGGATTATTTGCTGCCTCTCTAGTAATGGGAGTAATGGGTGTATCACAGTCTGTTTTTACCGCAACTCTAAAGTTTTGTAAAGGTAAGCCAATTTATGAATCTTTCAAGTTCGAGTGGTTGGAGTTGTTCCTATTAGTTGCAATTGTTATAGTAGGGTTGTCTATTTGGGGTGCTCATACACTTGATAAGTATAAAGGTAGATGGGAATATTTACCTTGGAAATTAGAGGTGATAATCATTGTAGTTGCAGCAGGAGTAGTACTCTACTTGAATGAGCAAACTGTTGTGGGAATATTAGGGCAACCTTACTGCTTGTTGATATTGTGGATAATCTTTGTTATAGGGACACTCGGGCTTATAACTTGGTTTTTTGTTAAAAGAGGCAAAAGGGAATGACCAATGAAGCTAGCTTACACAACATCCGTATCCTTGATTTTAGCTGGGTGCTGGCGGGGTCAACCCCGTTGCTTTCAAACGTAGCGGGGTGCTACACTGTTACCTGAAAACATGAGCTATACCGTTACGCAGGAGAGTTTTACCGGCCTCAATTCATACTGGACTGATTCAGGTAATCGCCTGAAGTGGGGCTCGGTCTTTGTTTTACCCCCCTGGCTGGAAG
>DATKWF010000093.1:0-6980 GCA_035529715.1 Dehalococcoidales bacterium | reverse complement strand
GCACTGTCACAGGCTCAGAGATAGACTGGTTCACAAACCCTTCACCCACCTGACCGCGTTCAGGAAAATCTGGAAGCCGTCACCGTATTCTTTTGCCCCCAGTCTGGTCCACTGCGGGTGCTGGGTACCGCGTATATGCCGCTCCGGATGCGGCATCAAAGCAAAAACACGCCCTGAAGAATCGCAAATGCCGGCAATATTGTTTACTGAACCATTGGGGTTGTGCGGATAGCCAGCCTCAATGCTGCCATGCTCATCAGTATAATAGAGGGCTACATTCAGCTCAGGCAATACCCCGGGGTCGGCAACAACCTTTCCTTCCCCGTGGGCAACCGGAAGATACAGGCGGTCAATTCCTTCGGTAAAGACACAGGGGCTCTGCTTATTCACAGCCAGGTGAACCCAGCGACACTCAAACCTGCCGGAATCGTTGGCGGTCAGGGTTAATCGGGGTGAGCCTTCGGCTGATGGCTCCGGCAGAATACCAGCCTTCACCAGCACCTGAAAACCGTTGCAAATTCCCAGAATCAGTCCCCCGGTCTCAATAAACCTTATTATATCCTCGCCAAGCTTCAGCCTGAGCTCATTGGCCAGCACTTTGCCCGCAGCAATATCGTCGCCATAGGTAAAGCCACCGGGGATAACCATTATCTGGTAGTCAGAGAGTCGCTGCTCACGCCGAATCAACTTGTTAACATGAACCGATGTTACCTCAGCTCCAGCCTGCTGGAAAGCAAAAACAGCCTCAGCATCACAGTTTGTTCCCGGGGCACGCAATACGATAGTTCTAACCATGGGTTACCACCTGATTGGCCTCTGCCAGGCCTCTTTTAATTCGCCAAGGGATTTATCAAGGACTTTCTTGCCCTTCACTCCATATATCTCCAGCGCCTCGGAGCCGGTAACCTTACCAATCTCGGCAATAGAGGTCCCGCTCATTACCCGTTCAAATTCGTTTCTATTCTCTGTTGGCACTTCAACCAGGAACCTACTGTTTGATTCCGAAAAGAGGACGAAATCATCCCGGTCCAGCGATTCGCCAAAGGGAACCGACTTCAGATTGATAACCGCACCCAGGCCACCAGCAAAAGCCATCTCGGCAACCGCCACACCGATACCTCCCTCACTGCAGTCGTGACATGCCCTTACCAAGCCCTTCTCCGTAGCCACACTCAACCTATCCATCAGCTCTTTACTCTGCTGAGGGTTGACTCTGGGCACATTGTTGCCGATGAACCCCCGAGTTTTGAAATATTCAGACCCGCCAAGCTCCTGCCTGGTGGTACCAGCGATATAAATGATGTCGCCGGCTTTCTTGAAATCCATGGAAACCGCCCGGCTGACATCATCCATAACACCGATGGCGGAGATGAGAAGAGTGTGGGGAATAGATATTCTCTTCCCTTCAAATTCAAACTCATTGTTCAAGCTATCCTTGCCGGAAATAAAAGGAGTCTCATAAACCAGCGCCATATCGTAACAGGCCTGACAGGCCCGGACTAAAGCTCCCAGCATTTCCGGTTGTCTGGTATTACCCCAGCTGAAATTATCCAGCAGGGCTACTCTGCGTAAATTGCCGCCAACAGCTACAATCTGTCGCAACGCCTCATCAATGGCAGAAGCTGCCATCCAGTAAGGGTCTATGTCACTATATCCAGGATTTATGCCGCTGGCAACAATCACCCCCATCTCCGAATCCAGGACCGGTCGGATAATGGCGGCGTCACCCGGTCCGTCTTCATTTTTACCCACCAGAGGTTTGAGGACACTGCCCCCCTGCACCTCGTGGTCATACTGGCGAATAACCCATTCCTTGCTGCACACATTCCATGAGCCAAGAATTTTAAGCAGAGCCTCACCTAAATCCTCTGGCTCGGCGAAATCAGGCTCAACATGCCGGGGCAGCTCCCACCGGGCTTCCCTCTCTATCTGCGGGTACCCTTCGTGTAAAAATTCCATGTCAAGGTCAGCAACCAGATTCCCCTGATAGAAAAGCCGAAGTCGCTGGTCACTGGTAAACTCACCGATAACAGTTGCTTCCACATCCTCACTGGCAAAAAGTTTCAAAAATTCCTCAATACAGTCGGGCGGTACCGCCAGTATCATTCTTTCCTGCGACTCGGACACCCAGATTTCGGTATAGGAGAGTCCGGCATATTTCAGCGGCACTCTATCCAGGTCAACCCGTGCTCCGGTTTCAGCCGCCATCTCGCCCACCGCTGAAGAAAGCCCACCGCCACCGCAATCGGTTATCCTCACGTACAAGCCCCGTTCTCTGGCCTGCAGTAGAATATCAATCAGCTTCTTTTCCACAATTGGATTGCCAATCTGAACCGAGCTGTAAGAAGCGGTTGTCGACGCCTCGGTAAGCTGTTCTGAGGCGAAGGTTACACCATGCATACCATCGCGCCCGGTCCTGCCACCAACCAGTACAACTAAATCACCAGCCTGCTGCCTGCCCCTTTGGGAGAGATTTTTGGGCAGTAATCCCAGTGTGCCGCAGTAGACCAGCGGGTTAGCCACATATCTCTCGTCAAAGAGTACGGCGCCGTTAAGGGTAGGTATACCCAGGCGGTTAGCATAGTCAGCCACTCCAGCCCGGACTCCCTTAAACATGCGGCGCGGATGCAGAACACCTCTGGGCACTCTTTCATGGGGAAAATCAGGAGGACCAAAACAGAATACGTCTGTATTCAATATTGGCTTGGCACCCAAGCCGGTGCCGAGTGGGTCGCGAACCACCCCGCCTATCCCCGTTGCCGCTCCGCCGTAAGGCTCCAGTGCCGAAGGATGGTTATGAGTCTCAACCTTGAAACACAGAGCCCAACGACCATCAAAGTCGATAACGCCAGCGTTATCCATAAAAACAGAAAGGCACCACGGCTTGTTCAGCTCCACGGTTGCCTTCATGATGGTACTCTTGAGCAGATTATTTATAGTTTTCCCGCCAAACTTCAGCCTGGCTTTAAATGTTTTGTGGACACAATGTTCCGACCAGGTCTGTGCCAGCGTTTCAAGCTCAACATCAGTAGGATTTCGCCCCTGCTGCTGGAAATATCCGATAATAGCCTGAAGTTCATCATTATTAAAGCCAAAACGACTTGAAAGTTCCGTCTTATCGGCTGTCAGAATATCTACCTGTTCCAACCTGAATTTATATTGGGGATTTTCCGGGAAAGCGAAATGCTCCTGCTCAATCACATGCTGGATAATGGGGTTCACCAGTAATCTGCCGCAGATGACTTCCAGCTGATTCTCGTCTAACTGTCCTTCAATAATATACTTTTTTGATGTTTTAACTGCCCTGACACCCTCCAAGCCCAAATCCCTGATTGCCTTCAGGACAGACTCCTCAACCGGGTCGGCAACGCCGGCATTGTAAGCCACCTCAACAGCATGTAATTGCTGTTTAACCTCACCCAAGGTATCAATTGATAAGGTGGAATACCGACATTCCTGAGTAATCGGGTCGGCCAGGAGGCGGTAACCAACCAGGTCCAAAACGTCTGGTGTTAGGTCAGCATCCAGCCAGTATATATCCGCTACATGAACATTGGTGACCGTGGTTATACCAAGGTCACGTATGTCCTTAACCAGCCCAAGCCCTCTGGCATCAGGTAGATGGCTCTTCAGATGGACTTCTACTCTATGCATTGACTCAACACCTCAACATTCAGAGATTAGTAGAGGGGCACCATCAGCCCCTCTAAAAACTTACCTTAAATTAATAAAAAGTAGAAAATAACTCTATCATGAAGTAAGCAACTCAGTTACTACTGCATTTATCTCTCGCCCGTCCGCTCTGCCTTTAAGTTGAGCGATAATCTTGGGTATAACTTTCCCCTTATCTCCCGGCCCCTGCGCCCCCACCTCCTCAATAATCCGCCGGGCCGCCTCCACAATTTCCTCCCGGGTCACCTGTTGCGGCAGATACTTCTCAAGAATAGCTAGCTCAGCTTCTTCACGAGCCACCAGATCCTGGCGGTTTCCCTGCTTAAAGGCCTCAATGCTCTCTTTACGCTGCCTTATCTCTTTGGCAATAATACCGAATATATCAGCATCCTCTAAACCAGCCTGCCGGGCAATTTCGGCATTTTTAATAGCTGCCATCAGCAATCTAATAGCTGAACGTTTTACCTCATCGCCGCTTCTCATTGCCTGCTTGAGGTCATCCATCAACTTCTGTTTCAGGCTCACCTTCTGTTCCATATATGCCTCATATATCTACTATATTCTTCACCACCTACGCTTTGCCTTCAGTTGAAGGAGGATTTGTTACCTTCTCACAGCTCCAGCGACACTGCGCCTCCTGGCGGCTCTCTTCCGCTTGCGCCTGACACTGGGCTTCTCGTAATGCTCCCGCCTACGTAATTCTGACAAAATACCGTGCTGTTGCACCTTTTTGTTAAATCGCTTGAGTAAACTATCAAAGCTCTCATGCTCGCTAGCGACTACCTCAGTCACATAACATCACCCTCCCTTTTAAAAAATTATCACCATCACATTTTAGCCAGCAGGAACCAGCCTGTCAAGAAATAGCAGACAGATTTTATGCTCCACAGCATCCCTACAAAAGTCAGCTTTGTCCCGAATATATAAAAAGCAGGCGTCACCCGGAGCCGTGCGAGTGTCCACTTCTCCGCAATATCTCACGAGCGGCAATCACACCAGAAGCTGATGCCTGTACCAGACCACGACTAATGCCAGTTCCATCACCAACCGCAAACATGTTGCCAAGCTCAGTCTCCAGCGTAGAACTGAGCTGAGCTCGGCAGGAATAGAACTTGACTTCAACACCATATAGCAGGGTATGGGGTGAAGCAACCCCCGG
The DNA here is from genome assembly GCA_035529715.1 of Dehalococcoidales bacterium. Lineage (GTDB taxonomy): Bacteria > Chloroflexota > Dehalococcoidia > Dehalococcoidales > RBG-16-60-22 > DATKWF01. The sequence goes on along the minus strand of DATKWF010000093.1, from coordinate 2,149 downwards.
AGCCAGCTTATCCATCGCCCTAATCATCTCCACCAACCCGGTGAGATAACGATAGGGAAGAACGAAGCTAAGGTCACCCGGTGTGGCTGTTTTCAGGGTAGGTTCAACAATCCCACGCCCAATACGAACCGGGGTGGACCGCCGCCCTTTCATCAGGTCGCCAAAACGCTGCACCAGTACCCCGCCACTAAGAATATTGGCCAGTCTAGCCAGATACCTGCCATAGGCGATTGGCTCCCGGAACGGCTTGGTAAAGGCAGTGCTTACCAGTAGCGCAAAATTAGTATTGTTACTTTTATGTTCAGCATAGCTGTGCCCGTTAACCGTGATTACCGGGTCACTACCGCCGGTAGACTCCATAATAACCTGACCCCCCGGACACATACAGAATGTCCTGATTCGGTCGTCAAAACTCTTTGACAGGAACTCCAGCTTCACCTCGTAGAGCACATTGGTTAGCTCTTCCATTACTACCGCGGGCACCTCCACCCTGACCCCAACATCAACCGGGTTATTATGCATGGTCAGCTTGAGACGGTTAGCTTCCTGAGACCACCAATCGGCGCCCTCTCTACCTGGAGCCAGAATCAGGTAGCGACAGAGAAACCTGTCCCCGGCTTCCGTTTCAACTCCCTTAAGCACACCATCTTCAACAATGATGGTTGAGGCTGTCACTCCAAGTTTAAATTCCACATGAGTAACGAGTTCGTCTCGCATCGCTTTGAGCACTGAATAACAATGCTCGGTCCCCAGGTGACGAATTGGCACCGGTGTCAGGCGCAATTCCGCCAGAGATGCCCGCTGGCACAACTCCTCAACCTTCTCACTTACCCCGTAGAGCCGGTTTGAGGCCCCAAACTTAAGGTAGATTTCATCTACATACTTAACCAGAGCTTCCGTCTCAGCCTCACCGGCATATTCCCGGCACCGACCCCCTACTTGAGAGGATAGCACCAGCTTACCATCGCTGAAAGCACCTGCCCCACCCAAACCGCAAACCAAGTTGCATGGTGAGCAGGTAATACAGGTGCCACCAGTATCACGGACCGGGCAGTTGCGCCTATCAATGTCTTTGCCCTTCTCAATGAGAAGAATATCTAATCCGGATACCTGGGATAACTCCAAGGCTGCAAAGATACCGGCCGGGCCACCACCCACAATGATAACATCATATTTCCTGGTCATTTTACTCAGCAACACCGCTCTGATAAGTGAAAACCTTCGGGAATCTCCAATAAAATAGTACCGCTACCCTCAAGCATGAGCCCCTCAAAACATCACTTTTTAGCCGTCTTATTCTATAACTCACCGCCTCAAGCGTCAAGAAATAAGGTCACCTCCCAAATTTTTATGAAATCACAACAATATTTTAATGACAGCTTAACATTTAGCGGTTAATATAGAAATATGGATATGGACAGCTGGCTAAAATATATCAGCAAAATAGTGTTGACATCTGCCATTTGGCGCAGTACAATAAAACTTAACTTTTGCCATTTGGCGAATAAGATTGACCGAAATTAAGGAGTATGATTATGGAGCGGAATGAGACTGAGCTTGGCAGAATACTCAAGCAACAGAGAGTTGCCATACCACTGACACTGCAGGAACTTTCTACTACTTCAGGAGTATCCTCATCACACTTGGGACGAATCGAGAGGGGAGAACGCTTCCCGTCAGCTCATATTCTGCGTAGAATTGCTAAACCCCTGGGCTTTGACGAGGATGAACTGTTTACCTTAGCTGGCTTCCTGTCCCCTCAGACGCCGGGTATATCTGAAGAAAGGGTCACCGGTTACAGCAGTCGGCACCTGGACCCCTACGTAGCCAAGATACTAAGCGAAGAGCCGGTTGAGGTGCAGCGCACTGTCATTGGCATCCTCAATATGTTAAAGAGTGTCGCCAAAACAATGACCAAGGGGAACGATTAACGCACTGAAGGCAAGCCGATAGTCAATGCTATTTTAAAAACTAGGTGTAAACAGCTACCACCACTGCCTCTTTAGGATTGTACTCATCAAAGAATATCACCGCTGCCTTCCTGCCCGAAGTCATTTCCGCCACCGGCAGGTTTCGTGCCACGGTAACATCCTCCAGATAAACCTTATAGCCACCGGCAAGCTGGACAGTGGCAGTGTAATTCCCTGAA
>DATKWF010000092.1:0-8695 GCA_035529715.1 Dehalococcoidales bacterium | reverse complement strand
TGGGATAATGCCTGGGAGAAGTAAGGCTGAATGGTCTGGCTGAACATAGTAGCCATCGGGTTGGGACTCTCCGGTTTAGCTGCTTGTCGTGCCACTTCTTGCACTTGCTGTCCCACTCTCCAAGCGGCTTCCTCAGCAGCGGCATGGGCGACCTCTTTACTGTCGCTTTTGGCTTCACGCAGAAGCTTTATCTGTGTATCCGTTATCTGTGCCTGGGCCGAAGCTAGACCTTGAATGATGACAATATCCTCCATCACCGACCTCCGGGCAGCTTCATATACCAGCAAAGCATCAATGAATGTTTGCCTTTGGACACCGTCGACAAAAGATAGATGTTGAATAAGGTATTCGGGAGCAATAACCTGCTTGATATCCAGCTTGGCCGGCAGTGCCAGTGCCTTTATGTCGAACTCGTCACTCTTCTTTGGCTCAACGGTTTCACCGCCCTCTTGCTCCTTGTAATCTTTTATCGCGCTATCGACTGTGCGCTCGGCAAAACTGAAGTCGCTAATGAGCTGACCTCGGGTATAACCCTTCTGAAGCAGCCCGATTATTCGACCTTTTATGGTGTCGTCCTGTTGTTTCTCCGTCATTTATTCCTCCTGAATCGTATTTCTTGTTTTGCAACTTCCTGCTGACAAACCGCATTACAGTCATGCAGGAAGTCTTATCAACACTGCTTTGAGGTGGTGAGCGGTTGTTTGCCCCTTGTAACACCTGCCAGTCACAAAGCGTCTTGAGTGCCGTATTCTGACGAAAAGGAGTAATTAGGCAGGACCTGAAAAGTTGGCGGCGAGTGGACGCGTAACGATTCATCGACCGCCTCCAATCTCACCAGGAACGCATATTTCAACCGGAATTCTTTTGATGTTGCGGGAGCTACTTGGTTAAACTGATACCGTCTAACGGTAGTGCCAGCGGGTTGCGGGCTACTGATAAGAGGCTTAAAGTAATCTGCGGAGCTAATACCAGTTACCTAGCCGATAGTGAGTGGATTGGCGATAATACGCCAGTTACCATTTGCGATGTTAGGGTAAGCCCCAATAACTCCGTCAAGCCCAATATCGGAGCTTCAGAATTATCGGAAGCACTATCAAGAGTGTTACCCTTTACCGCCACTGATGACAATCGCCCTGTATTACAATGCGTCAACTTTGTGGCAAAAGAGGGTAAGCTCACTCTGGTTAGTGCCGATGGTTTTAGACTAGCCAAGATTAGTCTTGACTATGATGACGGAGAGGGGCAAGCCTTAATAAACCGTGATGACCTCAAAGGCATTATCAGTGCCTTAAGACGTGCCAAGCGGGCAAGGGTTAGCTTTGAGCCTAGCGGAGAGAGCCTTGACGGTATGAGCCTTATTATTGATACCGAGCTAATCCGCTATAAGTATATCGGTTGGGATGGTAACTATCCCGACTATGAGAAGCTAATCCCGACTGATTTTAACGCTTTTGCCAGCTTTGACACGGTTGAGGCAATCAAGGCGGTCAATTCACTCAAAGCCTTATCTAACGGCAAGGACTACCCGATTGACCTTACCATTGGCGACGGTAAAATAGTAATGGCTAATCCCGATGACAAAGGGCAAGCCGAGCTAATAGCCGATACCGATGGTGAGGTTAAGATAAGGGTTGACGGTGGTTATCTTGCCCAAGCCCTTAAGGCTTGCGGTGGTATGGTTGATTTTAAGCTCACCAGTCCAAGCTCACCAATGCTCTTTAGTGCTAACGGTTATCAACTGGTGGTAATGCCAATGCTAACCACCGAGAGCCAGAGCAAGGGTGAGCAAAAGGCGGAAGCCGAGTCAACCGATACCGAGCCAGAAGCTACCGAGACGGTTGAGCCAGAGGTTGAGGTTACCGAGCCAGTAACCGAGAAGCCCAAAGGCAAGCGTAGCCGAGCCAAAAAAGAGCCAGTTACAGTCTAAACAGAACGCTTGAACTCCAAGAGAAACCGCACAAAGAGAGGGTGTTGGACACGCCCTCTTTTTGTCTTTTTAAGGGGGTTTTGCTCCCCCAGTGTGTGGGAGTGATAACCTCCTCTTTTTATGCGTGGCAAGGGCAATAATCAAATAGAAAGGAGGAACGGTTATGTTGAGGAAAGTATCTTGGTGCAAGCTCTTCATAATTCTGGGATGCTTGATTGCCCTCAGAATCCTGTTTGAAATTATCTAAAAGGAGGTGAAACTATGCCTATCAAGTGGAGTGCTGTCAAGGTAAGTGAGGCTATGAATGATGTGGAGCGTCAGATTAATCTGGCCGAGTCATTTCTGGCCGAAGCGAAGGTAAAGACAGAGGCAGCCAGAGCTATAGCTGACCTGCCCCAGTATATTGACCAACGCCTTATCCGCCTAATCTGCGACATTGAGCGGATAAACAATGTGAGAAGCTCTATAGAAGCTGTGCGCCAGTCTATTCCCGACGGAGCAATAGAGGCAGAGCGGGAGCATATCAAGAACGGCAGCCAGCAGTCGCTAATCTAAAACTAACGCAAACTACCCGGGTTTGAAGGGGTCACTATGCCCAAAAGTAAGCAAAGAAAGGAGGACTCAATGAAGCATAAAGATATAATGCTTGACGCTGATGGAGAAAAAGAAAAGGTATATGAGCAGATAAATAACCTCTTCCTCCAGGGGAAGTATGCCAAGGTAAAAGAGCACAAGAGCGGTTTCCCCGCTGTGACTGTGGACTGTGAGGATATCCATATCCTTACCGACATCATAAGCCTGGAGCAGTGGTGGGCAAAGAAGAAAAAATAAAGGAGCTAACAATTGAATACGTCTGAGACAGTGGAGAAAGGCATCTCCGAGATAGTAGGTGTCTTTACTGACCCTATTCTTGTATTTCCGGGAGGTTGGGGAGACACTTTGCCCGAATGGCTGGAGAATGCCATTACTCTGGAAAGACTGGAGATGAACATGAGGGCGCTCAAAGGTGAGGAGATGACCGGTACGGATGCCGAAACCTGCGCCTATCTCTATACAGCGGGACTTACTGCGCCTATGGACCACGATTGGAGCCAGATTTATCTTTACATTGCCGGTAAAACTTATGCCCGTCATAATGGTAATCAAGTGCCTGATGATATTCAGGTAGAATCATTGAATAATTACCAGGCGGCGGAGCTAAACAGGCTCAAGTCGTGGCTCTATCGTAAGAGGGCACAGGTAAGGCAGGAGAGGGAAAGAATAGACAGGAGACTAAAAAGAGAGGAAGCAGAGGCACGAAGAGAGGCGGAACAGCCGGCGTTGTTCGAATTCTAGAATTACCTGGTAATTACTTTGAGGAGCCTGGGGAGATTTTTCCCAGGCTCTTTTTTTACCCTCGAGCACCTTAAGAATCTCTTGTTACCCATAAATTGAGTTTGCATGATTGACTGTCAGGCTATTGACATCTTGTAACCGCATAGATTATCGTACACAGAAAAGGAGGTGGCCTAATGCAAGCGTACTGCGTGAAGTGCCGTGCCAAAAAGGAAATGAAGGATGCCAAAGCTATAACCATGAAGAACGGAAAGCCGGCAACCCAAGGGGTATGCCCTTCGTGTGGCACGAAAATGTTCAGAATCGGAAAAAGCTAAGACTGATTCTGAAGTTAAACTAAACAGGATCGAGAGATAGTTTCTCGGTCCTGTTTTTTTAGCTTCAATCACACTTTTTAAGCATTTGTGACCCAGCAATATATTATTTTGTTGAGTAATCTCGTAGGCACAGAAGTTCACAAAGCAAGCAAATGTGACTTTGATATGCCCGATAACTTAGCAGGATTCGTATTGGTGATATGTTTCTGCCTGAAAAAACTGACTCCCCCTCCCCGGCGAGGGGAGGGGGAAGCCACACCAAAGGTCAGTGACCAATTCTAGGAAGCTTTCCTGCGGATGGCAACCCGCCAGATGACAACACCGATAATAGCAACAGCCGCGATAATACCGCCAATGAGCCCCCAGTTAAACGGGGCAACTGGTTGCGTCGGTTCTGTTACCGGTGCTGTTCCTGGTTCTGGTGCCGCAGCCGGTTCGACGGCTGGTGTCGGCGCAACTTCTACTTCTGGCTCTTCTACAGGTGCCAGTGCTGTTTCCGGTTCCAGTTCTGGTGCTGGAGCCGGTTCGGCAGCTGATGCCGGCACTGTTTCTACTTCTGGCTCCACTTCAGGTGCCAGCGCTGTTTCTAGCTCTGGGATGGATACCTTGCTAATCAAAGCAAACTGGGTGAAATGCTCTACCAACACTGACACAGTATTCTCTCTGGTATCCACCGTGCTGTCCAAGCTCAGCCACTGCGAGCCATCCCAGTAGGCAATATATAATATTTCTTTCGGCTCCACCCCTTCGGGCAATTCTTCAGGGTCATAGCTCATGTTCAGGATTATTGCTGGTTCAAACCTGGCGCCGTCAGGACCGAAATCGTGGGCGCTCATTATAGACTGTTGCGGTGGTGGTGCTGGGGGTGAATTTACCAAACTGGCCGAGAAGGATTTCAGAGTGTTGCCATCAGCATCCGTAGGTTTGGTTAGTCTGGGTATTTCAAGGGAAGCTCCCCCACCTGCAGTCTCAATAAGGCAGTCTTCTATAACCTTGCCACTGAAGCTTAGGCTTATTTCACTGACACCACTGAAACCGTCGCCCACCTTGATATCACCTGCGGGAATATAGGCACCTCCCCCCCCGCCGCCACTAAATTCAGTGACTACGACAGATGGAGGTGGTGTAGGTGTGGCGATTAATGTCCAGGAACTGAAGTGGGTAGATGAGGCATAAGCAACCTTATTGGTGGTGTCTATGGTGGTAGTTACCTCAGTCCAGGTGCCGGTTTCGGGGTTGAGGTAGGCTACTTTAAGATTAGTTTCATTAAAGCCGGCCGCCGTAAGATTGGCACTGTCAAAGGGGAAGCCAATGTTCCACTGTACTCCGTCTACCGGTGAACTCGACTCTACATTGGTTATCCTACCCAACATATCCGAAGCTCCTTCCGGCAGTGAGGCGAGGGTATCCGGGGGTACATCCATCTTTGCTGGGGTAATAACGCTGGCTTCGGAGCCGTCATTGATGATGCCGGTGATGGTGATTTTATCACCCCAAGGAGGCGTCATAGCCATCGGCGTACTGGTTGTGATTGTGGTCGGGTCAAGGCGCGGTGAAGCGTAGGATGTAACCGTGGTTCCCGAAGGCGTGCAGATGACCATGACCTCGGCGCTGTGAGCCAGAACACCGCTGGTGCCCGTTATCTTGAATGTCCAGTTACCGGGCTGCGTGCCGCTGGCAATGGTGAAGGTGACCGGTTGCTTACCCAAGCCTGTAGTGGCCGAAGGCGTGATGCTGCCGGCTGTATAGGTAATGCCGGATGGCCAGGTAGCCGCCGGGGCGCTCATGGCGACTGCCAGATTCACGGTTCCAGAGAATCCATTGATGGCAGCAACCGTTATCGTAGTATTACCAGTTGAACTCGGGCTGATGGGCACAGTGTTTGGGGCCAGGCTGATGCCGAAGTCAGGAGTGCCAGCGGGAGGTACCACGTTAACGGTAATATTTCGTGTTTGGGTAATAGCGCCGCTGGTGCCTGTTATTGTCAGCGGATATCTGCCTACACTGGCTCCTGCCGGTACATTAATCGTTAAGGTAGCCGTTGTCGGAGTAGCTATACTCGGTGTCACCGTTGACGACGGTGAGATGTTAGCGGTGGCGCCAACTATGGTGCCGAGTCCGGAGACACTGAGATTAACCGGTGACTGGAAGCTGCCCAGCGGTTCAATCTTGGCGGTGATCGTGGTGGAGCCGCCTTTAGGAATGTCCACTTTCTGCGGGCTGGCATAGAGCACGAAGGAGTTGACCGCCGAGGGCTTGAGCCCGAAGGGCCTGTCTATGGTAATACCACTGGTAGCTCCAGAGACGCTAACCGGGTGAATACCGGCAGTCAGAGAAGGTGCCGTAATGACAGCGGTGAATGAGCCGTCCTGAGCTGCGGTGATTGTTGCTGGTACTGTCGTAATACTGTTACCGGCGAAGGTTACGGTCACGGTCTCACCGGCAGCGAATCCTGAGCCGGAGAGTCTTATATCGGTGTCGGCGGGTCCGCTCATCGGTGAGATAATCATGCTGGCTCCCGGGGAGGCTACCATCAGGCCCAGCGGGATGGCACGGTAGACAGTGCCGGACCCTGCCTCAAGAGCGATGTCATAAGGGCCTATTGGCGCCCCTGAATCAACTTCTATTAAGATAGTAACCGTCAGGTCTTCACCGGGTATGGGTATCAACTCCGTCGGGGCGGCAACTTCCCTGATTCCTCCCGGCGTTCCCGTGAATTTACTGATAATGTTGCCGGCGGCACCCTTGAAGGTGGCGGTAACGCCTGGTGCCAGATGGCCTACGCTAAATACGACTCTCTCATTGAAGCCGTTCCTGGAGCTCAGGGTCATGGTGGTGTTGCCGCTGGCGCCCTGAACTACCTCAATAAATGGCGGTGAAACGTTGAGGAAGAAGTCGGCATTTTCCGACGGGACGATGCTGAAGGTGTTCTTGGAGGCCATAGTACCATCGGAGGCTTTAATTATATAGGTACCCGGTGGCACCTGGCCGGCTTCGGGGACGGTAACTTCCGAAGCCCAAGTTCCATCTGTCTCTACCTGGATGGTGCCGGGGGTTATATCAATCGGTATCGGCATGCCGGGTGGTGCCGCGGTCAGGGTAATGGTATTGCCGCTGGTGAAACCGGCACCGGATATGCCGATGTGCTCTCCTGGCCTGGCTCGTGGCGGGTTAATGGTAATGGTGGCATGGCCCTCGCCCGCGCCGATATTGGGCATGACACCGAAGCCGAGCGGTACCACTGCAGCTTCACTGCCGCTAACACCGCGGATGCTGACCGGGTATGGTCCCGGAGGTGTTGCGGTGGTGACACTGAGGGTTAGTGTGGCACTGCCGGAGCCGCCGGGGGCTACCGTCACAAAATTGCTCGGGGAAAATGAGGCGGTGATGCCCGGGGCCAGTCCGTCAACGTATAAGGTTACATTAGCTGTTGTCGTGCCTACCGACCTTGTATTAACGGTGATTGTCCCCTGGCCGCCCTGGACTATGGGTGGCAGGTATGGCGGTGATAGCTTGAGGATGAATTTGGCGTCACTACCCCTAATGGAAAACGGTCGGGAGTCATATAAATAGCCGCCATCTCCAGTGGCCACAGCCACTCTTACATCATAGATTCCCGGGTCAAGACCGGTGGGCATCTGGAAGACGCCATTGAAATTGCCGTTGGCGTCAGAGGTCAGGTTATCGGGGATGGCCACCGACTGCGAACCGAAATCAAGGCTGGTGACGCTCTGGTTCGCCGGAAATCCCGTTCCGGAGAAGGTTACTTTATACTTCTTGTCGGTGTAGCCTGCCGGAGCATAGTCGGGTTCTAAACTGAACTCGGGTACCTGGAAGTTGGCCGGTGGCGTTACGCCGAGGCCGAAAGGCACCATCCTGGTATCACCGCCGCTGACGCCGCGTATGGTCAACGGGTAGTGGCCGGGCGGGGTGGAAGCCCCGGTGGTAATGGTCAGCTTGGTGGTGCCTGAGCCTCTCGGTGGTACGGAGATAGTGACATTGTCAAAGGAGCCGGTGACTCCTGACGGCAGACCGTCGACGTATAGCTGTACGGTAACGGCCTGACTGGTGGATTCAACGAATATGGTCGTGTTACCCGAGTTCCCCTGTGGAACGCCGGGAATGAAGCCTGGAACGACATTCAGCATGAAGGTTACGCCGGCATCCTCTATAAAGAATGGCTTGGCGATGAATACCGGCGGCATTCCTGATTTACTCGCTACCACCTCAACCATGTACATACCGACACCGAAATCGCTGGGGACGTTAAAGACGAGGTTGGCATTACCGTCGCTGTCGGCCACGGTGTTAGCCGGTACGGGTAGCGGCCTGCCGGCGAAGCGCAGGCTGGTGATATTGGCGCCCGCGGGGAAGTCGGTAGCCTTGATGGTCACCTGGCCTTTCACCGGTCCGGCGGTCGGGTTGAGGGTGATTTCAGGGAACCAGATACCCTGCTGCTCCATCCAGCTCGTATCCATGAACATCATTGGCGGCTGTACGTCGAATTCGATATGGGCGAAGAAGGTCTTCTGGACGCCACTGACGGTGGCCGTGCCCTTGATTTCAGCGCCGTAGTGTCCCGGAGGAATGGTGGTTGGCGTCAGGGTAAGTATAGAGCTGCCGGAACCTCTGGGCGGTACGTTTACCTGGCTGACGGAGAAAGCCGTGGAGATACCCGGCGGAATCCTCTCCACACTGAGGGTGACGTCAGCCGCTGAGCCCATCGATGTAACCCTGATGGTGGTGGTGCTGCCGCTGGGTGGAATCGGCGGCAGCCAGTCAGGCTCGGCCTTCATGGTAAAGGCGACGTCGTCGGTGGTCACCTGGAATGGCTTCATGATAAAGACCGAAGGCTCGTTGCCTTTCCGGGCTTCGACCTCGACATCATACCAGCCGGAGGTAATGTTGGCGCTCCACATGGTCTTGGGTACGTTAAAGACGAGGTTAAAGTCGCCGTTGCCATCGGCGGTGGTATTAGCGGGGAAGGGCAGTTCCATACCGGCGAAGCGCAGGCTGGTGACGTTAGCGCCGGACGGGAAGTCGGTGGCACTGATGTTGACTTGCCTACCTGCCTGTCCAATGTTTGGAGTAAGGACAATTTCGGGGAAGTAGAACA
>DATKWF010000091.1:0-4634 GCA_035529715.1 Dehalococcoidales bacterium | reverse complement strand
CTTGACCCTGGCTCTACCCTCATCTAGCTCATTGCACTGGAGGATAAGGCGGACTTCAAAGGGGACATTCTGGAAATTGGCTTCCGGGGTGAAGTAACCGCTGCGCGTGCGTGATATGTAGGTGGTGCCGATATCGGTTTCAGTAACGGCCGAATGGAGGTCTACCCACGTGCCATCCTTGTTCCGTGCCTGCCACTTCCAGATGAGGTCGGCAGTAGCTGAGGAGACTGCCTTGAAGTCAGCGGTAAGCCCGAACTCAACCAGGAGGATTTCTCCCTCCAGGACGGGGTTAACCAGCTTGCTGAGGACGGTGACATCGGTATCGGCAGCAGCGGTGGTAATCTCAGTGGAGTACTGGATACCGTCCTCGGTTAGCGCCCCCGATACCAGACGGTCTTCAAAGTCGGTGAAGAATCCAGCCCGGACTGGGATTTCGTCAGGGGCAATGATAATTGCTTTCATAGTCTCTGCCATGATTTACCTCCTTGTTAGGGAGAGCCCCCATGGCTGAGGACTCCCCCCTCATTTATTTTAGTTGGTTACACCAATTAGGGCGGCTGCCTTAACTGATGAGAATAGAGCCAGAGACACATACCACTTGATGCGGGTTCTGGTGGCATCTCTGGCTTCTAGAGCGCCAATAGGCTCGGCAGTCAGGTGCCCGGGTGCGGTCAAGCCACATAGACCCCCTTCACCAAACTGCATAGCGTAGATGGTAGAGCAGTCGCCACCAGTGGTAGCTGTCTCATAACCATCGGTAAGGACGTGGGTGATGAGTATCCAGTCGTTGATGCCAATGGGGATACCATCCCAGAGATGGACGAAGTTACCCCACTTATCACGGTCAGTCTCCATTATGCCGGAGCCGGCTGCCCTGACCAGAGCGTTTAACTTCCTTCTGGAGCGGCGGCTCATTAAGAGCATATCAGGCTTACCACCCTTTATGGCATCAATGAGCTCATCCAGCTTAGCCAGGGTGAGAGTAGCTCCGGTGCCGCCCATAGTGATTACTTGGTCACTGGCCTCGGTGGTATCAATTAACAGTCTTAATCCTTTGAAGTCCTTATCAGCCGCCTCGCCGGTGCCGTAGATGAAGGTGTCCTCGAACTCCTGTGTGATTGCCTTGGTAGTAAGCTCAACAACGGTGGCCTCAAGGTCCTGCACATTAGAGCGGGTTGCCTTTAAGAAAGCATCAATGTCGGCATTCTCCCCGAGGATTTTGAGTTCAGCCGTAATCTTCTCAAATGTGGGTGGGGTAGGCGTTGACCATTCCTCATTGACATCATACCAGTTGGCTCCGGGGAGGGTCTTCTCCTGATTGTAGATTAGACTGTTGCCCACAATCTCAATGAAGGGTAATCTTTGAAGAATAGGCGAGTCCTTAATGATGGTCTCTATAACCCCGATTTTCAGCATATCGCTGGATAGCTTGGATGCCTCCTCTAATGTTATAGCCATTAGGTTTTACCTCCTATTGCGTAGTTTATTTTCTCCCGTGGGGACAGAGCTGACAGATCGGGAGGTGTCCTGATTGGAGCTCCGGCAGGCACTTTACCGGCGGTGATTTCAGCCTCTAATCCCTGCCTCACCCTGCTAACCAGGGTCTTGGCATTCTCCAGGGACTCGTTGATAGCTTCAATAGTGTCCCCGGTGATGAGCTCCTCAAGCACCTCCGGATTAGACTGAGCGACTAGCTCCTTGTAGCTGGCTACAGCCTCAGCCAGAGAATGGCTGATGGTGGTCAGCTTTTCTTCTGACTCGGCCAGAGCCTGCTTCAAGCCAGTCACCTCGCTATCCAAACTGGTCACTGTTTGCTCAAGCTTAATAATGCGGGCATTAGCCTTAGCTAGCTCCTCATCCTTTTGAGCCACTAGACCCTCAAGCTCAGCGACCCTGTCTTTGCTCTGTCCTGATTCCTCCACCTGAGGCGGAGTCCGGTTTTCCGTCTGGTCGCCAGACTGTAACTCTGGCGAGTTTAGTTCATCATCTGCCAACTTTCGTCCTCCTAAACATTATTCCTCAACGACCTCTACCTGAGGCTCTACAGCTCTCACTCTCGCTCCAGCCTTGGTAGACTTGACGTTAAGCTCTTTATTCATCCTGAGGATGGTTTTCCTTTCCTCAAGCCATCTATCAAACTCCATCTCTGGGTCTTCAACCCCCAGCTCATCCATAGCCCTGCGTCTGGAGTGAATACCACTCTGAACCAGTGACTGCTCGTTGGATACTAACCTCGCTAGGTCGCGGGGTAGCACCGGATTCCAGACTACTCTCAAGCGAGTATCCCCGAAGCTCTCATTCCGATATTTCTCCATGAGTTTCAGAACGAGACTGTTTCTCCGGTTATAAACGGTTGTCCTGATGAGCCTCTTTCGCCTCACCTTCTGCAGCAGTGGTTGAAGCTCAATCTCAAGGGCTACCCCCGATAAGTCCCTGGCAGTGCCACCAAAGGCAGCTCGGGGCGATTCTGATACATCGTGCAGGATTCTATACAACAAATCTATATAGTTGATGTGGAGTCCGACACCACCACCCTGCAACAGGTCGAGCAGGTAGGCTTTAGCATCCTCAGGTATATTCCACACTGCCCCCGGCTTAACTGCAATATCTTCGGATTCCTCCACATTCTCCAGGACAGCAATAGGATTACCTGACAGCTCCAGTATTCTTGATAGCTGGCTTATTGACCGATTAAGCTCTCGCTGCGGCTCCATAACCTGGGGCAAATCAGATATACCCCAGAACTTTTTTGGCTCTCTCAGATTGGGATATATGATAAACGGAATAAAACCATAGGGATTGGGCTTCTTCTCCACCTGAACATTATCAAGCCAGAGCTCAAAGTCTTGGGCTGTCCACAGCTCAATGATATTAGCCGTCTTGCTTTTGGGTCTTACGCTATACAGGATTTCTGCCTCATCGGCAGTCAGGCCGTATTTAGATGCCACCCTCCATATTCGGGAGGTGTCATCCCCCACCCACCAGGTATAGATACCTTGAATATCGGGAGCAGTAACCCTGACACTTTTTGTTTCCTGGTCCCAGATGACTTTATAACAGGCATCGCCAAGAATGGCACAGTCAATCTCGGTCTCAAAGTCGAGTTGCTCCAGGTTATTAGCCTCATACACCTGGTATAAGACTGACTCTGCTCTCCGCGCTTTGGCTCTGGCTTCATCTGAATCCTCTACAGCATCAACAGCAAAGTTAATACCGGACATTAGATATGAGGTTGCCTTATCTATAACTACCTTGGCGTAGTTAAAAGTCAGTCGTTTCTCCCCCCGTCTGGCATAGCCCTGCCAGTGCTGGCCATAGTAGAAATCGAGGAGTTCTTTATACCTCTTGAACCTGTCCATGTCATGGCGGGCTAACTGAGTAGGGATAAAACCTTCATTCATTTCTTAATCCTCTCTAATTGACCTTCTCTCTTTGTCTTCCCTTTTAGAGGAGATGATGGAGTGGGTAGGGAATTCTTTAATGCTCTCTGCACAGTGCGCTGGCTGATGCTGAACATTATTGCTAGCTCTTTTGCCCCCTTACCCTCGGTGGTGAATAGTCTTACTATCTGCCTGTCCCGCTGTCTCTTCAGCCAGTGCTGCCTGCCCCCTGGCTCGTCATAAATACATTTTGACAACGGGCAGTTAAGGCAGGAGTCAGCAAGCTCACAACCCTCATCCCGATAATGGCAGTACTCCGGTGGTAAATCCAACCCATCGTGCTGGTCATCAGCAATTTCTCCGGGTACAGTATCATTAGTTTGCTCCAGCCACATAACTTACCTGCCAAAACTTAACTAGGTGATGTCCAGATTAGCACATATGTTCTAATATCGTCAACAGTATTTTGTCGCTTTTTAGCATTTTGAGAGAGAATTTATTGCCAGATGGAGCTAGCATGGTCTGGGTTTTCCCTTGGCCCCCCGTGGTGAGTATTGCCTGGCTGCCTCAACCATCAACGCCAGGCTCATCAGGAAATCATCATGTCCCTGCGCCGGGTCAACATAAAAATTCATCGTCTGGCTGGGGCGATACTGGCTTTTAGCCTTCTCCATCTCAAACCAGAACTCCTGATATTCAGGTGAGCCATCCCCGGCATACATTTTCAGCCTGCCCGAATTAATGGCAGCCAACAGGGTAAAGCCTAACTCTGATTTTGACCGCTGAGTGAAAGTGAACGGTAATACCTTTGAGCCCAGCGATTGCCTGAGGAATGAGCTTACCGGCTGGCCGATCCCGGTAGCATCTACCACTACCCTGCGGCAGTGCCATACATTTTTAAGAATATCAATCAACTGGGGATAGAGTTCAGCGTGTTTCCGGCCGGTCCACCGGTAGTGCTCAACAACCTTAACCTTGGGTTGTTTCTGAGCGTCATCACTGATAGAAGAATCCAGCTCGCCAATGGTAATTACAGTAGAATCCTGGCGCGGCTTCAGGGCTCTTAAGATGGCTCCTTCCTCTGTCTCGGCCTCCCCAGCTATGTCAATGCCAGCGACATAGACCTTACTCTGGTCAGGCTGGTGCTTTCTTATGTGCTCTCCCTGAAGCTGAGCCCTTTGCTGAGAGCTCAGGTAACCACCGCCACCATGTATGGGCAGAAGACAGTATTGAGTTAAAAAGAGGGGGTGGTTC
>DATKWF010000090.1:0-3135 GCA_035529715.1 Dehalococcoidales bacterium | reverse complement strand
TATGCATCGAGCCGATGGTGAAGATTATCGAGATGAGACGGAACCTGGTGCTGGAACAGGCATCCATTCCAGAGACGGGCGAAAGCGCCTTGAAGAGTCTTGAAGCCAGGGGGCACCCATGGCGGGGGACAACATTGAGTCGGACTGACTGGGCGGAGGGGCTTGAGATTAAGACTCTGGCTGATGATAGCAACATTGACGTTCTGTTCTGGGTGGGCTGTACCGAGGCTTTGGAGGAGAGAAGCACCAGGGTGGCTCAGGCGATTGCCAAAATGCTGAAACTGGCGGGAATTAACTTTGGCATATTAGGGGTTGAGGAGACCTGCTGTGGCGACCCGGCGCGTCGACTGGGGAATGAATATCTATTTCAGCTTCAAGCACAAGCTAATATTGAGTTGCTGAATAATTACGGCATCAAGAAGATAGTTACCGGCTGTCCTCACTGCTATAACACTCTAAAATACGAGTGCCCGCAGTTTGGCGGTGACTTTGAGGTTGTGCACCACACCGAGTTTATGGCCAACCTGCTTAAGGAAGGCAAGCTAAGAACTGTCAAAGGCAGGAGTGGAGTGGTAACCTATCATGATTCCTGCTACCTGGGCAGGTACAATGATATTTATGAGTCCCCGCGGCAGATTTTAAATAGTATACCTGATGTCAGACTGGTGGAAATGGTGCGGAACCGGGAGCGTAGCTTCTGCTGCGGTGCCGGGGGTGGGCACCTGTGGTTAGAAGAGCAGAGAGTGGGCCAGCGAATTAACGAAATGCGGACGGAGCAGGCGATGGCGGTCAAAGCTGAAGTTATCGCGACTGCCTGTCCCTACTGTCTGCAGATGTTTGAAGATGGCATAAAGTCAAAGGAGGCCGAAGAAAAGCTGAAAGTTAAGGATGTTGCTGAGCTAGTGGCTGAAGCTGTGGACTGAAAATTGACGGCATGAGCAGAATATAGTAACTTTATAGTTGAGTTAAGAATCCAGACAGGAGGAATCACATGAGAAAAGTAGCTGTGGTTGGTGTTGGGGAGACAAAATTTAGCGGTGCTCAGGCAAAGACGAGTGTTGAACTGTTTGCCGAAGCGGCCATGGAAGCGCTTGATGAGTCAAACCTGAAGCCAAAGGATGTCCAGGCTCTGTACCTCGGTAATGTGTTGGGCGACTTCTCTGAGGGACAGGGGATGGTGCAGGCTTTTGCCGCCGAAAATATCGGCTGCTTCAATATTCCGGCGAACAGGTATGAGGGAGCTTGTGCCTCCGCCAGCATGGCAGTAAGGGATGCCTTTATGTGGGTGGCTTCCGGTTTTTACGATGTGGTTCTGGCCGGGGGCGTGGAAAGGGCAGCCACGATGGGTACGGCACTTGCCACCCGCACCTTTTCCATGTTCAGTGATGCGCGCTATGAGTTTCCCTCAGGAATCACCTTCCCGGCGGTTTTTGCCATGCTGGCTCACCTTTACTCGGCAAAGTATGGCATACCTCTGGAAAAGCTCAAGGAGCAGATGGCGACGGTATCAGTACAGTCTTACCGTCGTGGCATGTTTAACCCCAAGGCACACCTGCGCAAGGAAGTGACTGTGGAGGCGGTGCTAAAATCGTTTATGGTGAGCACGCCGCTACAACTGCATGATTGCTGCCCGTTTTCTGATGGGGCTGCGGCAGTAATGCTAACTTCAGAAGAGGCAGCCAAGAAACTTACCGATAAGCCCGTCTATATTATCGGTGTGGGTCAATCTTCCTCCGGTCCTTTAGCCAACCAGCAGGATTATTTGCCACGACTCAGAGCCAGGGAAATCTCATCGAAGCAAGCTTATGACATGGCCGGGCTTAAGCCGGAGGATATTGATGTCTGCGAGCTGCACGACTGCTTCAGTATTGCCAGCCTGATTTCAGCGGAGGGTCTCGGCTTTTTTGAGTTTGGTACGTCGGGTGAAGCCTGGATGAAGGGCGAGGCGGATATTGGGGGTAAAGTAGCTATCAATCCTTCAGGCGGACTGAAGTCGAAGGGGCATCCTATCGGTGCCACCGGTGCCGGTCAGGTCTATGAGATAACCAAGCAATTAAGGGGCGAAGTAGAACCAGAGCGGCAGGTAGAAGGCGCCAAAATAGGGATGACTGATACCCTGGGTGGGGATGGCGGCACGCTGGTTAACCTGATTCTACAGCGTGGCTGGTAAACAGTGGCCGATTTAGTTTCTATGGAGGCTGAAAATGGAATATAAGCTTACTTTCAAAGACTATAACGAAGCACTGAAAGAAAATAAGTTACTGGGCTTAAAATGCCAGGAATGTGGCACAGTTACCGTGCCGCCGAAGATGGTTTGCCGGAAATGCACCAGCCCGAATATGGAAGTCGTCGAATTGACGGGTAAAGGCAAGATTCAAACCTTTACCACCTGTAACGTCGCTCCAGAAGGGCGTGAAGATGAAGTCCCCTATGTTATCTTGCTGGTTGAACTTGATGAAGGTCCCTGGATAATGGGGAACTTGACCGGTATTGACCCGAAGACGGCAACGACGGAGTTAATCGGCAAAAGGGTAAAGATGGGGGATAGTAAAGTATTCTCTGGTGATAAGTATTCCGCCGGTGAGGGTGCCAGACCACTCTTTGACTTAGAAACCTAGAGCTGGCTTATCACTGATAATCCCCGGTGACTAGTTTGACATGCCTGCCTCAGATTGAAATTCCAGATAGGGTAAGCGGAGTTGGATAGCTTATGGCTGAGAGAGAGAAGAAAAGGGCAATAAATCGGCTGAAGACAATGTACCCGCTGCGGGCGCTGGTTGACGGGATGTACGAGAGGGCGGTTGAAGCCAGCAAGGAAGGGAGACCGGTAGCCTGGTGCATGGTCAACTGGTGGGGAGGCGATGCTGTCCTCAGGGCAATGGAGGTGGCAGCAATTTACCCGGAAGATTACGGCGCCGTCTGCGCGGCTTTCGGGGCAGCCCCGGCTTACCTGGCGCAGTCTGATTCAGATGGTTTTCCTACCCATATGTGTGGTTACGCCCGGAACTGTCTAGGCTACGCAGCACGACTGAAAGCCCTGGGCGAAATACCAGCCGAGGCACCGATGGGGGGAATGCCCGAGCCAACTTTACTGCTAAGTTCGGGTTATTTCTGTGATACCCGATATAAATGGTT
>DATKWF010000089.1:0-4638 GCA_035529715.1 Dehalococcoidales bacterium | reverse complement strand
CGGCATATACGCGGTACCCAGCACCCGCAGTGGACCAGACTGGGGGCAAAAGAATACGGTGACGGCTTCCAGATTTTCCTGAACGCGGTCAGGTGGGTGAAGGGTTTGTGAACCAGTCTATCTCTGAGCCTGTGACAGTGCCTTATCTAGCTCCGACTCAAGATAACTTGCCTTCGTGCCTGAATCTATCACCGCCCAGGGTAATTTGTCGCTGATGTCCCACCTCTGATTGACATAATAATCGACATTCAGGCTGTGTTTCTTTATTGCTTGCCGCCAGCCTGCAAGCGATATTTCTTCAATATTCGCCAGAACCTCGGTTACCCTGACATCACCTCTGGCCAATACCCCCTGAACCTGGCTCCAGGCCGGGCTTTCACATTTCAGCTTAATCCCTTTCGGCGGTAGTTTGCTTTTGAGCAGGGACAGGCGGTGGTTCAGTGTCGGGATAGGTGCCATAGGGAGCCACTGAAAGGGTGTGCCTGCTTTGGGCACAAAGGGAGCAATATTAAGCGTGAGGCGGGTGCCGCTCTGTCGCTTATTAATTATATCCTTGCATTTGAGGGTCAATTCTATAATTTCTTCTATGTCCTCGTCGGTCTCTGAAGGCAGGCCAATCATAAAGTAAAGCTTGAGTTGTTTTGTGCTTTGCTCGGCGAGTTTACCTGTAGTTGCCAGAATGTTATCCTCGCTGATGCCCTTTTTGATAGCCTGGCGCAGGCGCCGGGAGCCAGCCTCGGGGGCAAGGGTAATTGTTCGGGGGCCACCTCTGGCTATCTCTTCCAGCACTTTGTCGGTGAGCTGGCTGGCCCGCAGTGAGCTGAGTGAGAACTCGGCTCCCATCTGGCGTAGTCCTGCCAGCAGCTCTTCCAGTTTGGGGTAGTCAGAGACGGCTGGCCCGACCAATCCAATGCGTTTTCTGTATTTAAGTCCTTGCTCGGCCTGTTCCAGCAGCTTGTCTACAGAGCGAAAGCGCATGGGGCTAAAGGTGGTACTGACCAGACAAAAACGACAGCCCCGGTTGCAGCCCCGCTCCACCTCAATGAGGTATAGGTCGCCCAGTTCGGTGTCGGTGGTCAGTACTGTGGAAGTGACGGGGAAGTCATCCAGATTCCTTGTCCACTGGCGGACCACCGGGGTTCCGGAATATTGTGGGACATAAACTCCAGGTACCGAGGCTAATGTCTTCAGCAGTTCATCCCGCTTACCGCCGATGCCTTCAGATAAGAGAGGCAGCATGGTTGGGAGTATTGCTTCTGCCTCGCCGATGCCAAGACAGTCGAAAAATGGGGATACGGGGGTGGGGTTGGCGGTAAGGCAGGGACCGCCGGCAATAATCAGGGGATGCCTCTCATCACGCTCAGTCGAATACAGGGGTATGCCGCCGGCTCTGAGAATTTGCGCCACATTGAAGTAATCAAGCTCATAGGAGATGGAAAAAGCCAGAACGGCGAAATCAGAGAGCGGTCGCCGCGACTCCAGAGATAGAGCGGTTTTACCCCGGCTCTCTTTTTCCCAGAAGACTCTTTCACAGACCACCCCATGGTAGCTATTCAGGAGACTGTAGATGGCATGGATTCCCAGATTGGACATGCCCAGATAATAGGAGTTTGGGTAAATAAGAGCGATAGGCAGTCTACCACCCCAATCCTTAATAATGGTGCCCTTTTCTTGTGAAAGTTTATCTACGGGACGGGCTTTTATGTTCTTGGTCTTATCCCGGCTCATGAGCTTGTGAGCTTGGATGTGATTTCCAGCAGCCTTTGAGAAGACGTTTATTTATGGGTATAACTCTATCGGCCACTCTTCTTAGTTGTGTGGAAGTTCCTTCTCTGCCGAATAGAGCCACTTCAACGTGCTTGCCGTTGTCCTTTACCGCCTGAAGGGCACCGACAAAATCATTATCTCCGGCAACGAGGATAGCCACCTCATAATTGTTCTTGAAGCTGTGAGTTATCATATCCGTCGCCAGCTGAACGTCAACCCCCTTTTCAACGGGTGGGACATTTGGCCAGTTGGAGTAAACCAGGTGCCCCAGGCGCAATTCACTATAGGGTATCGCGTTTACGCCGGCAAAAAATTCCTGCTGGTGCAGGTAGCGCTCCGGCTCTTCTTTCTTGCCTACTCTGGCATTATAATAGTATATTCGGCTTAGCTGGCGCCGACTCAGGAGTCTGTCGCAAAACTTGCCAATGTCCAGGTCGGTTCTTCTAAAAACATTCTTAAGGGAATGGTATAGATTACTCCCGTCAATAAATATCATCACCTTCTCTGCCATATCTCATCTCCTTTCTAACCGGCATATTTTTCCTTTCATTATAGAACCTTTGCCGTAAAATTACGAATATGGAAGGGATGAATTGAAATCTGATTGGCCTTGGTTGCGGGTACTCAAATATGAGTGTTATAATTGGCGAACGTAATACCTTCTTTCTTACCAGTTTGAGGGCTCCGGAGGTGAATGGAATGAAGCTAAGCCGTGAAGAAGTGCTGCACATTGCCCGTCTGGCACGGGTGGGCTTGACCGAAGACGAGATTAACCGGCTCAGGGAGCAGTTGTCCAATATTCTGGAGAACTTTGAAATATTGCAGCAGGTAGATACCAGCAACGTTCCACCCACTGCCCAGTCCGTTGCTCTTCAGAATGTGATGAGGAAGGATGAGGTAGCTCCTTCCCTGCCTTCAAGCGAGGTTCTGGCTAATGCCCCACGAAAAGAGGGGGATTGTTTTAGGATCCGGGCGGTGCTGGAGTAACTTCTTTAATAAGGGGGTGAGGTAGATAATCAGCCATCTGACCATTCATGAGGCACATCGGCTGCTGAAGAGTAAGCAGCTGTCCTCGGTTGAACTGACCAGGGCTTACCTGGAGCGCATAAAACAGGTAGAGCCAAAGGTTAATGCTTTTGTTACCGTTACTGATGAACTGGCGCTAAGACGGGCGCAGAAGGCTGATGCACTTATCGCGGCCGGTAATACCAGTCCCCTTACCGGCATACCGGTGCTAATCAAGGACAATATGTGCACCAGAGGTGTGCTGACTACCTGCTCGTCAAAGATACTGGAAAATTTTGTGCCTCCTTATGATGCCGCGGTGGTCGAGAAATTGAATGACTGTGGCGTGGTAATTACAGGTAAATCGAATATGGATGAATTTGCCATGGGCTCGTCCACCGAGAACTCGGCTCTTTTTATCACTCATAATCCCTGGGACCTGAGTCGTGTGCCTGGAGGTAGCAGTGGCGGCTCGGCGGCAGCAGTGGCGGCTGGTGAAACTATCTGTGCCCTGGGTTCCGATACCGGGGGCAGTATCCGTCAGCCTGCCGGTTTCTGCAGCGTTACCGGCTTGAAACCCACCTACGGCAGGGTGAGTCGGTATGGACTGGTTGCCTTTGCCAGCTCGCTTGACCAGATTGGACCTTTAACTCAGGATGTTACTGACTGTGCCCTCGTGTTAAATGCCATTGCCGGCTATGACAGCAGAGATTCTACCTCGGTTCCTCATCCCGTGCCCGATTATACTAAGTGTCTGGGAAAAGACCTCGGTGGACTTCGTCTCGGTGTCCCAAAAGAGTATTTTGTGGAAGGAATGCAGCCGGAGGTAAAGACGGTGGTAGAAGCTGCCATTAAGAAGCTTGAGGAACTGGGGGCAAGGGTGGAATGGGGAGTATCGCTGCCGAATACTCCCTGCGCCCTGGCGGTATATTATATTATTGCTCCGTCGGAGGCTTCGGCTAATCTTGCCCGCTATGATGGGGTGAAGTACGGCTTTTCCTATCAGGCTGACAGCATGTGGGAATCAATAGAAGGGACCCGCCAGCATGGCTTCGGCGCCGAGGTAAAGAGGCGTATCATGCTCGGCACCTATGCTCTGTCGGCCGGCTATTATGACGCCTATTATCTTAAAGCCCAGAAAGTCCGCACCCTGATAAGGCGGGAATTTGACCGGGCTTTTGAAAAGTTTGATGCGCTGGTAACCCCCACCTCCCCCACCGTCCCGTTCAGGATAGGGGAGAAGGTGGACGACCCTCTCCAGATGTATTTAAGTGACGTCTGCACCCTGCCGATAAATATTGCTGGCCTGCCGGCTATTTCTATCCCGGCTGGCTTCGCCGACGGGCTGCCGGTAGGTATGCAGATTATCGGCAAGCCCTTTGCCGAGGAAACCCTCTTAAAAATCGCCTATGCCTACGAACAGGCAACCGACTGGCACAAGCGGAGGCCGAATATCTAAAATAAAAGAGTTGAAGAGGGCGAAAACTAAGAAATGTGCTTGTAGGGAGTCCAAGAGGGGTGGGCATTATCGGTAGGATATCAAAATGGTTCACTACTTAATTGAGTTTAGATTTCATGGGTATGCTAAAAAGTATGCAAAGAGCTTAATCCATGAAGTTGCAAGAACATTTAGAGTTAGGGGTGTTACACAAAACCGAGCAGTACCTCACATTACTCTCTTTGGCCCATTTACTACCAGACACGAGGAGAAGATGGTTTCTGAAGTAGTAAATGTTGGAAGAAAATTTTCTCTGGTTCCATTCATAGTTAAAGGTTTTAACTATTTTGATAAGGAACGCAAAGTCATTTATATTGATATAAACCCTTCTGCAGAACTGAAGGAATTACGGCGGAAGCTAGCTCAAA
>DATKWF010000088.1:0-5292 GCA_035529715.1 Dehalococcoidales bacterium | reverse complement strand
TTATATCCTCGGAACCTGTGGAATTATCAATTAACAAAGTGATAAAGCCCAGGTCTTCTCGTTTTTCGAATGATTCAACTGTTATGGAAGCTCCCTTCCCGAGGTCAGCTGTTTCACCTACCTTATGTAGGCTCGGTTCGGGTGCTGGCGCCGGTGTTGGGGTTGATGCTGGCTCTGGAGCGGGTGCCGGTAGTGGTGCCGGTTCCGGCGTGGGTGCTGGAGTGGGTGCCGGAGTGGGAGTGCACGCTCCCAGAACAAGACAGAACGCAGTAAGAAAAATTGCTATAATAATCAGCTGCCTACTTATTATTCGCCTCCTTTGTTGTTCTTATTCTATTGCTTTTGCGGCTTCTATTCAACAACCACGGTCAGGGAAAATTTCCAGGTTCCCTTTTCACCGCCTTCCCAGGGTCGGCTATAATCTATGGATATAGTGCTGGTGCCTTTCTTGAGTGTCTGGAAAGTCCATACTTCCTGACCGGGAGTTCCGGGTGGAGGTGGAGGCTCACTTTCCGGGCTGACGAATTTGTGGCTTGTCTCCTGCAGCACAGTCTGGTCACTGATTTGTGCTTCCTCCCACTGGAAGCCGGTGGTTGGGTTGGAGCACAGAGTTACTGTCAGGGAACTGTCAGCGGGTACTTTCACCTCCTGGCTGATGGCAGCCTGCTTGTAGAAGTCGTCGCAGGACACTTCCACTGATGCCTGTTTTGCAGGTGCCGAGCATGCCAGTAGTGAGACTGAGACAGCCACTACGGCACACATTAAGATTAACTTTGATTTCATCTTTTATTCCCTCCTTATTATAACCTGTCAGTATTAATAACGATGAAACTTCAATTTGGTTAGCAATAATCGCAGAATCTAAAGCTTTTCAAGCTTTTTATATATCTGCCAATAGACTATTTTAATCTGTTATCACTTTCCATACAACAGTCTTGCGAAATTTGCTTTGCCTTTAAATATCTATTCTAAAGTCTGAACACAAAATACTCGTTGTGGTATACTTTTTGAGGGAGGTGAAAAATGAAAAAAATTTTAATAATCTGGAATTTAATCTTGACGATGATACTGGCTGGAATCATATTCAGCGGGTGCTCGGAGCTTGACCCCAAATTTGCGGCTATGGAAGCTGAAGTAAAAAGCAATAGAGCGGTTTTAGAGCAAATCGTCAGTCTTGCTAACCAGAACCGACAGGCAATCAGCAGCAACACTCAGTTAATCCTGCAGAATAAGTTGTTGATTGAGAACTACAAAACTACGTCGCAGAACAATCTTAGTGCACTGCAAGGTACGCTTATACAATATATTGAGCAGCGGATTCAGGCATACTCGGCGGCTGGCCAGCAGCAGATAATCGTTAAGTAATTAAAATTTATTTAGAGATAATGCCAAAGGACTTTTTGTCTATTTTGTAAATAGGTTTTATGGGTGATTCGGTGAAGCGATTGGCGGTGCTGGGTTCAACTGGTTCCATAGGGCGGCAGACTCTTGATGTGGTTCGGGCTTTGCCCCAGCGGTTTCGCGTGGTTGGGCTGGCGGCGGGGCAGAACACTGATTTACTGGCAGAACAAATCAACGAGTTCAAACCCCAGTTTGCCTATTATTCTCCGGTTAATAGTGAGGATAGGAAGAAACAGGCTCGCCTGGCTGATATAGAATGCGAGTTTATGTCGCTGGAGGAAATTGCCGGTCATCCGCAGGTGGACATGGTGGTTATGGCTACCTCGGGGAAAGCCGGGCTGAACCCGACGCTGGCGGCGGTAAAGGCAGGTAAGAATATTGCCCTGGCCAACAAAGAATCTCTGGTAATGGCTGGGGAGATTATCACCAGTGAGGCAAAACTGAGCGGGGCACAGATTCTGCCCGTTGATAGCGAGCACAGCGCCATATGGCAGTGCCTCAACGGTGAAACACAAAAACCAGTCCAGATTATTCTGACCGCTTCTGGGGGTCCTTTCCGTGATTATTCTCCCGCACAGCTGGGGGAGGTTACCGTTGAGCAGGCCCTGAAGCATCCGTCGTGGCGGATGGGGAGAAAAGTTACCATTGACTCGGCCACCCTGATGAACAAGGGGCTTGAGGTTATTGAGGCCCACTGGCTGTTTAGCATGCCTTACGATGGTATCAGGGTTATAGTCCATCCCCAGAGTATAATACATTCAATGGTAGAATTTGCCGACGGCTCGGTTAAAGCCCAGTTAAGCTATCCCGACATGCGCTTGCCCATTCAGTATGCCCTGTCTTATCCCGACCGCCTCCCCAATCCCCG
Organism: Dehalococcoidales bacterium; assembly: GCA_035529715.1. Classification (GTDB taxonomy): domain Bacteria; phylum Chloroflexota; class Dehalococcoidia; order Dehalococcoidales; family RBG-16-60-22; genus DATKWF01. Next base: position 3,023 of record DATKWF010000088.1, on the reverse strand, counting down.
GCTTCCTAAAATTGACTGGAGCAAGATTACTGACCTGACTTTTGCAGAGCCTGACGCTGATACCTTCCCCTGCCTGAGACTGGCTATTGAAGCGGGGAGGAAGGGTGGTACCTATCCGGCAGTGCTCTGTGCCGCTGATGAAGTGGCGGTTGAACTGTTCCTGTCACGGCGCATCAGATTTATTGATATCGCTGCTATAATTGAGCGTACACTGGAGCAGCATCAGGCGGTAAATAATCCTGACATTGAGGAAATCCTGGCGGCTGATAGCTGGGCTAGAGAAAAGGCTTTAAATCTGGCAAATGGAGTTAATCTGTGCTGATTACAGTATTATCTTTCCTCGGCGTTCTGGTCGTTATTGTCCTTGCCCATGAGCTGGGGCACTTCTTTACGGCTAAAGCTTCCGGGGTCAGGGTGGAGGAGTTCGGTCTCGGTTTTCCTCCGCGGCTATTATCAATCAAACGTGGTGAAACAAAGTACTCGCTGAATGCGATACCTCTGGGTGGCTTTGTTAAGCTGGCTGGTGAGGAAGACCCCAAGGTACTACGGAGCCTGGCCAGCAAAAGTGTTGGCATCAGAATGCTGGTTCTTGGCTCCGGTTCCCTGATGAATCTCCTGCTGCCTCTTTTCCTGTTCTCTATTGCATTTATGATTCCGCACCAGGTTATCTCCGGGGAGGTGTTGGTGAAGGATGTGGCCCCTGATTCGCCGGCTAACAGGGCAGGTATTGTATCTGGAGATGTGCTCCTTGAGGTGGATGGGAATTCAGTGCAGAGCGTCAGCGATATACATCGCTATGTTCAGCTCAACATGGGCAGGGAAGTCCCCCTACTGGTCAAACACACTGATTCAACAGTGGAGGAAGTACAGGTAATACCGAGGTGGCGACCGCCGGAGGGGGAGGGGGCGATTGGTGTAACTATCAAGACGTCAAATCCTGCCATAATTAGCCAGCATTATCCTTTCTGGCAGGCAATACCCATGGGAGTAGGCGAATGCATAGAAACATTCACCCTGTTTAAGAATGGGATAATCAGTATGATAATCGGCACTATGCCGGTAGCCATAACCGGGCCGGTGGGTATTGCCCAGATGACCGGTGAGGTGGCTAGAGCCGGGGTAAGTCCGCTGCTGGAATTTGCGGCCTTTCTCAGCATTAACCTGGCTATCATTAATATTCTACCCCTGCCGGCTCTGGATGGCGGCAGGATTGTCTTTGTCCTTCTGGAGTGGATTCGCCGTGGCAGACGTATATCAGCCAGGACAGAGGGGCTGGTACACTCCATCGGTTTTGCTATGCTTATGGCGTTCTTTGTGGCGATTACATATCAGGATATTATCCGTATTATCAGTGGAGAGAGCTTAATACCTTAATGAAGATTAAAGAGGGACAAACCTGCGGATATAATTGCAGGGAGTTTCAGAGGGACGAAGTCCCTCTCACGTAACCCTCCCCCTCTCCTTTGAAGGAGAGGGGGACTAAGGGGGTGAGGTAGAATACACATATCCAGGCGAATCAGTAAACCCATCCAAATCGGCAAAGTGACCATTGGCGGTAGTGCCCCGGTAGTGGTGCAGTCAATGACCAAGACCGACACCCGCGATGTCAGGGCTACGATTGAGCAAATCAAAGAGCTTGAGGGTTGCGGCTGCGAGCTGGTGCGGGTGGCGGTGCCCGACGCCGAGGCGGCTCGGGCTATAGCGCCGATAAAAAAGGGTATTTCCATACCTTTAATTGCCGATATTCACTTTGATTACCGCCTTGCCCTGATGGCGCTGGAAGCCGGTGCCGACGGATTGCGTTTGAATCCGGGCAATATCGGTGAGCCGGAGAAAGTCAGGGCGGTGGCGCTGGCCGCTAAAGAAAGAAGTGTTCCTATCCGTATTGGATTGAATGCCGGCAGCCTGCCTAAAGCTGCCAGTCCCCGGTTGTCGGTTGCCCGGCGCATGGTTGACGCTGCTTTGGAACAGATACGGCTGCTGGAAAGCCTTGACTTTGACCTGATTAAGGTCTCGCTCAAAGCCTTTGACGTGCCGACCACCGTTGAAGCCTACCGCAGCATTGCTGAAAAGATACCCTATCCTCTGCACCTGGGCATTACCGAGTCCGGTCTACCTGGTAAAGGGGTTATCCGCAGTGCGGTGGGCATTGGCACACTGCTGTATATGGGCATCGGTGACACCATCCGGGTGTCGCTGACCGCCCACCCCGGAGAAGAGGTAATTGCCGGTTACGAGATACTGAAAAGTCTTGACCTGCGCCAGCACGGACCGGTTCTGGTCAGCTGCCCCACCTGTGGTCGAGCGGAAGTTGATATTGTAAAATTAGCTGGAGAGGTTGAAGAACGGCTGGCAAAGATTAATAAGCCGATAAAGGTGGCGGTGATGGGCTGCGTGGTCAACGGGCCCGGTGAAGCCAGAGACGCCGATGTCGGCATCGCCTGCGGCAAGGGCAAAGCCGTCCTGTTCAAGAAGGGGAAGAAGGTGGGGGTGGTTGAGGAAAAGGACTTATTGAGTGCGCTGATGAGGGAAGTGGAGAAGTTCTAGAGCAAACAAAATTCTTTGGAATGTTGAAATGAAAAATCTGATAATAGGATTGATAGTAGTACTTTTGCTACCAGTATCTGTTTCTTGCGCTCCGCCGACGCCAATACCGGCACCCGCGCCGGCTCCCGCTCCTACCCCGGCTCCAGCACCCGAAGAGGAAAAAGAACTGACCGTTGAGGCCTGGGAAATCGGCGATAACTGGACATATTCTCCGCAGGCTATTTGGGAAGACGTCATGGTCGGACTAGAGTCTGAACAGGAGCGAGGTAAGATAGTAAAGCAGTATATCGCCGCGTACAACTTACGCTCGCGGGGAAAAGAGCTTGTCTATGAGCTATCGCCCGACCGGATGCCCGGCCAGGCGCCGGCCATCCACGGCAGCAATGTTGTCTGGTCGTCGGCCGGCGATGTATTCCTCCTCGACCTCGGGACCGGCGAGGTGCAGCAAATTACTAATGATAATCATGCTCAGGTAT
>DATKWF010000087.1:0-10744 GCA_035529715.1 Dehalococcoidales bacterium | reverse complement strand
CTTTTTGCCAGCGATTAAAGGCTTCACCGGAAGGAAGTTGAACTCCCAGCCGACGATTATGTCTGACTCCCTGATTACTCTCTGTGCCTCTGCCGTCACGTACCCTGGCGAACCGGGCCCTACGCCAACGATATACGCCTTATTCTGAAGCATATATTTTCACCCCCTTTGTATTATCGGGCGGGCCAAATATTTCGGGATGAATGCACCTGGCAAACTGTTCCAGCCCGTCAACTATCCGCGGGCCAGCGCGGCCGCTGAGGTCCATGTCAATTCCATATAGCCTGCCGTTTTTCCTTGCCTCCGTATTCTGTAATCTTGACTCTGTCTCAAGATAGTGGAAGGATTGATCTTCACCGGAGCCCATGCCGATGCCGGCTATCATCACCTGCGGGTCCCTCGCCACGAGTATCTCCAGGTCAACCGACTTGCTGCCGGTAATCTCCGGGAAGATATTCATGCCCCCTGTTTTCTGAATCAGCTCATCAAGAAGAGTCCCTGGGCCGGATGTCATTAATGGGTCATGCCAGGTCAGGTAAAAAACTCTTGGTCTTTGCTCCCGCCGCAGGCTATCTGTTTTGTCAATTATTACCTTAATCCTTTCCTCCATCTCGGCTACTAACCTGGAAGCCTCTTCTCCTTTTCTGGTGACCTTGCCAACCAGAGTGATGGCTGCCAGTGTCTTATCAAGGGTCTTTGCAGTTAAAGCGAAAACAGTCATTCCCTTGGCCTCGAGCTGGGGGATGACCCTCTTTTCGTGGATTGAAGTGGCTAATATCAAGTCCGGGGAAAGGGCAATTATCTCCTCAATATTTGGCGTGTTAAAACCGCCGACGCTGGGTTTATCTTTAGCCTCCGGCGGGTAATCGCAATAGTCAGTTACCGCCACCAGCCTGTCTTGCAGGCCGAGGGCAAACATAATCTCGGTATTGCTGGGCGCCAGAGAGATAATTCTTTGCGGGATTTTGTCCAGTTTGACTACTCTGCCAAGCTGGTCAGTGAATTCCAGTGGCAGCGTCTGTGTGTCCGCAGGTGGCACCGGCTCTTCGGCGGCCGGTGTGCAAGCGCCCAAAAGAACTGACAGCATGGATAAAATTAGAACGATTAGTCCCAACCGGTTCATTTTCACCTCTTAAAGTAGGTATAAATAAAAAACCCCTCGCTCCAGCCGAGGGGAAACAAAAAACCCAACAAAAAGACCTACCCCTCCCCGCGGAGTGATGTAGGATAAATGAGGGCGGGCGTTCTGACTTTTGACGGTTTACCCGTCAATCACAGTGGCGCGGCCGTGTCAGTCTCTCACTGACTTGCTCTCCGTTTAAGCCCTTGCTCACGCTCGGGCGCCCCCGCTTTACCTATTCTCTTTTGTTTAAAGGGTACAATAGTTTAAATAAAAACGCAAGCCTTGGGCTAACTCATTGACGCCCGAACGATAGCCGATTAAAATAGCATCAGGTGATTAAGTAAGGAGAACGATTGATATGGAGCGAATCTGGGCGCCGTGGCGCATACAATATATCCGTCAGGAAAAGGCGGAAGGATGCATTTTATGTGAAAAACCCAGACAAAATGACGATGCTCCTAACTACATTTTGTATCGGGGAGACAAAAACTACATCATTTTGAATATTTATCCCTACAACCCCGGGCACCTGATGGTGACGCCCTATCGGCATGTGGCTGGTCTGGAAGAGCTTACTGAAGAGGAGAGGAGCGAGCATTTTGAAATAGTTAGCCGGTGTATCAGGGCACTGCGGCAGGTATTTACCCCTGATGGTTTTAACGTTGGCATAAATTTGGGAAAGGTAGCTGGAGCGGGTATAGTTGACCACTTCCATACCCATATTGTGCCCCGGTGGCAGGGTGATACTAACTTCATGCCGGTATTAGCTGAGACAAGGGTAATACCCGAGGCTCTGGATAAGATCTATCAACAACTAAAGGGGAAGTTCTGAGGTGTAATGGCACCCCCAAGCGGACTCGAACCGCTGTTGCCGGCGTGAAAGGCCGGTGTCCTAGGCCACTAGACGATGGGGGCGTACCGGATATAAGTATAACAGAGACGTTCCTATCAGGCAAGATTTTCCGCTAAGGTTCGTTACAGGTTATAGAGTGTAAGTAAGATGGATAAGATGGTCAGTCAGGATAATTTAGATGAGGCGGGACGAAGCCAAAGGGCAAGAGACAAGATAATCCCCCTTTTGATTTTTCTCCTTGTCATCGCTATTACGATTGGTATCTTCTACTTTTATAGACAACACCCGAGCAGAATTGAGGAGCTGGCAGTCTACGGCTACCTGGGTGCCTTTCTTGCCAGCTTAATCTTCAATGCTACTGTTATCTTGCCGGTGGGTAATGTTCTGGCAATCTCTACGCTTGGTGCTATTTTGCCTTCAGCCACAATGGTCGGGCTGGCTGGCGGAGCCGGGGCTGCTATTGGCGAGATAACCGGTTATATGGCAGGCTATAGTGGGCATGGTATTGCCCAGAAGAGCCAGCTGTACCGGAGGGTGGAGGGTTGGGTCAGGCAGTGGGGGAGCGTCACCATCTTTATTTTCTCGCTGCTGCCCTTTATTTTTGATCTGGCGGCGATAGCCGCTGGTGTTCTGCGGTTTCCCTTCTGGAAGTTTTTCCTTCTCTGCTGGCTGGGCAGGACCATAGCCTATATCGTGGTGGCATTCATTGGAGCCTGGAGCTGGATAGTGGTGGCGGCACTGGCGGTTCTGGCGCTGGCTTTGGCAGTGGTTAACTGGGCGCGGAAGCGGAGCAGCTAGCGATTTTACCTTACCTTTTTAATTTTGATTACTAAGATTGAGCCCATGACCAGATAGACGAAGCAGGCTCCAAGCATAATTTGATAGCCCAGGATGGGGCTGTACTGGTTAAAGAAATCAATCACCGGCCCGATGAGGCGTGCCAGAGCGGCACCTCCGGCGGTAGCCATGTTGGTCAGGCCGAGGTAGCGTGCCTCTTCTCCACTGGGTACCAGGTCGGTAGCTAGAGCCCAGTTGGAACTCATAAAAGCCCCGGCGGCAGTCCCGAGTATGGCGCCACCAAACATTATGTATCCGTAGCTGGTTGAGAAAAACAGCGCCAGAATTCCACAAGCGCCAAGGAGTCCGGAAAAGACCACTACCGGTCGGCGTCCTATCCTGTCTGACAGGCGCCCGGCTGGATAGACGGCAATCACCATCCCGATGCCAACGGCAATGAGGAGGTCGGCGGTTGCGGCGGCGGGGTTGGTCACTCCAATAACATCCCTGAGAAAGTATAGGGCAAACGCCTGCAGGGTAGTCAGTGCCATGATGACCAGGAGACGGGATATCAAAAAGAGTATGAAATCGTAGTTTGCCTTAACGTCAATCTTAAAACTTCTGTACAGGGTTGGCAGCAGGGGCAACTGATGGCTGCCAACCCCGGGTCGTTCCTTAACCGTGAGGACGGTGGCAATCATGGCTCCCAGCAGGATAATAGCCAGTATTCCCAGCACTAGCCACAACCATGGCCCACTCTCGCCGGTGAAGTAATGACCCATAAAGTAGCTTATAAGACGCAGCAGGGCAATCCCACCCACTATCTCCAGCAGGCTCTTCACTCCTGAGGCAACTCCCCGCCTTTCTTCAGGCACCAGGTCGGGAATAAATGCCTGGTAGGGTCCCTGTGCCGTATTACCACTGACCTGCAGCAGGCAGTAGATGGCGAAGATAGCGGCATAGCTGCCGAAAAAGCCTATCCCGGGAAGAAGCAGAATGGCGACTATTGTCCCCAGCAGAATATAGGGTCGCCGCCGCCCCCAGCTGAAGCCGGAGCGGTCACTGATTGCCCCGGCAATCGGCTGGACTGCCATTGCCAGAATCAGGCCGGTGAAAGTAAGCAGCCCCAGGTAGGTGTTCTTCTCCGACTCGGCAACAAAGTCCAGAAGTCGCAACGGCAGGATAATGCTGTGCAGGCTGCTCCAGAGGGCGGCCAGAGCAAAACCAAAGATGGTAATCTTGACGTAATCAATGCGGCGAAAGTTTTCTCTCACTGCCTTAAAGCATAACAGAGCCAGGGCAAAGAGACAATGTCCTGCAGGCACTCAAACTAGGGGTAAATCGGCAGTGCCTCAAGGCCGGTAGTTTCCGGCAGGCCGAACATGAGGTTCATATTCTGAATGGCCTGCCCCGCCGCTCCCTTTACCAGGTTGTCAAGGCAACTGATAACGACGAGCCTCCCGGTTCTGTGGTCAATGGTGGGATGGATGAGGCAGTTGTTATTCCCCCAGGTGTGCTTGGTGTGGGGTGGGGATGCCACCACCTTGACGAAGGGTTCGTCCTTATAGAAGTCGAGATAGAGTTTCCTCAGCTCCTCCCCCCCCTTTTTGCCGGATGAAATTTTACCCGGTATTAGGGAGGCATAGCCGGTGGTCAGTATACCCCGGGTCATCGGCACCAGGTGGGGGACAAAGGTTACTGAGGGCGAATTACCGCCCAGCAGTTTCAACTCTTGGACAATTTCGGGCAGGTGCCGGTGCCCATCCAGGGCATAAGCGCTGGCATCTTCATTGACTTCGGCGAAGTGGGTCTTCAGGCTGAGGGTTCTGCCTGCCCCAGATAGACCGGACTTGCTGTCAACAATAATGTTGGGCTCAATTATGCCCTTACTGACTGCCGGGGCGAGAGCCAGGATAGCCCCGGTGGGATAGCAGCCGGGATTGGCTACCAGTTGTGCCGAGGCAATCTGGTGGCGGTATAGCTCGGGCAGGCCATAGACTGCTTTCGGCAGCAGTTTTGGTGCCGGGTGGGTAAAGCCGTACCAGAGCAGGTATTCCTCAGTGTCCTTCAGCCTGAAGTCGGCGCTGATGTCCACCACTTTGACTCCCTTTTTTAGCAGTGGCATTATCTCTGCGGCACTCTCCTTGTGGGGCATTGCCGAGAAGGCAAGGTCAACCTCTCCCAGGCTGGCTTCAATAGTCAAATCAAGGGCTGCCAGATGCGGGAAGACCGTATTCAATTCATGCCCGGCGGTACTCCTCCCGGTGACCGAGACAAGCTCCACCTGCGGGTGCTGGGATAGCAGCCGCGCCAGCTCAACGCCGGCGTAGCCGGTAACATTTATGATGCCAACTCTGGGCTTGCTCATCTTGCTGAATCCTTTCCCCTGATTCTGGTTCAAAGTATAGCACAAGCCCGATTTAATTCATAATGAGGAAGGTAATGGCTGCCGAGCCAGGATTCGAACCTGAGCTAGAGGATTCAAAGTCCCCTGTGCTACCACTACACCACTCGGCATTCTACTGACAGGTCCTATCTGGTGCCGAAGGTCGGACTCGAACCGACACGAGAGTTGCCCCTCAACAGTTTTTGAGACTGTCGCGTCTACCCATTCCGCCACTTCGGCAGGTTTAATGGAGCGGAAGACGAGATTCGAACTCGCGACCCTCTCCTTGGCAAGGAGATGCTCTACCACTGAGCCACTTCCGCTGATTGACTTGGTGCCGAGGATCAGAATCGAACTGATGACACGCGGATTTTCAGTCCGCTGCTCTACCAACTGAGCTACCTCGGCACAAGCTTTATTGTAGCTGTTGGCAGGGTGAGTGTCAAGGGATTGACATCTCCTTCCCGCCGCATTATTATTAGCCCACAAATGAAGAAATCCGTTTTAAAGTGGGAGTTAATCGGCGTTGCTGTCATATCCGCCCTGGGTGCTTTGCTGCATTTTGTCTTTGACTGGTCGGGTCAGTGGGAGCCCGTCGGTGTGATAGCTGCGGTTAACGAGAGTGTCTGGGAACATTTCAAGATAGGCTTCTGGCCGACCTTATTCTATGCGCTCTTTGAGTACCGGTTTATCAGTAAGTTTATAAACAATTTCCTGTCGGCGAAAGCGGCTGGCATCTACGTAATACCGGCTGCCATTGCCGTTCTCTTTTATTCCTATACGGCAATCTTCGGTTTGGAAATACTGATTGTTGATATTACAATTTTTGTTATCGCCATTGCACTGGGACAGCTTACCAGCTATAAGATATTAACTCTGGAGAAACTACCAGGCTGGCTGAATACGGTCGGGCTGATTCTGATAGTTATTTATGCCATATCTTTTGGGGTATTCACTTTTTATCCGCCACATCTGGAGGTTTTTAGAGACGCAGCTACCGGATTGTATGGAATAATAAAATAACGTATTGGATTCCAATTGTGCTATTGACACTTTGAGAAGCTGGATATTACTATATGGTTGTGAGCGAGCCGCAGTTACAATACGCCATTTTCTGCAAGAGAGTCATTGACAGGCCTAAAGAGTTTTCAATAATTGGTGTCTTCGACTCCTTGAGAGTCAAAGACGTCTTGGTGGGGACCCCGCCAACTGAATTCCTGCCGCGCCCATATTTCTGCAAACTGGTTATCGGTATAGTTGGTCTTACCCAGGGAACTCATAAAATATCGGTAACCTGCCGGTGTCCCTATCCCTTTGGCAGGCGTCTGATTGATTCGGCTCCTCAGGATATTGTTGTTGAAAAAAGTTCGGTGACGCAGCGGGTTATAGTGGACTGCAACTTCGACATTGTGAAGAGCGGGACTTATGTTTTTCCGGTGGTGCTTGACGACGAGGCATTAATAACCCTCAAATTACCCATCGGGTTTGAAAATATAAACAAGCCTGAGCCTTAATCACGGCTGGTCAACATACCGGTTCAGTCATCGCCTCTTTTACTATTGTTACCCCCGGTGTATGAGATGTGGTATTTTCGCCGCGAACTTATCCAATCACCCGAAAGTCGTAGCTAATATTGAGTATGATAAAACTGTATTTCATACTTTTTAGTCATTGACATCCCTGGCAGCTCAATTATAATTAGGTTACGATTGAAAAACTTCTACAATTGAGTCTGAGTCATGGGAGAGGGACGGGGCAACATGGGCAACGGAACCAGAACATAAGCGTTTGGTTACCGTTGTCCTTTTACCCTGGGGCAACAATAATTGATATTTAAGTGCGGGATAATCGGATGAAATTATTAGGCTGGTCTGCAATTCTTGCTCAGAAGTTCGGGAAATTCCGGACTTTTGCCGGGCGTCTTATATTTGTGAAAAAGACAGCAGCGGTAGACCATTACGAGACTGACTTGAGGGGAGAGGTTAACGGACGAATAACTATTGAGGGGGTAAAGGCTGAAGGGCAGGTTACTATTGAAACGGTATTTGACAACCAGCCGGCATTAGAAGAAGAAAGCGGCGAGGTCAGTAAAAAAGTTCAAATATGGAGCAAAGTAACACGGCAGGCAGTACTGGCGGTGGCTGGCTTGCTTCTTTTAGTGATTTTTAGTGGTACTGCTTTGGCATTTGCCCGGCCCGAGAATGCACTGGCAAGTCCATTTAAGGGCATGGCTATTACGTTGACAGAAACCGGTTATGGAGCGGTAGGTTTGATTGAAAATGTCCGCTATGTTGTATCGGGATATGAGCGTAATATAGTTTCAACAGCGCTGCAGTCAATGAAAGTAACCGAAGACCTGGATGTTATCCCGGAGGTTGGTACACCCACCAGCGATATGGCATGTTTCCCTTCAGCAGAATGTCGTCTTTTTCCTGGCTATCTCGACTCCAGGTACAGCCAGTTCAAATACTGGATTGATGATAATGGAATTGTGCAGGTTGATGTCTCCGGTGCCACAACCGACGCTTTCCTGAAGAAGATAAAGCAGTTACTCTACCGGTTGTCAGAAGCGGAGTAAATTACTATAGTTCCAGCGTCACTCTGGTTTCCCCCTCGGGGAGTGGCTTTACGGTGAAACCGAGTTTTTTGACCAGCCCAAGCATCTTCCAGTTATCACTCAGCACAATTCCGTAGATGTTTCTTAACCCTTTTTCCTGGGCGATGCCTATCAGCATATCGCAGAGCTTCAGTCCCAGGTCATTATTCTGGAAGTCATCAGCCACTACGATGGCGAATTCCCCGCTTCCACCGCCCGGTTCAACTATCAGTCTGCCAACGCCAACGTTTCTGCGCCTGCCGTTGGTGGTGTACTCGGCGATTATTGCCATCTCCCGGTCATAGTCAATGTTGCAGAAGCGGCTGAGCATATCGTGGTTTATATCTTTAAGAATATAGAAGAACCGGAACCGGGACGATTCTTTTGATAGTCCTTCAATAAGCGCTTGTTCCAGCGGTTCGTCCTCGGGGCGGATGGGTCTCAATACCACATCCCTTCCGTCCCGGCATCGCCACGACTGTATATACTTGGTGGGGTAGGGTGATATTATTAGATGGGCGTATTCCTCTGCCTCTTTCTGGGTTGCCTCCTTGTCCAGGACTATCCTTGCGTCCAGGGCAATGGTAGTGTCGCCGCTTATGACCAGCGGATTGATATCCAGCTCTTTTATCTCCGGGAAATCAACAATCAGATTGGAAACTCTGACCAGGGTTTCATCCAGCAGTCGCAGGTTTACCGGCGGCTTTGCCCGGAACCCTTCTGCAAGCAGTTTGTAGACCTTGGTTCGCTCCAGCATTCTTCTGGCTAATCTCTGGTTCAGCGGAGGTAACCCCGCCGAAACATCTTTGAAAAATTCAGTCTCGGTTCCGCCCAGGCCGAATATTACAACCGGCCCCAGAATCGGGTCTTTTTTGCTGCCAATAATAAGTTCATAATCAAACCTGGTAACCATCTTCTGGATGCTGACGCCTTCAATTCTGGCGTCAGGCTGGTGCTTCTTGACGTTTGCCATAATTTCGGCAAAAGCCTTTTTCAGTTCGTCAGCCGAGGCAATATTTAGTATCACTCCGCCGACGTCTGATTTGTGGGCTACGTCGGGGGAAGATATCTTCATTACCACTGGATAGCCGATGCCTGAGGCAACGAAGGCGGCTTCCTCGGCGTTCCGGGCAAAATGTGGGGTTGTCACCGCAATTCCATACGTGGCCAGCAGCTTTTTTGAATCCTCCTCATTGAGAAGAGTTCTACCCTCTGCCACTGTATTATGGGTGAGTATTTTGAGGTAGTTTTTAGGTGCGCCCACATCCAGCGGCAGGTCTTCTGGAGTTTCATACAGAGTCTCCAGGTTGCGGGCGTATTGATACATATATAAGTAAGTTTTTATCGCTTCTTCAGGAAATTCGTAGGTGGGGATATTGTTCTCGTACAACATTTGCCTTGCCTTGGCAACATCTTCGCTGCCCATCATTGAGGTTAAAATGGGCTTGCTGGACTTCTTGGCATATTTGATGAGAGTCTTGGCTATGCCCACGGGGCCGGTTACGCCCTGAGGCGCATATATCATCACGGCGCCGTTAACTCCGGGGTCATTGAGGGTGATCTCAATGGTTTTAAGGTATTTCTGGGGGTCTACATCGCCACCGACGTCAATGGGATTGGCTTTGCTCCAGTAAGCGGGCAGGAATTCATTTAGTGCTGAGAGTGTCTCCTCGCTGAGCTGAGCTAATTTACCGCCCCGGCTTATCAGGGCATCGGTAGCCAGTATTGCCGGTCCGCCGGCATTGGTTATTATTGCCAGGTTTGGCTCTTTGGGCAGTTTTGTGGTATTTAATATGGAGGCACAATTAAAGAGGTCTTCAATTTCTTCAACTCTTACCACACCGGCTCTATCAAAGGCGGCGTCATAGTATAAGTCCTCCCCGACCATCGACCCGGTGTGAGACTTGGCGGCTTGTACACTCTCCTGGAACTTGCCCGCTTTTATGATGATGACCGGCTTGGTTCTGGCGAATCCTCTGGCGGCGCTCATAAATTTCCTGGCATTTTTCAGGGAGCTACCAAAGGATTCCAGGTAGATGATTATACTCTTGGTCTCCGGGTCTTCGCCGAAATAGTCTATCAGGTCGCCGAAATCCACATCGAGCATTGAACCCAGCGAAACAAAGGCGCTGAAACCAATTTCTCGGCTGACTGCCCAGTCAAGGACAGCGGTGCCCAGAGCGCCACTCTGCGATAAAAAGGCTATGCGTCCCGGCTTGGACATTTTGGTGGCGAAGCTGGCGTTTAAATTGGCGCTGGGGTTGATTACTCCGAGGCAATTGGGACCGATTATACTGATGTTATACTCGCTGGCTATTTCAGCTACTCTATCTTCACGTGCTTTGCCCTTGGCGCCTATCTCCTTGAAGCCGGATGAAATGATAATGATAGCCTTAACGCCGGCTTTACCGCATTCTTTAACCATATCGGGGACAATTTCGGCGTTGGTAACAATGATGGCAAGGTCAGGGACTTCCGGTAGAGAGCTGATGTCGGGGTAGCATTCTATATCTAGTAGCTTTTCCCGGTTGGGATTTACCGGATATATTTTGCGCTTGTCCTTGGCCAGTAACAGGTTTTCCAGAACTGACCGCCCCACCGTCCCCTCTTTTTCCCTGGCTCCGACCAGAGCCACGCTGCCGGGGTTGAAGAACAGGCTTATATTTTCCATACCTCTCCTATATCTTAACGGTGGAATACAGCAGGGGGCTAAAAGATTTTATGAATATGAACATATACTTGCCTGCGGCTAGCTCTTGATGCTCTCTCAATTAGTGGCTTACCAGAATAAGAATACATCCTGTCGGGCAATTCGTCAACAAGGCAGAAGTATCGTAGCGGTTAGCAATGTTAGTGTTGAGTTGCTATACTCAGCATAAATGAAACCGTTGGCTACTGGTAAAGACGCCCTGAGACAAGGCAGGGTTTTTGGTCTCAGTCCCAACGTCTTTTTTCTGGGACTGGTCAGCTTGCTGACCGATGTCAGCAGCGAGATGATTTTTACCCTTG
>DATKWF010000086.1:0-6251 GCA_035529715.1 Dehalococcoidales bacterium | reverse complement strand
TATCTGGGGGACAAGCTGGCGTATTAGTTCCAACTCTTCTTTGGGCACCTCAAAGATAAGCTCATCATGCACTTGAAGCACCATTTTGCTCTTAAGCTGGCGCTTATTCATCTCCTGGTAGAGGTTAATCATAGCCACTTTTATGATGTCGGCTGATGTCCCCTGCACCGGCATATTTATTGCCATACGTTCGGCAGCTTCCCTGACCTGCCGGTTGGATGAGCCAATTTCGAGGATAGAGCGTCTCCTGCCCAGTAGCGTTTGAACATAGCCTTTTTCCCTTGCCTGCTGCTTGGTGGAATCAAGATATTGCTTTACCCCCGGGTATTTATCGAAGTAGTCAGTAATGAACCGGCTGGCCTCTTCCCGTGATAGCTCTGTTGCCTGCTCCAGCCCGTATTCACTCATACCATAGATGACGCCGAAGTTAACCGTTTTGGCCAGGCGGCGCATATCGGCGGTTACCTGTGAGGTATCGACGCCAAAGAGCTGGGCAGCAGTGGCAGAATGAATATCCTCGTCATTATGAAAGGCACTTAAGAGGCTTTGGTCCTGAGAGAGGTGGGCCAGGGCACGAAGGTCAATCTGCGAATAGTCTCCAGCCAGAAGGGAGGAGCCGGGTGGGGCAATAAACGCCTGCCTGACCTCTTTACCCAGCTCACCGCGGACAGGGATATTTTGCAGGTTAGGTTCACTTGAGGAAAGACGACCGGTAGCCGTCCTTGTTTGATTAAAGCTGGTGTGTACCCTACCTGTTTTGGGGTTTATTAAGCTGGGCAGGGCATCAATATAGGTTGACTTGAGCTTGGCTAACTGGCGGTACTCCAGAATAAATTCTATTATGGGATGAACCCCACGGAGCTCTTCCAGAACTGCCGCTCCGGTGGAATAGCCACTCTTGGTTTTGCGTGTTGGTGGTAGTCCCAGCTCTTGGAATAAAACGGAGCTAAGTTGTTGAGGCGAGTTTATGTTGAATTGGTGACCGACGCTGTTATATACCTCAGCCTCCAGATTCAGTATCTGCTCGCCGAGACGGTGTGACATATCTCTCAGTAGGTCTCTATCCAGGGCAACCCCGCTCCTCTCCATATGGATAAGCACCGGTACCAGTGGCATCTCGACCTCGGAGAATAACTGCCACAGCCCTTGCTGGTGTAGCTCTGCCTTTAGTAGTTCGGTCAATTGTCTGGTCATATCGGCATCAGTGCAGGCGTAATCAGCCGCCAGTTTTACCTCTACCTGGGACATAGAAATCTGCTTGGCTCCTGAGCCAATAAGGGCGGTGATAGGTGTCATCTCAACACCCAGCTTATTGAAAGCGAGGGCTTTTAATCCCAAAGATTTCTCACACAGAAGGTAGGCAGCGACCATCGTATCAAAGGTCAGGTTGTTGACGCTTACCCCATATTCAGTCAGCACTGTCATATCATACTTGCCGTTGTGAGCGAGCTTGGCCAGAGTGGCATCTTCCAGAGGGGGTTTAAGCCTTTCCGTGACCTGCTTGAGGGGCAGTTGCTCTACCTGCCCCCAGCCGACATGACCCACCGGGATGTAATAAGCCTCACCTGGCGCTGGCGATAGGGATATGCCTACCATCTCAGCCGACATAGCGTTTAGACTTGTCGTCTCCAGGTCAAAGGCGAAGGACTTGGCTGCTGAAAGGCGGTTCAGTAGCTCATCAAGGGCTGGAGTGGTATTTACGATGTGATAATCTGCCTGAGGTGGTGGCTTGGTTTTAATCTGAGCGGTGGTTTCGGGTGCTGCTTCCTCCGCTTCAGGTAATTTAGGTAACAGGCTGAAAAACTCAAGTTCACGGAATAGTTCAGTCACCTGGTTACGGTCATAATGGCTAATCTGGCAGTCGTAAAGGTTAAAGGTAACCGGTGTCTGGGTAACGATGGTCGCCAGCTCTTTGCTCTGGCGGGCAGTGGCTTCATTCTGTCGCAATAGAGCCTGGAGCTTGGGTGGCGTTACCTCGTCTATGTGGGCGTAGATTTCGTCTATAGTGCCGAATTGCTGGATGAGCTTGACGGCGGTTTTTTCGCCAATGCCGGGGACGCCGGGGATATTATCTGAGGGGTCGCCCTTTAGTGCCTTGAAGTCGGTAATATGTTCGGGCTTGATGCCATATTTCTGGTTTACGGCAGCTTCATCATAGAGGTCGGTGTTGCTGAAGCTTCCCCTCGGTTTCGGGTAGAGCACTTTCACATGCGGTGATACCAGTTGCATGGCATCGGCATCGCCAGTAACGATTATGGTATCAATATCCTGCTGGCTGGCTTGCTGACTGAGACTGCCTAAGACATCGTCCGCCTCATAGCCATCAAGTTCGTAGATAGGGATGTGGAAGGCCTCGACTAATTGCCTTACCCGCCCCAGTTGATTGACCAGCTCATCAGGAGTGGAGGGGCGTTGCGCCTTATACTGGTCGAACATTTGGTGCCGGAAGGTGGGGGCTTTGGTATCAAAGGCAATTGCATAGCAGGTAGGTTTCAGCTCGTTTATTATCTTAAGCAGCATTAGGGCAAAGACATAAACAGCACTTATCACCTCACCGGTCTTGCTCACCGTTAAAGGTCTGGAAGTAGCAAAGGCATGGAAGGCGCGGTGTATTATATTATTACCGTCAAACAGCACCAGAAGCGGCTTTTTCATAACCTTATTATAACAGAGTGGCGGGTAGAAAGTGACTTTTTGCTGGCAGGAGTGGAAGGAATGATGTATAATCCCTCTTTGAAGGGAGGTATCTAATGGATAAAAAGATTGGTTTTATCGGGCTTGGTATTATGGGTATGCCTATGGCCCGTAATCTGATGAAAGCCGGTTTTGCTGTTACCGTGTATAATCGGACTACTTCTAAAGCGGATAAGCTAGTTGCCGAAGGCGCAAAAAAAGCCGGTTCACCAAAGGAAGCGGCGGAAGGTAATTCAGTGATAATTACCATAGTTTCCGATACGCCCGATGTTGAGAGCGTTATCCTGGGGGAAAGCGGTGTTATCGAGGGGGTTGAGACAGATGCGGTGGTCATTGATATGAGTACTATTTCGCCACAGGCAACGCAAAAGATGGCGGAGCGTCTCAAAGAAAAGGGGGCTCATATGCTTGATGCTCCGGTAAGTGGCGGTGACCAGGGGGCCATCAATGGCACTCTTTCTATTATGGTTGGTGGTGATGCCGGGATATTTGAGCGCTGTCGCCCGATATTTGAAGCTATGGGCAAGACTATCACGCATATTGGCCCTAACGGTATGGGGCAAACGGTAAAACTGATGAACCAGATACTCGTCTCCGGTACTCTGAATGCTGTTGTTGAATCGCTAATATTTGCCAAGAAATCGGGTGTAGATTTGGAGAAAGCGATTGAGGCCGTTAAGGGCGGCGCTGCCGGCTCGTGGCAGCTGTCTAACCTTGCCCCGCGTATAATTTCACGGGATTTTAGTCCCGGTTTTATGGTTGACCTGTTGCAGAAAGACCTGAATCTGATTATGGGTGCTGCCGAGGTGGTAAAAGTACCCCTTCCGATAACTAGCATTATACATCAGATGTATTATGCGCTTCAGTCTTCCGGAGAAGGTAAAAGCGGCACTCAGGTACTGGTTAAGGTTATGGAGCGTATTGCCGGTATTGAGGTAAAGCAGTAAAGCTAAACTTGCTCTGTACTGACATCAACCGTAGTATGGAGGAAGAGGAATCTCATATCTAATCCCATTGTATCTGGGACTTTCTGGAGGGGTTTTAAGTAGGAGGTGTTATTTTACGGTTGGGAGTCCTTCTGACTTCCATTGATTAATCCCGCCCAGAATGTTGTAGGCTTCCTTAAAATTGAGCTCTGCCATTATATCTAAAGCGTTTCCGCTGCGACCCCCGACCGCGCAATAAACGAGATAGGTTCTATTCTTATCTAAGTTGTTGAGCATATCCTGGAAGGTTTCGGAATAGAAGTTTATATTGGTGGCATTTTCTATATGCTCTCCAGCGAACTCTGCTGGTGTTCGCACATCGATAATTACGAAATCCGGGTTATTCTGGTTGTCTTGTATTAAGGCAAACGCTTCTTGGGGGGTGATATCTTCAATAGTGGCGGTTTCGTCGCGAAGGCAACCACCCGTTAAAGTAGCTCCAATAACCAGTGATACCAAGAGCACTAATGCCATAAAGTTTTTCAGACTCATCAGCTTATCTTCTTAAAGTGCAGTTACAAATCGCTCGGTGGGACTTTCTGTATAAATTTCGAATTCTGGATTATGATTTTTCTACCTTCTCAATCTCAATAGTGCATTCGGTTACCAGCGCCGCAAAAGCACCCAGGGCAGCCAGAAGTGGAGCGGCTAAGGTTAATACTGCTGCCGCTGATGCGCCTGCCGTCAGAGGTATCTCAATGATAGTATTCCCTTTATGGATTACTCGCACCTTCCTGATATTGCCCTCATGGATAAGTTGCTTGACTTTCTCAACTAATTTGTCTCCGGATATGGTAAATTTCTCTTTCGTAGTCATTTCTAACCTCCCTTTTATTATAGATATATGCTTTATTGTAAATGGTTAAGGGTGTATATTCTAACAGACCATTGAGGTTGGTGTCTATTATACAAGCGGATTTTCCTCTGAAGGAGTTGAGGAGGACAGAGTCCCTCTATTTAATAGTTATTTTTCGTGATATACTGTAAAAATAGGGGGCTGATTTGAAGGGGAAGGACTTACTTTCAATATCTGACCTCAGTAGTAACGATATTAATCTGCTCATATCGGATACGGTAGATATGAAAGCTGCGGGCTGGCTTTCCTCACTTAGCGGGAAGACGTTAGCCCTTTTATTTGAGAAGCCCTCGTTGCGGACCCGGGTCAGCTTTGAGGTAGCGATGCGGCAGTTGGGAGGACAAACCATTTATCTATCTCCGGCTGAGGTTGGTCTGGGAAAGCGTGAGTCAGTTTCGGATGTAGCCCGGGTGCTTAGCCGGTATGTTAACGCTATTGTTGCCCGTACCTTCTCTCACCAAACGCTGGAGGTTCTGGCTGGCTGTTCTGGTGTGCCGGTAATAAACGCCCTGTCTGATTTGGAACACCCGTGTCAGGCTCTGGCTGACCTTTTTACCATTTATGAGAAAAAGGGGGAACTGGACGGCTTGACCTTAGCCTTTGTTGGTGATGGTAATAATGTGGCTCACAGCCTTATGCTGGCTGCCTCGCTGGCGGGGATGAATTTCAGGATTGCTTCCCCGAGCGGCTACAGGGTTCAGGACAGGATTCTGCATCTGGCTCAAGAGTATGCTGTGGATAGCGGTGCCGAAATATTTTGCACTGAGGAGCCACAATTGGCGGTTAGCGGGGCTGATGTAGTTTATACTGATGTGTGGACTAGTATGGGGCAGGAGGCTGAGGCTCAAGAGCGGCGCCGGATATTTGCTAACTACCAGGTGAATAGTGAACTCCTGTCTTTAGCCAGGGAAGATGCTATATTAATGCACCCCCTGCCGGCTCATCACGGCGAGGAGGTAGCTGAAGGCATTTTGGATAGCCCTAAGTCGGTAGTTTTTGACCAGGCTGAGAATAGGATGCACGTGCAAAAGGCACTGCTGGCGGAAATGCTGGGCGGTCTGGAGATACCGCTGGCTGGCTATCATTAGGAGGATATCATGCGTGTATTAAGAGTGGTAATAACCCGGGGCTGGTGTCCTATTTTAATAACAGCACTGGCGGTGGTTGGTTTTGTGTTTGAGTGGGAGATTTGGATTGTCGCCCCGGTCCTGGGTGTTATCCTGGTCATTGGCTTGGTGGTGGCGGCGAGGGGTGCCAGAGAGAGGGAATTAAAGCTTTCATTCCTGCGGCTCTGGCACTTGACAGGCTATTTTACCCGTAGATTTATGGGCAATTCGTCACTATCTATCTTTGCTATTATAGATAGTCTATTTAATATTGATAATCCTAAATTGTGGGATTGGGCACGGGCGTGTGATGTATCACAGCGTATTTTCAATTCTTGGTGTAATAGCTTTATCAGCCGGGTGGAGAGTGATATTGGCAATGGGAGGTTTGATGTTCACCTGCACACCTATTTGAATGAGCTGTGGCTGGTAAACAGTCATTATTATGAGCTTGTAGAGCAGTTCTACGAGCTGGCAGAGAAGTTTGAGATTCCTCAGGAAACTATAGACCTTTATAACCGCTTTGTGATGGAATACAATGCCTTTGTTCAGGATTTCAGGGATAATATTAGCGAACTGAAGAGGGTAGCTGAGACGGCGATTGAGCCC
>DATKWF010000085.1:0-21884 GCA_035529715.1 Dehalococcoidales bacterium | reverse complement strand
TCACTCCATTGCGGTGTACAATGAAGCCAGGGCATTGCTGAAGGGTCTTTATGAACTGAGGAAGCTCGGTGAACCGCCTATCACCGGCGCCGAGACAATGGAAGTGCTGAATGCCAGCTTCCGCATGCCCAAGGAGTTATTTAACCAGTGGCTTAAAAGCCTGCTGGACGAGCTTGCTGAGTCGGGCAACCACCACAGCGGCCGGGCGCGCCTGATGCTGGTCGGCAGTGTAATGAATAACCCCGAGTTCATCAAGTCCATTGAGACGCAGGGAGGGCTGGTGGTAACTGACGAACTCTGCACCAGTACCCGCTACTGGTCTGACCCGGTGGTTCTTGATGGGGATATAACGCCTCTGCAAGCCATAAGCCGGCGCTATCTTAATAATTTTCCCTGTGCCCGCATGGTCCCTTCCGATGAGCGCTTCAACCGCATACTGGACCTCGCCCGCAATTTCAAGGTGGATGGCGTCATCAGCCAGAACATCCGCTACTGCGTGCCCTATGCCCATGACCTGCCGCTGCTGACGAAAAGGCTGAAGGCACAGGGAATACCGACCTTAGCCCTGGATGTGGAATACGGCACATCCGGTTCAGGGCAGATTCAGACCAGAGTCCAGGCTTTTCTGGAAATGATTGAGGCAAAGAGAAAATGACCACTCAAGCTAAGGGAAGCGATAAAATCAACGGCATTATACAGGCCTGCCGGGTAATTACCAAGATGAACCAGGCTCGCCCCGATGCGCCAAAGAGCGAAACACTGTACTACCAGATGATAGCCAATTACTACAACCGCCTGCTTGATGCTAAAGAAGAGGGGAAATTTATAGCTGCCCACACCGTCTTCTTCCCCGCCGAGATTCTCTATGCCATGGATATCACGCCCATGCATACCGAGACGACCACCTGGATGATGGCACTGTTCATGAGCGAGCAGGCCGAGCTCCTTTCCGCCGGGGCCGAACTGGGCCTGGCCCCGGAAATATGCTCCCCGCACCGTGGCCTGGCGGGTGCTTTTGCCCTGGGCGCCCTGCCCCGCCCCGATGTCATGCTCTGGTCCAACCTTATCTGTGACAATACCGCCAAGAGCGGGGAGTTAATTATGGAGATTAATAAATGTCCCGGCTTCTATCTCGACCACCCCTTTCAGAACAGCGAGGCGGAAAAAAAGTACCTGATTGGGGAACTGAAAGACATGATACACTTCCTTGAGGAGAAGTCAGGACATAAGATGGACTGGGATAAGCTGGCGGAGATAGTAGCCCGAATGGACCACCAGATTGAACTCTTCCGTGAAATCTGTGAACTGCGCAAGGCAGTCCCGTCTCCTTTCCGCACCCAGAGCTATTTGCAGCTACTGACGGCTGATTACCTCTGCCCTGGTCAGCCGGAGGCAATTGAGTACTTGGAAACACTGCGTGATGAACTTGCGGATATGGTTCGCCAGGGCAAAGGTGCCGTTTCACCGGAGCGCTTCCGCCTGATGACCCTGTTCATACCGCCCATGTACCTGACCGGGTTCCTGGAGAAGGTTGGGCAGGAATACGGTGCGGTAAGTGTCGTTGAACCCCTCTTTACCCGCTGGGGAGAGGGAAGACTCGACCCGAGCCAGCCACTGGAGAGTGTGGCGAAAAAGGCAGATATGATTCCGGAGAGGCGAAGCATGTATGGTCCCCTGACCGAAGCGGCACTGCAGGATATACTGGACTGCGTTGAGCAGTACAAGATTGACGGCGCGATTTACTGGGCATTTATCGGCTGCCGGCATACCTGTGCTACCATCAAGATATTCAAGGACATCCTCAATGAAGTGGACGTGCCGATGCTGACTGTGGACTGTGATATAGTTGACCCCACGATTAATTCCAAGGAGGAAGTACGCGGTAAGCTTGAGCAGTTTTTCGAGATGCTGGAAGACCGCTAATTTTACGTATATGAAAGCGCTGGGTATAGATATTGGCAGCCTGACCACCAAAGCCGTTATCCTGGATAATGGCGCCATCCTGGCTTCCAGTATAATACCATCCGAGGATGAAGCTGAGTTAAGTGCTAAATCTGTAATACAGAAGACTTTAAATCAGGCCGGGATAAGCTCCACCGATGATTTTTATATTGTCTCTACCGGCGCGGGTGGAAAATCGGTTTCACTCAGTCAGCAACCGAAATCTCTCACCACCTGCCTGGCTCGAGGAATCCATCACCTGTATCCCTCGGTCCGAATGGCGATAGATATGGGCGCCGAGAGCAGCACTGTCATCAAGGTGAACGACCGGGGACGCCTCAACGACTGGATAAACCAGGATAAATGTGCCGCCGGCACCGGCATCTTCCTGCAGCAGATGGCCAAGTTGATGCAGGTGCCCCTGGAAGAGATGGCAAAACTCTCCCTTCAGGCTAAGTCCAGAGCTGATATTGCCAGCACCTGTGCCGTGTTTGCTGAATCCGAGGTGATATCTCACGTGCACCGCGAACCACCCACCCCCAGAGAAGATATCGTCGCCGGCATTTACTTTTCCGTGGTGACCCGCATTATATCAATGTGCAAGAGAGTCGGTATTGAGAAGGACGTCGCCGTCATTGGTGGGGTGGCTCTGAACAGTGGCCTGGTGAAAATCCTGGAGGCAGAGCTGGGCGTTGAAGTCCTGGTGCCCGAAATGCCGCAAATAGCTGCCGCACTGGGTGCCGCCGTTATTGCCCAAGAGAACATAGGGAAAGGTGCCAGCTAGATGATAGTTGCCGGTATAGATATCGGTTCGCGAGCCGCCAAAGCCGCAGTAATGAATGACGGCGCCATTATCTCATCGGTAATCTGTGATACCGGCCCCGAGAGTGTAAAGACTTCCCGGATGACAATGGAAAAGGTGCTGGAAGGAACTGGCCTATCTCTTAACGATATTCAATACATTGTGGCTACCGGTTACGGCAGGGTGCTTGTCCCCTTCGCCAACGAGAATATCTCCGAGATAAGCTGCCATGCTAAAGGCATCAGCTGGTACTTCCCTTCGGTAAGAACTATCATGGATATGGGCGGGCAGGATTGCAAGGCAATCAATTGCGATGCCGAAGGCCGGGTAACCAGCTTCATTATGAATGATAAATGTGCCGGCGGCACCGGCCGGTTCCTTGAGATGATAGCTGAGGTGCTGAACCTCCCCCTGGAAGATATCGGAGATGTCGCCCTCAGGTCAGAGAAGGCAATACCTTTTAACACCATCTGTGCCGTCTTCGCTAAAACCGAAGCTATTGAGAATCTGAGGAGAGGAGTAAGCAAAAGCGACATCCTGGCCGGTTTGAATGAAGCCATAGCTACCCGCTGCCTCAACCTCCTCAAGCGGGTCTCAATAGAGAAGGAGTTCAGCATCACCGGTGGTATTGCCAAAAACAAAGGGATGGTAGCCGAACTCCAGAAAAAAGTTGGCATGGAGCCGTTACTCTGCGAAGACCCGCAGCTGGTAGGTGCCATTGGTGCGGCTCTGTTTGCCGCCGAAAGATACCAGGGCATTGGCACCAGAGAAGAGTTCAAGATTCATTATGGCTACTCCGATGGCACCGGTAACTATTTCATTACCATTGACACCAGCCGATGTGACGGCTGCGGGGAATGTGTGCCGGTCTGCCCCTCCGAAATATTTGAAGTAACTCCGAATGATAATGGCCAGCCGAAAGCCAGGGTAAAAGAAACGGTGAGGAAAAAGCTGGCCTTCAAGTGCCCGGGGTTTAACACCTGCCGTGGTAACCTTGAGGCAAATTGTCATAGCGTCTGCCCGAAAGACGCAATAAGCCATACCTGGTAGGAAAAGGAGGAATTATGGGAGAGTCAAGTAATTCCAGCCAGAGAGTAAGGGTGGCGGTTGATGCTATGGGCGGCGACTTTGCCCCCGGGGAGATAGTCAGTGGCGCTATCCAGGCAGCCAGGGATTTGGGTGTGGAAATTATACTGGTCGGTCCCGGGGCAGAAATTGAGAAGGAAACCAGTAAAGCTGATATCACCAAACTGCCGGTTCGCCTGGTTGAAGCCAGCGAGTTAATCGAGGACGGGGAGCAGCCAGCCATCGCCGTCATGCGCAAACCAAACAGCTCAATGGCAGTAGCCACCCGATTGGTCAAGGAGGGAGAGGCCGATGCCATTGTCAGTGCCGGCTCAACCGGTGCCCTCATGGTCTGCGCCCTGCAATATCTGGGTACTTTACCCGGTATAGAACGTCCGGTAGCCGGGGGCCCATTCCTGGGTCTGGCACCCAGGACAGTGTTGCTGGACCTCGGCGCCAATGTCGGCTGCCAGCCCTATCAACTGGTCAATTTTGCCGTAGCCGGTTGCGTCTATGCCCGGAGTTTCCTCAATATTGATAACCCAACCGTGGGACTCCTAAACGTGGGAGCTGAGGAGGGAAAGGGTAATGATTTGGCTAAAGAAGCTTACCCTCTCCTCAAGAAAAGCGGGCTGAACTTTATCGGCAATGTGGAGGGCATGGACATCGCTTTTGGCAAAGCCAATGTTATCGTCTGCGACGGCTTTATCGGTAACATAGTTATCAAGTTATGCGAGGGACTGGGCAGAACGGTAAAGCACTGGCTCGCCGAGGAACTGAAAGCCAACCTCTCAGCAGCAGACCTGGAGAGCACTACCAATAAACTGTACCGGCTGATGAGCCCGGCGGTGGTAATGGGTGGTGGTCCCCTATTGGGTGTGGATGGTGTTGCCGCCGTTGCCCATGGTGCCAGTCATGCTCCCCAGATTGCCGGCACCATCAAGCATGCCAAGCTTGCTGTTGAGACTAAATTCGTTGATACACTCCGAAGCGAATTAGAGAAAGCTCAAAAAACTATCTCAGCCCAGTAAGTGCCAGGAGGCAGTTTTAATAAGAGCTTTAAGAGGAGGCGTGATGTCTACTCTGGACGAAGTAAAGAAAATAATAGCCAGAATTACCCACGGCAGTTCAGCTGAAATAAGTCCTGAGACAGCTTTAAAGGACATAAAAGCCGATTCACTGCACTGGGTACAGATTATCGTGGCTGTGGAAAATGCCTTCAACATTGAGATTGACTTTGACAGGATGCAGGAGTTTACGACTATAGCTGACTTCGTCAACTATATTGAAAGCTGTGCCAAGTAAGTTTAAATTCCTTTATTTAAAGCCTGCTCAATACGGGTGAAGTGCCTCCCTACGTCCAGCCGGTATACTTATCTGTTCCCGACAAAAAAACTACTTGCTATTCCCTTAAAACACAACCCGAAAAATGGTTTGACAATGAATCGCTAAATATGATACCTTGAATGGTGGCAAGAGGAAAGCCGTCAGTGAATAGATAAGTATCAGAAAAGGGGTTATGAAAAGGGGATTAAACCCCCTTTTTTGCGGTTTTTCCTGCGTTAAAATCCATACGAAAGTTATCCCAGTAAACTGGGTGATGAACTATCCAATGATAAGGAGGTTCAATGGAAAATAAGACAAAAGCCACTACTTTCGTAGATGAGGTCAGTCAAGTTCCTGGCGGCGAGGGCATCCGTATCTGTATTCAGTGCGGTACCTGTACCGCATCCTGCCCCAGCGCTACCAGGTGGGAATACACCCCTTCAGGAATCATTGCTATGATTCGGGCAGGAATGCGCGACGAAGTCCTGTCCAGCAGCGCTATGTGGAATTGCCTCTCCTGCTACTTCTGTACAGTGCGTTGCCCCCGCGGCGTCAAGCCAACTGACCTGTTTCACGTCCTGGAGTACCTGGCAAACAAGAACGGCTACAATGGCAAAGGTGCTCGTGCTCCCATCATGTACCGGAACTTCATCAAATCCATCAGGAGCAACGGGCGAGTCCATGAATTTGGTGTTATGCTCCGCTATTACATGCGGACCAACCCCTTCGCCGCTCTCAAGTCACTGCCCGTCGGCCTCAAGCTATTTTCCCACAAACGCTTGCCGTTGCTACCCAAAAAGATTAAAGGCAGAGACGACCTGTCCCAAATCATCCAAAAATTTAAAGAGGTTAGAGGTAGCTTATGAAATATTATGCATATTATCCCGGTTGTTCGTCCGAGGCTACGGCAGCGGGGCTTGGCATCTCGGCTCTGGCAATAGCCAAACTTCTGGACATGGAGCTTATAGAGCTTGAGGATTGGAATTGCTGTGGCTCAACTCCATATGGCTCACTGGAAGAAATAGAGGCGCTGGCTGTAGCCGCCCGAAATTTAGCCCTGGCGGAAAAAACAGGGCTTGACCTGGTTACACCTTGCAGTTCCTGCTTCGTCACCCTCGCCAAAGCTAATTTACACCTGAAAGAACACCCCCAGTTAATGAGCCAGATAAACGAAGCTTTAGCCGTTGCCAATCTGGAGTATAACGGTAATGTACGGGTAAGGCTCCTGCTGGAAGTAATAGTTAATGATATCACCCCGGAAACCGTTGCCAGCAAGGTCAAGCGACCGCTCAACGGCCTCAAAGTAGCCCCTTATTATGGCTGCCAGGAAGCTCGCCCTGACTTTGGCTACGACGACCCCGAGTCCCCACAGGCACTTGACCGTTTGGTGCGGAGCCTGGGGGCAGAGGCAGTCCCCTACCCGTTAAAGAACCACTGCTGCGGTGGGGCACTGGTTATCCCGGAAGAAGGCCTGGCCCTTGAGCTGATACACAAGTTACTGGCCAATGCGGTGAGTAACGGCGCTCAGTGCATCACCACTCCCTGCCCGCTGTGCCAGATGAACCTGGATGCTTATCAAAGCAAGGTCAACAGTAAGTTCAATACCAACTATAACTTACCTGTTTTATTCTTCACCCAGCTGATGGGGATAGCTTTTGGCCTTAACAGCGAGGACGTAGGCCTGAAAACAAATATCGTTCCCCCCCAGAAGGTCCTGGCAGAATATCTCTAAGGAGTAGAGAATGGATAAGGACAAAGAGAAAAAAGTCGGTGTTTATATCTGCCACTGCGGAAGTAACATAGCCGGAATCGTTGACTGCGCCAAAGTGGCTGAATTTGCTCAGGGCTTGGACAACGTGGTTGTCGCCCGTGACTACAAATACATGTGCTCTGAGCCCGGACAAAACCTCATCAAGGATGATATCAAGGAGCAGGGCATCAACCGGGTGGTAGTGGCTTCCTGTTCACCGCGGATGCATGAGCCTACTTTCCGTCGTGCCTGCCAGGATGCCGGGCTAAACCAGTACCTGTTTGAAATGGCCAACATCCGGGAGCACTGTTCCTGGGTGCATGAAGATAAGGAAAAGGCAACCGAGAAAGCCAAGGCACTGGTCAGCGCCGCCGTAAAGCGCGTCTTATATCACGAGCCTCTGGAAAAGAGAGAGGTTGAGGTTAATCCCAATACCCTGGTCGTCGGCGGTGGTATTGCCGGAATACAGGCCGCCATAGAGATTGCCGATTCCGGTAACCAGGTGTATCTCGTGGAAAAGGAGCCAAGCATCGGCGGGCACATGGCGCAGTTTGATAAGACCTTCCCCACCCTGGATTGTGCCGCCTGTATCCTGACCCCAAAGATGACCACCGCCGGTCAGCACCCCTACATCAACCTCATGAGCTACAGCGAGGTAATGGAGGTATCGGGCTATATCGGTAACTTCAAAGCCAAAATTAAGAGAAAAGCACGTTATATTGACGAAGTCAAGTGCACCGGCTGTGCCGAGTGTTTTAATGTCTGTCCGGTAGAAATGGACAGCGAATTTGAGGAAGGCCTGAGCAAGCGCAAAGCAGTCTACAGGCCCTTCCCCCAGGCAGTCCCCAATAAGGCAACCATTGATAAGCGAGGCTATCCACCCTGCCGGATTGCCTGCCCGGCTGGTGTCAACGCTCAGGGCTATATTGCCCTTATCTCACAGGGCAAGTTCAAAGAAGCCCTGGAGGTAGTGCGCAAAACCATACCATTCGCCGGGGTTATCGGCCGGGTCTGTACCCATCCCTGCGAATCAGACTGCGAGCGGAAGACAGTTGATGAGGGCATGTCCATCCGGACACTGAAGCGATTTGTTGCTGACTACGAGCTGAAGGTCGGCAGAGAGAAAGCAACTCCCGTTGAAAAGACAAAAGAAGGAAAGGTAGGCATCGTTGGTTCGGGACCGGCGGGTATGTCTTGCGCCTATGACCTGGTCAAGAAAGGATATCCGGTGACCGTGTTTGAAGCCATGCCGATGGCTGGTGGTATGATGCGCTACGGAATCCCCGAATACCGCCTACCGAAGAAGATGCTGGACAACGAGATTAATTATGTAAAAGAGCTCGGGGTGGAAATCAAGACAAATAGCCCGGTAAAAGACCTCGGGCAGCTCTTCGAACAGGGATATCAGGCTATATTCCTCGGCACCGGAGCCTGGATGGGCCAGAAGATGGGAATTCCTGGCGAAGAAACTCCAGGAGTAATCTACGCTCTTGATTTCTTAAGACAGGTGAACGCTGGAGAAAAAGTCAGCTTGGGCAATCGGGTAGCAGTGATTGGCGGTGGTAACGCCGCTATTGATGCCGCCAGAGTGGCCAAGCGCCTCGGCACCAAAGAGGTGACCATCCTTTACCGTCGTTCCCGGGTTGAAATGCCCGCCGAGGCCAGCGAGGTTAACGAGGCGGAGAACGAGGGCATAAAGCTCAATATCCTGATGGCACCGGTCAAGATGCTGAGTAAAGACGATAAATTAACCGGTGTAGAGTGTACCCGCATGGAGCTGGGTGAACCTGACGCCAGCGGCCGGCGGCGACCGATACCGATTGAAGGTTCGAATTTCGCCCTGGATGTTGATACCGTGATTATCGCCACCGGTCAGGCGATAGACAAGACGGGGCTGCCCAAAGAGTTTACTTATACCGCCTGGGGCACCCTCTCTGTTGACCAGGTCACACTGGAAACAGATATTTCCGGTGTCTTTGCTGGCGGCGATTTGGTTGCCGGACCCTCCGATGTCATCGCCTCCATTGCTGCCGGCAAGGAAGCTGCGGAGAGTATTGACCGCTATCTTAGCGGAACCGACATGCTTGAAGGCAGACCAAAACAGCTCCCCAGAGTCAAAGATATCTCCAAGGAAGGTGTAGTTAAAGCGAAGCGACCGGATATGCCTGTGCTGGCTCTGGATAAAAGAGGCACTTCCTTTGCCGAGGTTGAGCTTGGCTACGACGAAAAAACAGCGATTGAGGAAGCCAAGCGCTGCCTGAACTGTGCCGCCTGCTCGGAATGCATGGAGTGCGTCAAGGTCTGTGAGGCTCTGGCTATCAACCATGATATGGAAGACGAGATTGTTGAGGTTGATGTTGGCAATATCATTCTCGCCACCGGCTTCCAGCAGTTTGACCCGTCAGTTATGTACCAATATGGCTACGGGCGTTTTGATAACGTCTTAACCGGCCTCCAGTTCGAGAGAATTTCCAACGCTTCAGGGCCTACCAGCGGTGAGATTTTCCTGGCTAATGGGCAGAAACCGGAGAGCGTAGCCATCCTGCACTGCGTCGGCAGCCGTGACGAGAACTATCACAAGTATTGCTCCCGCGTCTGCTGCATGTACTCCCTGAAATACTCCCACCTGCTGCGGGAAAAGGTACCTGAAGCAGAAGTCTACCAGCTATATATTGACATGCGCTGCGCCGGCTCTGGCTATGAAGAGTTCTACGAGCGCCTCCAGAAAGAGGGAGTCAACTTCATCCGGGGTCGCGCCGGCGAGATTACCAATATTACCGAGAGCCCTGAAGAAGAGGGCAAACTAATAGTTCTGGTTGAGGACACGCTAGTCCGGCGCAAGCGACGCCTTCCCATCGATATGGTCATCCTGAGCTGCGCTCTGGAGCCCACCGCTGACGCCGAGCAACTAGCCAGGACGTTCTCTCTGAGCCGAAAGGCAGATGGCTTCTTCCTTGAGAAGCATCCCAAGCTTGACCCGGTAGCCACCATGACCGACGGCGTTTTCGTTGTTGGTTGCTGTCAGAGTCCAAAGGATATCCCTGATACCGTGGCGCAGGCTTCCGCCGCCGCTGCCCGGGCACTGGCCGTGATTAGTAAGGGCAAGGTTGAGATTGAAGCCGCCACCGCCACCATTAACGAGGACCTCTGCTCTGGCTGCCGAATATGCAATGACCTCTGCCCCTACAGTGCTATCACTTTTGACGAGGAGAAGAAGGTCTCCCGCGTTAATGAGGCGGTGTGCAAGGGTTGCGGTGTCTGTGTTTCGGCTTGCCCCAGTGGTGCCATTACCGGCAAGCACTTTACCACTGAGCAGATTTTAGCTGAGATTGAGGGGGTGCTAGTATGAGCTTTGAACCGAAGATTTTAGGCATTCTATGCAACTGGTGTTCCTATGCCGGTGCCGACCTTGCCGGCATTTCCCGAAAGAAGTATGCCCCAAATGTAAGGATAGTGCGGGTCATGTGCAGCGGGAGGGTAGAACCTGCCTTCATACTCAAAGCTTTTGAGAAGGGGGCTGACGGTGTTCTGGTCTTAGGCTGCCACCCAGGTGACTGCCACTATACTGAGGGGAATTACAAAGCATTGCGGCGCATGCCCATGCTGAAGAAGCTGTTGTCCCAGATGGGAATCGAGGACGAACGTCTGCGTATGGAATGGGTGTCAGCCTCGGAAGGCGACCGCTTTGGCGCCATAGTCGATGAGATGACAGAAAAAGTAAGAAAATTAGGACCATTCCCTCACAATGGAGGTGGCAAGAATGGCTAAACCTAAAATAGCATTATACTGGGCGGCTAGCTGCGGTGGTTGTGAAATTGCCCAGCTTCTAATCGGGGAAAAAATTCTCAAGCTGGCTGAAGCCGTCGATATTGTCTTCTGGCCGGTAGCTATAGATGCCAAGTATAAAGACGTTGAAGCCATGCCTGATAAGAGTATTGACGCCTGCCTGTTCAACGGGGCTATCAGAAACTCGGAACAGGAACATATCGCCAAGATGCTCCGTGAAAAATCCAAGGTAATGATTGCCTACGGCGCCTGTGCTTACGAAGGAGGTATTCCCGGCCTGGGCAATATGTTCAACCGACAGACGATTTTTGACCGGGTTTATCAAACCGAGTCAACCGACAACAAAGATAAAACAGTACCCCAGACAAGCTACAAGGTACCCGAAGGTGAACTTACTGTCCCCGAGTTCTGGGATACCGTTCAGAGCCTGCGCCAGACGGTGGATGTAGACTATGTCGTTCCCGGCTGTCCGCCAGAAGAAAAGACAACCTGGCTGGCTCTGGAAGCTTTGCTCGAAGGCAAACTACCACCTCCGGGAACGGTGATAACTCACAATGCCAAGGCAGTTTGTGATGATTGCCCCCGAAAGAGGGATGTTAAAAAGATTAAGAAAATTTACCGCACCTGGGAGATTATCCCTGAGCCGGAGATATGCCTTTTGGAACAAGGACTGCCCTGCGCCGGCATCGCCACCCGGGGCGGCTGCGGTGCTCCCTGCCCGCAGGCAAATATGCCATGCACCGGCTGTTACGGACCGGTAGAGGGAGTCATTGACCAGGGAGCCCACTTCATGAATGCCCTGGCTTCAGTGATTGACTCTAATGACCCCGAGGAAATCCAGAGTATTGTTGACGATATCCTCGACCCAGTAGGCACATTCTATCGCTACAGTCTACCTGATTCCCTTTTGAGGAGGGCGAGAATAAAATGAAAAAGATAACAATTGACCCCGTTACCCGTTTGGAAGGCCACGGTAAAATAGAGATTTTCCTCAATGATAAAGGTGAAGTGGAAAATTCCTACTTCCAAATTCCAGAATTGAGGGGCTTTGAGAAGTTCTGTGAGGGGCGGCTGGCAGAAGACATGCCCCAGATAACTCAGAGAATCTGCGGTGTCTGCCCCGAAGCTCATCACATCGCCGGAGCTAAAACGCTGGACGACTTGTTCCATGTTGACCCTCCCAGCCCGGCTAAAAAACTTCGTGAACTTTTCTACTCCGCTTTCTATGTTACCGACCATACCACCCATTTCTATATTCTCGGCGGACCCGACTTCGTAATGGGGCCGGATGCCCCGGTAGCCGAGCGCAACATTCTGGGGGTTGTTGCCAAGGTAGGCCTGGAACTGGGCGGAGCGGTAATCAATACACGCATGAAGAACCATCATGTTATTCACATGCTCGGTGGCAGACCGGTACACCCTGTCTTTGGCCTGCCCGGCGGTGTCAGCAAGGGCATTAATGAAGAGGAAAGAAAAGAAGTCGAACAAATAGCCAAAGATTCGGTGGAATTTGCCCAGCTGTCACTGAAAGTCTTTGACGATATCGTCCTCAAGAACAAAGCTTATGTAGACATGATAGTCAGTGACGCTTATACCCACCA
Organism: Dehalococcoidales bacterium; assembly: GCA_035529715.1. Classification (GTDB taxonomy): domain Bacteria; phylum Chloroflexota; class Dehalococcoidia; order Dehalococcoidales; family RBG-16-60-22; genus DATKWF01. The sequence goes on along the minus strand of DATKWF010000085.1, from coordinate 9,613 downwards.
GACCTATTATATGGGTCTGGTTGATGAGAATAACAAGATTAACTTCTACGACGGCAAACTCAGGGTAGTTGACCCCGACGGCAAAGAGTTCGCCAAATTCAGCCCCCATGAATATCTTGAGCATGTTGCTGAACATGTGGAGCCATGGACCTATATTAAATTCCCATTCCTGAAGAAAATCGGCTGGAAAGGGTTTGTTGACGGCAAGGATAGCGGTGTTTTCCGGGTAGCTCCTCTGGCACGTCTCAACGCTGCCGACGGTATGGCAACGCCACTAGCGCAGGAAGCCTACGAGAAGATGTATGACACCCTGGGTGGCAAGCCAGTCCATCACACCCTGGCCATGCACTGGGCTCGCTTGATAGAGCTACTCTATGCTGCGGAAAGAATGGTGGAACTGAGCCAGGACCCGGAAATTACCAGCACCAATTTCCGCACCATACCCACCGCGACACCAGATGAGGGTGTTGGCATTGTGGAAGCTCCTCGCGGCACTCTAATCCATCACTATTTCACCGATGAAAAAGGAGTTATCAAGCAAGCCAATTTGATTGTAGCCACAGTTAATAATGCCGCTGCGCTAAACATGTCGGTAAAGAAAGCAGCCATGGCACTGATTAAACCGGGTGTGGAAATAACCGAGGGACTGCTTAACCGGATTGAAATGGCATGGCGTCCCTATGACCCTTGCTTTGGCTGTGCTACCCATGTTCTCCCCGGGGGCACACCCTTACCAATAAATGTCTATAACAGTAAGGGCAAATTGATTAAGAGGTTAGCCTGAACTGATTAAGGCAAGGTGGTAAGCGGGGAATATTGAAATGAAGACACTGATTCTGGGGATGGGCAACCCAATTATGACTGACGATGGTGCTGGCATCTGGGCGGCACGGGCACTTCAAGATAAAGTTAACCAGGAAGAAGTGACCGTAATGGAGACCGGGATTGCTGGCCTGAACTTACTGGAACTACTGACTGGCTTTGATAAAGCCATCCTCATTGATGCTATCCAGACCAGGGAGGGTAAGGTCGGTCGGGTTTATCGTCTTAAGCCTGAGGCATTCAACGACACCCGGCATGCCATCAATCCTCACGGGATAGACCTTTCTACCGCCCTTGAGCTGGGCAGCCGACTCGGGGTGTCCTTACCTCAGGAAATAATATTATTCGCCATTGAAGCGGCTGATGTGGATACCTTCTCCGAAAATTGCACCCCGGAGGTGGCACAGGCGATACCGATGGCTACTGATATGGTGATGCAGGAACTAAACGGAGGCAGCCATGCATGAGTTCGCCCTCGCCAAAGACATTGTAGAAACTGCGCTGGCTGAGATCAAGAAACACAACAGTAAGCGCATTGATACTCTCAATGTGAAGTTGAGTAATTTGAGTCACATCACACCTGACAATCTGGAGTTCTGCCTGGCGGCAGCGGCTACGGGAACCATCGCCGAAAAGACAAAGATTAAAATTGAGACCTTTGACCCGAAAGTCAGCTGTCAGGACTGTGGTCATAACTTCACCTTCCAGAAGAGTGAGCCACTCTGCCCCCAGTGTCAGAGCAAGAAACTGGAAATGGTGGATAAGAGCGACGCCTTTCTGGAAAGCATGGAGGTGGACTGAGTCCGGGGTGAATCATGTGCATGGCGATACCATACAAAGTACTTGAAGTTAAGGAAACCTCCCTGGCGGAGATTGAAATCGCTGGTGTCAGGCATAAGGTAAGCTCAGCCCTTGTCCCCGATGTGAAAGCCGATGACTGGGTGCTGGTCAACCTGGGCACCATAATCACCAGAATTGATGAGAGCGAGGCTAAGGAAATACTTAACATCTTTAAAGAGATGGCAGAAGCGGTAACGCTCTAAGATACTTACTTGATAGAAGGAGGAACCGGAATGAATAACGGCAAAGGGCTTTTAAGCTGGGAAAAACATAGAAAGGGGATTTACTTCGCTCTGGCCGCCGCCATCATCAGCGGCCTGTCTATCTACATCAACAAATTTGCGTTAATGGAAATGAAAGACCCCTTCATCTTTACTACCGTCAAGAACCTGGCGGTGGCAGCATTACTTTTTGCCTTCCTGATATTACCTAAAGCCTTACCAGAACTGAAAAACTTATCACGCCGACAGTGGCTCACGCTGGGGGTTATTGGCGGTGTAGGTGGCAGTATCCCATTTCTGATGTTCTTCTACGGTTTAAGTATGACTACAGCAGCAAGTGCTGCCCTTATCCATAAGTCCCTTTTTATCTGGATAGCCATCATGGCGGTGTTCTTCCTCGGTGAGCGACTGGGTAAATTCCATATTGCTGCCCTGGCGACCTTGGTTGGCGGTAATATTCTGCTGCTGGGCTGGCCAGCGTCATGGCTCACCGGCGGGGGCGAACTTATGATATTTGGTGCCACCGCTCTCTGGGCAGTTGAAGCTATCATTGCCAAACGAGTGATGAAGCAGGTCAGCTCAAGTGTGGCTGCCTTCGGGCGCATGTTCTTCGGTGCTATCGTTATGCTGAGTTTCCTGGCTGTGACCGGAAACCTGGGCGCTATGGCCAGCATCGGTGGACAGCAAATCGGCTGGGTAGTCCTGACCTCATTATTCCTGCTTGGTTACGTTTCCTGCTACTACACCGGACTGAAGCATGCTCCGGCCTCAATTGTCGCCAGCATCCTGGTACTAGGCTCAGTCATCACCAGCCTGCTCTACGCCATCATTGATGCCAGGAGGTTTGCTCCTGAGCAGATAGCGGGCATGCTCCTCATCACCGTAGCCTGCTTGGGACTATGGTATATTGCACCAAAGGTCAGAATACGAAGAGAGGCTTTGTCATCGGTTCCCGTGGAGAAGTGAGATGCCTACAGACGGGGCAATAATATTCGCCAGATACGCCTTTATGCCCAATAAGCTTGGCTATTGCGGCAGTGATGACAACAGGACTCTGTTTGATTACTGCGCAGCCAGGCACACTGACCCGGGGCTGGTTTTTCTCCTGCAGAAGTTTGAGGCAGCTTATCCTTACCTCAAACTTATTGCCAGCAGCAATAACATTGCCGACCCCTTCGATGCGCGTGTCGTGGAGGCATACTGGCTCGGCAACGAGCTGCTCGACCATGTCAACCTGACCGAGTTCTACAATTCGCTACGTGACCGTTTCGCCAAGCGACTGAACCCGAAGACCCTGGGCTATTTACTAAGCAAACCACCGCTCGGTGCCCGCCCTTTTCACAATTTCCATGTCTTTGATGTGCACAGTCGGATGGGTGCGCTCGACCATAGTCTGGACACCATGGAAAATTGCCGCATCAGTTGGGGCCGGGTGAAGGAAACGGGAACAACCGACTTTGTCGTTGAGCATCAACCGCTGGTATTGGAAGGTGGAAAGCTGAAGCTGGGCGAACTAAGAGAGAAAAGGGTGTTGCGTCAGCTTGATGGCACCGGGTTTATTAACAACTGCCAAATAGGTGATTCGATATCTTTCCACTGGGGCTGGGCTTGCGAGGTACTGACGCCAAGAGAAGTCAGAAATCTGGAGAGATACACCAGGTATCATCTTGAGTTAGCCAACCAGACTTTATAGCTGCTGTGGTGCAGAGAGGAGGTGGGTCTAATGGCAGCCAAAGCTTTCATTCTCATCGAAACGGCGGTAGGCAGAACCAAGGAAATCGTCAGTTCCCTGAAACAGATAGAAGGAGTAAAATCAGTCGACATGGTTACTGGTCCCTATGATATTATCGCTATTATAGAAGGCGAAAGTATGACTGATATTGGCGACTTGGTCACGGGTAAAATCTACTCCGTCCCCGGTATTTCCAAGACGGTTACCTGCCTGTCCTGTTAGCCTTTGCAAAAAAATCCCCCCTCACTATTGAGGTGTAAAATGTCCAGACTGCGTATGGAACAGATACAATCCCTCCAGATGCGACAGGAACTAAAACAAATCCTCCGCATGGAACAGGCTGAGTTGCTCGAGATTCCTGAGGATGAGTTTTATAAACTGATTGCCGAGACAGAACGGAGCCCCCTTTTCAAGAGACTTTACCAGAAGGAAAAGCTGGTTCGCTACCAGAGATTACCCAGAACCGACATTTCATCCAGCTTCTATCAGGTTAAAGAGGAAATAGTAGCTGATAAAGGCTCCATGGACGTTGAATCCCTACTGATGAACAAGGAACATATCGTCCGTCAAATACAGAAAATGGGGCTGGAAAAATTCAACCAGTACTTCTTACTCCCTGAATCGGGAATAACCCTTGAGGAAATCGCCAGAGAGTGCCACCTGGACGTTCCAGAGGTTCAGAAAATAAACAACCTGATTGATGAGTTCTCCATTATGAGTGAGTTTTATCATCCCTCCACTGTCATCTCGGAGGGTATTCACTATTCCAAGATTGCCACCGTAGAAAAAGATGAGAAGGGCTTTGTTATCGGCTATCTCTCACCTTTTGCCGCCCGGGGACGGTATTCAATTGACTACGAAACATTTGAGAAGTTAAATAAGACCGGCGCCTTCACCGAGGCTGAAGTCAAAGGAGCCAAGCAGTTATTCAAGAAGCTGGAATTAATCAATAACCGCAAGGAAACAATGACTCAAATCCTGCAAAATATTATTGAGAAGCAGGCAACATATTTAGAGTCAGCTGATTCCATGTCCCTGCTGCCCTTCAGCCAGAGGGAACTGGCGGAAAAGATTGGGCTTGCTCCAAGCTCGGTAAGTCGCGCCATTAGAGATAAAAGTATAGACACTCCATGGGGAGAAGAAGTGCCGGTCAAAGACTTCTTCCCCACACCGAAAAGATTTAGAAAGGAACTGCTCAGGCAGCTCCTGGAAACTAATAATGAGCTTTCCTCTGACGAAGCAATCCGAAGCAGGCTCCAGGAGAAATTTGGCGTGGCGATTTCCCGGCGCTCGGTAGCCAACTTGAGGAAAGAACTCAAACTGCCGGCTCAGGGGAAAGGACACCCTTCTGGAGCTAAGGAGACAAGATGAGCATTGTTTACACCGAGCGAGAAAAATGCAAAGGGTGCTATGCCTGTATCCGTGGCTGTCCAGCCAAGGCAATCAAGGTAGAGGAAGGCCTGGCACAGGTGATGAAGGAGCGGTGCATCGTTTGCGGCACCTGCCTCCAGGTCTGTGCCACCGGGGCAAAACGGGTGGAAAGCGATATTGGTCTGGTCTGGCAACTCCTGGGACAGAATGTGCCGGTAATTGCCGGCCTCTCTTCTTCCTTTCCGGCCGCCCTGCCTGGCATCCGCCCTGGACAGCTGGTAACCGCCCTCAAAAAACTGGGCTTTAGCGAGGCTATGGAAGACTCATTTGGTGCTGAGCTTGTCTGCCGGGAATATGCCCGCTTCATACATGCCAACAAAGGCAAACCTGCCCTTTCATCTAACTGCCCGGCGGCGGTAATTTACATTGAAAAATTCTATCCCGAGCTAATCGGCAATCTGGTGCCCATCGTTTCCCCTATGATTGCCATGGGCAGATTAATTAAGCAACAGTATAACCCGGAAGCCAAAGTAGTCTTCATCGGTCCCTGCGTGGCCAAGAAAGCCGAGAGCCGGGACGAGAAGGTAGCCGGGGCGGTGGATGCTGTCCTGACCTTTGCCGAGTTAAAGGAGATGTTCGCCGCCAAGGGGATTACTCCTGAGTCCGAGGAAGAAGAGCAATTCTCCGGTCCCAAGCCCAATCTGGGGCGACTCTTTGCCATATCAGGAGGGCTACTCAAGATAATGGGACTCTCCGATGATATTCTGGAAAATGAGGTTATCAGCGCTCATGGCAGGGAATACGTGACCAAAATCCTCCGGGAAATTGCTCAGGGTGATATTACTGCCAAATTCGTTAACCTGTACTTCTGCCATGGCTGCATTGATGGGCCAGCTATTGATAGCGAGCTGAGCGGCTTCGGGCGCAAGGAACTCGTCGCCAAATATACGGCGAGTACAGCCGACCCGGCACAAACCGAGAGAGACGTCCAGCAATACAGCAGCATTGACCTTAATCGCCGATTTACCCCTCAGAGTGTCGGACTGGCTATCCCCGGCGAGGAAGACATCCAGAATGTCTTGAACCAGATGGATAGGGCAAAACCTGAAGACCAGTTCAACTGCGGTGCCTGTGGCTATACCTCCTGCCGGGAGCTGGCGATTGCTATTTGCCAGGGCCTGGCGGAAATAGAGATGTGCTGGCCCTACCTGTTTAAGAAGGCGAAAGCTACCCAGGAAGACTTAATCCAGGCCGAGAAACTAACTTCCCTGGGTCAGATGGCAGCCTCAATTGCCCACGAGGTCAATAATCCTCTGGCTGGCGTTCTCATCTATACTCAATTACTGAACAAAAAAATAGCCGGCGATACTATGGTTAAAGAGACTGCCCTTGACTACCTATCCAAAATGGATTCAGAACTCACCCGCAGCACCAAATTAATCCGAAACCTCCTGGACTTCGCCCGGCAGTCGCCGCCCACCCTAAGAGAGGTGAATGTTAATGACGTCGTTAACCGGGCTCTTGACCTCGCCGCCCATTCGGCTGAGCTACAGAGAATCCAGGTGATAAAAGAGCTTAATCCTTCCCTGCCCAAGCTCATGGCTGACTTCGACCAGCTTCAACAGGTCTTCACCAACCTCTTCCTGAATGCCATTCAGGCAATGTCGGAAGGAGGCAAGCTAACCCTCCGCACCTCAGTTGATGAAGGGCAGGTCAAGCTGGAAGTCCAGGACACCGGGCACGGCATTTCTACAGAGAATATGCGTAAGCTATTCACTCCGTTCTTCACCACCAAGGGTAAAGGAAAAGGAGTAGGCCTGGGTCTGGCCGTGGCCTATGGAATTATCCAGCGTCATCACGGTAGAATAGAAGTACAAAGTAAAGAAGGAAAGGGTACCACTTTCACCATCTATTTACCATTGGACCATGAAGAAAAAAGTTAAGATACTGATAGTTGATGATGAAGCCATTGTCCGCGAATCGCTTCGTGACTGGATGAGCGATGTTGGGCACCAGGTGCTTACTGCGGCGAACGGCCGTCAGGCTCTGGAGATTATTGAGAAGGAAAAGCCGGGCATTGCCATTGTTGATTTGATAATGCCGGGAATGGACGGTATTGAACTACTGAAGAGAGCCAAGGAAATATACCCCAACATTGAAGTGATTATCATCACCGCCTACGGCAGCATCCCCACGGCAATTAATGCAATGAGGGAAGGTGCCTATGATTACATTGAGAAGCCTTTCTGTCCGGAAAGAGCAGAGCTGCTGATTAATAAGCTGGCAGAACACCAGCGTTTGGTTGAAGAAAACATCTCCCTGCACCAGAAACTGGAGGAACGCTACCGGTTTGAGAATATTATTGCCAAAAGCCCAAAGATGCAACAGGTAATTGAGGTAATCAGGGTCGTCGCCAAGAGCAACGCCACTGTGCTGATTGTCGGCGAAAGTGGCACCGGCAAGGAACTGGTAGCACGAGCCATCCATTCCCAGAGCTACCGCAAGGATAAACCTTTCATTGCCGTCAGTTGCGCCGCCCTGCCGGAGAGCCTCCTGGAGAGTGAGCTGTTCGGACATGAGAAGGGCTCCTTCACCGGCGCCCATGCTCAGCGGAAGGGAAAATTTGAAGTCGCTAACCGGGGTAGCCTCTTCCTGGATGAAATTGGTGAGATGAGTGCCAACATACAGGTCCACATGCTCCGTGTGCTTGAAGAGAGGGAATTTACCAGGGTCGGCGGTGATGAGCTAATCAAGGTTGATGTGAGGGTTATTTCGGCAACCAATAAGGACATGAAAAAGGCGGTAGCCGATAGTCAATTCCGTGAAGACCTTTACTACCGACTCAACGTGGTTTCTATTGAGTTGCCGCCGCTAAGAGAAAGGAAAGAGGACATCCCGCTCCTGGCCGAGCACTTCTTGAATAAGTTTGCCGTGGAAAATCAGAAGGAGATTATTGACTTCTCTCCTGAGGCTACCGATTTTCTTTTAAAATATGAGTGGCCGGGCAATGTCAGGGAACTGGAGAATGCTGTGGAAAGGGCGGTCATCTTAGCCAATAATCCTTATATTGAGGCTAGAGACATGCCCCAGACAACCGCACAAATGAACCCCTCAGCCACCGTAGAGAAAAGCCTCAGAGAATCGGAAAAGAGATGCATTCTAGCAATATTGAAGGAGACCCGCGGTAATTTCAGCGAAGCCGCCAGAACCCTGGGAATTTCCAGGGCAACCCTCTACAACAAGATTAAAGCCTATGGATTAAATGTAAGAAAAATAGACAAGAGCTGACCAAATATTATACAGTTTAACTTCTTTTTAAAGAGATAATTAAGGCTATCCTGAACTTGCGGGATAGCCTTTTGCTTTGGCAAGAAAATTGCATCTATACAGGGTGGAGGTGATAGAAGATGGGAAAGGCAAAAATAAAGGAGACGGTAAAAATAAAAGGAGGTGAAACCATGAAACCGATTTTGATAGTAGAAGATGAAACTGTAATGAGGGAGTCTCTCCGAGACTGGCTAACCGACGCTGGCTACCAGGTAGAGACTGCCGAGGAAGGTGAAGAGGCGCTAAAAACCGTCACCAAGCAGGACTTCGGTATCGCCATTCTTGACCTGAGGCTGCCCGGAAAAGACGGGCTTGAGGTGCTGAGAGAGGCCAGAGAAAAGAACCCGCAGCTTAAGGGAATCATTATTACCGCTTATCCTTCAGTGCAGACAGCAGTAGAGGCAATAAAGGAGGGTGCTATTGATTACCTGTCCAAGCCCTTCGACCTTAATGAGCTGGAGAAACTGATACGGGATACCCTGGGACCGGTTCAGGTGGAGATAAAGCCGAAGGCGGTCACCAAGGAAGCTGTAGCCGAACCAGCCGCAGTTGAGGAATTTAAGATTGAGGAACTCATAGCAATTGCTCCGGAGGAAATCCCGGACCATCTCAAGAAAGGCAAGGCTGACTTCGAGGCTGGTAACTACCAGGAGGCACTAAAGGAATTTAAGTCGGTTCTGAAGGTAGCCCCAGGTAACATTGAGACCCGTGTTTGGGTCAGAAAGGCGACCAAAGCAATACTGGAACCGGAGTCAGTAGCAACTGAGGCCGGAGCTAAACCCAAGCAATGCGTCTGGATGAAGATGGGAATGGTAGATTACCGCATCTGCACCAACGAGTACGACTGCCTCAGCTGTGAGTTTGACCAGACAATGCAGGAGAAGATGGCCAGTGGCGAATCTACCGAACTCGATGCGGCACTGGAAAGATTTAAGGAATTACCCGGCAGTCAGAGGCTCTGCCGCTATGCACTCAAGGGCGACGTCTCCTACCGACTCTGCTCTCGCGCCTTCCAGTGCGAAACCTGTGAATTCAGTCAGATGATGGACGAAGCGCTCCAGAAGAAACTGACCAAGCTGGCGGCAAGGCGTGAGGCCCTGCGCAAACAGGAAGCAGCCTGAACCCCTGGCATAGCCAGGAACACCTGGACAGCAAAGATATACGCCCTAACGAGCGTATATCTTTTTTTATTAACTTGCTTTTAGTTCCTTGCCAACACTGAATGCCTTAGCTATGACCTCACCCAGAGCCTGATATTGACCGGCCGGCGACTTAGCATAGGCAAAGGGCTTAATCTTAT
>DATKWF010000084.1:0-29394 GCA_035529715.1 Dehalococcoidales bacterium | reverse complement strand
AACCACGCTTAACTCAACTAAAGCCATTTCTTTACCAACCTCCCTTTTTCTTTTGGTATCAGCCAACCCTCAGAAGAACTGGTCAGTCAGTGTCAGGATACCTATATGACTATTCTAGTTCTCCGTCGGCTAGATGACAATAATTCATACATTGGTGACCTCACCCCCTTTATCCCCCTCTCAACGGTTGCAACTCAATAGGGAGTGTCCCTTCAATCCTGGTAGCTTCACCAGTGTGGACTTTGATTCTTAGAGCTTCCAAGACCCTTCGCCTGTCTTCGTGTGTCAGTTGTCCCATATTTCAACTGATAGTGTGGCAAGCCTCGTCTCGTTAGGGGTAGACCCCCTTCTTCTTTACCATTTCTATATTCCATATCCATTTCTTTTGCTAATTACATTATACCAGCCAAGAGTACAGTCTCCAAAGCGAATACAATGATTTAGTTTGGGGGTCTAAATCGTATCTCTCGGAAATTACTCTACCTTGAGAAATGCACTGGATAGCGTTAAAATAGGAGCCCTCGAGGTTGATGATGGGAGCGGGAGAAATGGGCAGTAGTGCAGATGAAAACAGGAAGCATCCTTGGGATGCAGTAATACGGGAACTAGTTACTAAGGGTGAAGTGTCTGAGGATGTGCTATATGATTCAGATGCCATTATCCGATGGTGGAGGAGCCTAGACCCAACAAAACAAGAGGAAATCACGAGTAGAGTAGAAGAGCTTTCTCAAGGTATTTTCGCTGAGGTTCCGAAAGAGAAGACCCGACTCGAAGCACCGAGTGAAGCAAGAGGGGAACAAGGTCCAAAGAAGAGAAAAAAGGGGTGTCTCGGCTGTCTTGGAATGGTGGCCGCATTTATTATAATTGTAGTAGTTATTAATCTATCTTCCGCTGAAAACCCCCGATATATTTATCAAGATGGCGCTATACATGTTGGAGCAGATGGAAAACCCATTGAGCTAATAAATAACCCTGACGCTACTAATCCAACTTATGCCGAACTAGTAGCCTTCATTAAGGAAGATACTAGCGATAGTAAGTTCTATTCGGAGGGACTTGAACAGCAAGGGGAAATCATATTAGCTCGTGTGTGTGCCGATTTTACCGAAGATGTGCATAACAATGCTGAAGCAAATGGTATTAGAGCAGCTTGGGTAGGCATAGCCTTTACGGGAGGTGGTGATGGGCATGCCATAAATGCTTTTGAGGCAACTGATAGAGGGTTGGTATATGTTGACTGCACAGGAGCCAGTTTAGGTGAGCGTCTTCGACAAATCCTTAAAGAGTCTTCCAGCCAAACTACATCGCGTAAACCCACGTCACGGGATAAAGTTGCCTATGTTGAGATAGGCAAGGAATATGGGTGTATAAGCATAGATAAAGCCAAATCGCCATCATATAGCTTCTATGACGAATGCAAACAAAAGAGGCAGGAACGTGATGGACTACTGAGCGAATACGATGAAGAGGTTATCCGGTGTAACCGAGAAATTGAAACCTGGAAGGTAAGACTAGACGGAAGTGAGCAGATGATAGATAGAGTAGCCAAAGAATATGAAATGATGCTAGGTGATTTCAATAATGAGGTGGCTCAATATAAACAAGAAATTGCACACAGGGTTTATCAGGAAGGTTCATCAGAATTAGCTGCTCTTATGGCATGGAAGTTAAGATTAGAGGAAAAGAACCAGACGATTGATAAAGCATATCAAGAATACGAACGGCTGCTAGGTGATTACAATAATGAGGTGGCTAAATATAACCAAGGACACCAAGTTTGGGAGGCAAGACTAGAGCAAAAGAAGCAAGTTATAGAGGAATTAGCTAAAGAGCTGGGCGACTTCTGGTTTAAACCATTAGGTATCGTTGAAAAAATATACATATACTGGGGAGGAGAAGAAAGGAGCCTGAAATGAGGCGGGTGGAAGGGGTCAAAGCCTTCTTCGTCAACGACCCCTCCCGGGCGTGGAACGAGATTAGAGAACTGTCCCAGGTTGACCGGGACATGAGCGGCACCATTGACTATAATGAGCTTATGGAACTGCGCCAGAAAGAGGTGCGCCTGGGCACCTCTTACAAATTAATGGAGCTTTTCACGACCCACCCCAACATGCTCAAAAGGATAAAACACCTGTCCACACTTGCCGTTTGATACTCCCATTTCTAACTTGCCAAAACCACACTCCGGAGTCCAGGAAGTAAACCTGTTTTCTTGACTTTTCACCCCTCAGAGACTAAACTTTATCCAAGTGATTAATGGGTAGCAGTGGATAAACCTGAAGACTTTTCCCCGCAGAGTCCCAGCTTGAACTATACCAAAACCAAGAATTCCAGAAAGATTGCTATTACCTATGAAGATTGCTATTAGTGGTAAAGGAGGCGTAGGCAAGACTTTATTGGCCTCTTTTCTCTCACGGGTATTTGCCGAATCCGGACATTCGGTCTTAGCGATAGATGCTGACCCTGATGCTAATCTAGCCGCCACACTCGGTTTTCCCCACCCGGAGAAGATAGTCCCCGTTTCCGAAATGAAAGACGTTATAGCGGAAAGGACCGGTGCCCGACCGGGGCGAGGTGAGGTTTATTTCAAGCTAAACCCGAAAGTTGATGACCTGCCCGAAAAATACTGGCAAGCACATGACGGAATCAAGCTAATGGTAATGGGAAGAACCAAGCCGGGGGGCAGTGGTTGTTACTGCTCGGAAAATGTTTTACTCAAAGCCCTGATTAATCACCTGCTCCTAGCCAGGAATGAAGTAATCATTATGGATATGGAGGCAGGAATTGAACACCTGGGGCGGGCAACTGCCAGTGCCGTGGACAAACTGATTGTAGTTGTTGAACCGGGCCGGCGGAGTATTGAAGCCGCCGGTAAAATCAATAAACTGGCACAGGATATCGGCTTACAAAATACAGTCCTGGTCGGGAACAAAATCCAGAGCCAAACCGAGACGGAATTCTTAATTGCCAGCCTGCCCGACTTTGAATTCCTTGGCTTTATTCCCTATGACCAGGCGATAATAGAGGCAGACCTGGCCAATATGCCGCTTATGGATGCCAGTCCCCGGGTTACTATGGAAGTTAAGAAAATATACCATAAATTGTTATCGGCAAATCAGAATTAAACCATATAAAACTAATATAATAAATAATAAAAAAGGGAGGTGCGTGTGGCTTACGATGCGACAAAGATGAAAGACTGGCAGATTGCCGAAGCCGCTGAAGCTAACATGCCAACCACCGATGAGTGGGTAGAGAAGCTCAAGCTGCAAAAGGATGAAATTCTGCCCTACGGAAGAATTAGTAAACTTGACTTCATAAAAATTATTGAGCGCCTCAAGGACAAGCCGGACGGCAAATATATTGAGGTGACTGCTATAACCCCTACCCCGCTTGGTGAAGGGAAAAGCACCACCACCTGCGGCCTGATAGAGGGCATGGGCAAGCGGGGACTGAATGCAGGCGGCTGTATCCGCCAGCCCTCCGGCGGGCCAACAATGAATATCAAGGGAACCGCTGCCGGTGGCGGCAATGCACTGCTTATACCCCTGTCCGAATTTTCCATGGGTCTTACCGGCGACATCAATGACATCACCAACGCCCATAATCTGGCTATGGTCGCCCTTACTGCCAGAATGCAACACGAGCGCAACTATAATGATGAACAATTACAAAGACTAACCGGGATGCGCCGTTTGGATATTGACCCCACCAAAGTGGAGATGGGGTGGATTATGGACTTCTGCGCCCAGAGCCTGCGCAATATTATCATCGGCATCGGCGGCCGCATGGACGGCTACATGATGCAGTCCAAGTTCGGCATCAGTGTAAGCTCCGAACTTATGGCTATACTATCTATTGTCAGAGACCTGGCCGACCTGCGTGAAAGGCTGGATAATATAACTGTAGCCTATGATAAGAGGAGTAACCCCGTTACCACACGGGACCTGGGAGTAGGCGGTGCCATGACTGCCTGGATGCGCAACACCATTAATCCCACCCTGTGCTCTACAGTAGAATACCAGCCCTTGATGGTGCATGCTGGTCCATTCGCTAATATTGCCGTCGGGCAATCATCCATCATTGCTGACCGCATTGGTCTAAAGATGTTTGACTACCACGTCACTGAGAGCGGCTTTGCCGCTGATATCGGTTTTGAGAAGTTCTGGAACGTAAAGTGCCGCTACAGCGGTCTCAAGCCATATGTATCTGTCCTCACCACCACCATCCGCGCCCTGAAGATGCACGGTGGCGGACCCAAGGTGGTAGCCGGGCTGTCCCTGCCTGACGCCTATACCAGGGAAGACCTGGGACTCCTGGAGAAAGGCCTGCCAAACATGCTGCACCATATCAATACCATCAGAACCTCCGGCATCAATCCGGTGGTCTGCATCAATCGCTTCCACACTGACACTGATGCCGAGGTGGCTATGGTCAGAAAGGCAGCCGAAGCCGCCGGGGCACGCTGTGCCGTATCCACCCACTGGGCTGACGGCGGTGATGGCGCCCTGGAACTGGCTGATGTCGTTAAGGAAGCCTGCGACGATGTAAATGATTTCAAGTTCCTCTATCCTATTGAAATGAAACTGCGGGAGCGAGTGGAGAAGATTGCCAGGGTGGTCTACGGGGCTGACGGTGTAGCCTGGACCGCTGAGGCTGAGTCCAAAGCCAAGGCATTTGAGTCCGACGCTAAATATAAGGACTACGCTACCATGATGGTGAAGACCCACCTCAGCCTCACCCATGACCCGACGTTAAAAGGGGTGCCCAAGGGCTGGACCCTGCCCATTCGCGACGTGCTGATTTATTCCGGGGCGAAATTCCTCTGTCCCTGCGCCGGAACTATCAGCCTGATGCCGGGAACCAGTTCCAATCCCGCTTTCAGAAAGATAGACGTTGATACCAAGACCGGTAAAGTGCAAGGGCTTTTCTAGCCTGCCGCACTGATTGATAACAGGGGAGTTAGATGACAAAAGACTCGACAAAGAAAAAAGTAAAGATTCACTTCAACCCTGACAATGTGGACATTGTGGTGAAACCGGGGGAGAACCTTTTGCAAGCCGCCATTGCCGCCGGGGTGCATATTTACGCTTCCTGCGGAGGTGGCGGCACCTGCGGCACCTGTAAGGTCTTGATTGAAAAGGGGCAGGTAGAAACCACCAGAACCGATAAGCTTTCCGATGTGGAATATGAGCAGGGAATAAGGCAAGCCTGCCAGAGTCGGGTAATCACCAATTCAACTGTCTATGTCCCGGTTGAGTCAAGGCTGGAGAGAGCCGTCCTCTCCCGCGAGCAGAAAGGAATCTCAGAAGTCGTCGCCACCGGCTGGCGGTTCAGACCTCCCCTCAACAAGTGTTATGTTGAATTGCCGCCACCAACTCTGGAAGATAATGCCAGCGACCTCTCCCGGCTGCTGAGAGGTCTCAGGCAGCAGTATAACCTCGGCAACATCTCAGTGGACTTTGGTGTGGTCAAGAAACTGGCCAAGATTTTACGGGACAGCGATTGGAAGGCTACCGTCACCACCCTCGTCACTGCGGTTAAACCCCATGCCGGGGACAGACGCCGACCGACGGTGATAGATATAGAACCCGGCGACACCAGAGAAAGGCACTACTCACTGGCCCTTGATATCGGCACCACCACTGTTTGCGGTCAATTGCTAGACCTGAACCGGGGTAAAGTTATCGCCGAAAGCCTGGCTTACAACGGACAAATAGGCTACGGGCAGGACGTTATTACCCGCATAAACTACTGCCAGCAACCGGGCGGACTGAAAAAATTGCAGCAGGCAGTGGTAACCACCGTTAATGAGATTATCGGGGAGCTACTGGAAAAAAGTCAGGTCAAGGCAGAGCACATCGGCCACATCATGGCCGCCGGCAATACCACAATGACCCAGATTCTCCTCGGACTGGAGCCCAAATACATAAGGTTAGCTCCTTATATCCCGGTAGCCAATTACTTCCCTCCGGTCAGGGCAAGCTCACTGGGTATAAATGTCGACAAACATGTTTACCTTTTCACCTTCCCTGCGGTAGCCAGCTACGTTGGCGGTGACATTGTTGCTGGAGTTATCGGCGCCGGCGTGCACCAGAGGAAAAAACTAACCTTCTTCATGGACATAGGCACCAATGGTGAGATAGTAATCGGGAACTCGGAATGGATGGCAACCGCTTCCTGCTCCGCCGGTCCTGCTTTCGAGGGTGGCGGCATAAGGCACGGCATAGTTGCCAGTGACGGCGCCATTGAAGAGTTCAGCATAAATCCAACAACCCTGGAGCCAGAGATTAAAACCATTGGCGGCACAAAGGCAAAAGGAATCTGCGGTTCAGGGTTAATAAATATTGCCGCCGGACTGCTTGAAGCCGGGGTGATTGGTCAAAACGGCAAATTCAACCGTGACCTGCCCACCAGAAGAATCAGGCAGGGCACCGATGGCTATGAATATGTTCTGGCCTGGGCACCGGAAACACAAACCGGTAAAGATATTGCCATCAGTGAGGTAGATATTGATAACCTCATGCGAGCCAAGGCAGCGATGTATGCCGGCTGCCAGACGCTAAGCAAGAGTGTCGGCATTAGCTGCTCCAGTTTTGACCAGGCGATTATTGCCGGTGCCTTCGGCAGCAACATTGATATTGAAAAAGCCATCACCATCGGGCTTCTTCCTGAATTACCCCTGAATAGATTTATCTACATCGGTAACAGCTCTCTTCTGGGAGCAAGGCTGACCTCTTTCTCCACCGACCTGCTTGATGATGCCAGAAGGGTAGCTCAAATGATGACCAATTTTGAATTGAGCGAAAACGCCGACTTCATGAACAACTACGTGGCCGCTCTATTTTTACCACATACCAATGCTAAAGAGTTCCCTGCGGTGAGTCAGAGACTGGCTAAACTAATAAAAAAATAACACGAACCAGAGGATAACCACTTGAGTATCAACATTGCCGTAGCCGGTAAAGGTGGTAGCGGTAAGACATCCACAGCCAGTCTGATAATCCGCTACCTGATAAAGAAAGGGGTGAAGCCAATCCTAGCGGTTGATGCTGACCCCAATGCCAACCTTGGTGAGAGCCTGGGAATCAGTGTCAAACAGACTATCGGTGCCATAATCGCCACCTTTAACAAAGAGAAAATAAACATTCCTGCCGGAATGACCAAAGAAGCTTACCTGGAATTTAAACTAAATGACGCTATGGCGGAAAGCAGAGGACTGGACCTGTTAACGATGGGGAGGGGTGAGGGTGCCGAATGCTATTGCTACCCTAATCTCCTGCTGAGGAAATTCATAGATAGCCTGACACAAAGCTATGCCTATATGGTTATGGATAATGAGGCGGGGATGGAGCACCTGAGCCGAAGAACCACGCAGAATATTGACGAGTTACTCCTCGTCTCCGACCATTCAATAAAGGGGGTGCGAACCGTTGCCCGCCTGAGGAACCTGATAAATGAACTCAAACTGGCAGTAAAAAGGCAATCGGTAATAATTAACTTCGTTCCCGACGAGATAGACCCACTGGTCAGCAGGGAACTGGACAGGCTGGGTATTGAGCCCACTACTACCATTCCCCTGGATGAGGAAATAAACGAATATGACCTTAAATTAAAGTCATTCCTGGAACTGCCTGATACCTCCAGAGCGGTAAGGGCGGTTGACAATTTAATGACTAATATCTTAAAAATCAAGGGCAGATTATAAAACAAGACCTATTTGAAAGGAGTTAAAGTGACAGCCCAGATTATCAGCGGAACCGAGATTGCCAAACAGATACGTGAGGAACTAAAACAGGAGATTGCCGAACTCAAAGATAAGCACAATTTGGTGCCGGGCTTGGCTACCGTTCTCGTCGGTGAGGACCCGGCGTCTCAATCATATGTCGGGGGAAAAGAAAGGACATCCCTCGCCCTGGGTATATATTCAGAAAGACATGACCTGCCCGCCGAGACCACTCAGGAAGAACTGCTGGCTCTCGTAAACAAATTAAATAAAGACCCCAGGATTCACGGGATTCTGGTTCAGTTACCCCTGCCCAAGCATATCAATGAGACCGAGGTTCTCTACGCGATAGACCCCAAAAAGGATGTTGATGGTTTTCACCCGGTGAACGTGGGCAAATTGATGATAGGCGAACCGGATTATTTACCCTGTACCCCTCATGGAATTCAGCAGCTACTGATCAGGTCTGGAACTAAAATTGAGGGGGCAGAGGTGGTAGTGGTGGGGAGGAGCAATATCGTGGGTAAACCCATCGCCAATATGCTCCTCCAAAAGAAAGAGGGAGCTAATGCCACGGTCACCGTGTGCCATACCGGGAGCCGGGATATTTCCTTTCACACCAAGCGGGCTGATATACTAATAGTAGCCGCCGGCAGACCCAAAGCCATCACCGCTGACATGGTCAAGGAAGGGGCAGTGGTCATTGATGTCGGCGTTAACCGGATTGGCAAGACCCCGGAAGGCAAAGCCATCCTGGTGGGGGACGTTGACTTTGATGCGGTTAAGGAGAAGGCTAAAGCTATAACTCCGGTGCCCGGTGGAGTGGGACCGATGACAATAACCATGCTTATGATGAATACGATAAAAGCCGCCAAACTGGCGGCTGGCCTAGCCTGATAAGGAGAGGTCTATGGAATATGAAGTTGAGGGCAGAAGTGCCCCGGACAGAGACAAGGTAGAAGTACCGGGTGCCCCCTTTAAGGAAGGCAAACCGGAGTCAGGCGCGGAGGAGGGGAAGTGGCGGCACAAACTGGGGAGCAGGGAGGAAAAACTGAAATACCTGCAAACCGCAGAGAGATACTGGTATGGGAAAGAATGGTTTGGTAGTGAAAAGAGAAAAACGCCGGCTTGAACAAAGGAGACACCATGGCCTTTGAGATTCCAAAGACAGTGTATAGCGGCAAGATTAGAGAGGTTAAGCTGGGCAAGGGAGATAAGGCAGTAACCATCGGTGGTGAAACCGCCTATCCCTTCCACCTCTTTGAAGGCGAGATGCCTCATCTGCCGAAAATAGCCATGGAGGTTTATGACTCACCTCCCGAGGAGTGGCCTGAGGCAGCCCTGGAGCCTTTTCCTGGGGTAACTGACGACCCGGTTGCCTGGGCGAAGAAGTGCATCAAAGACTACGGTGCCGAGATGATATGCCTGCAACTGGTAAGCACTGACCCCAATGGAGCTGACCGAGGTGCCGATGAAGCCTCCGAGGTGGTTAAGAAGGTGGCCGATGCCATTGATGTCCCGCTCATCGTCTGGGGTACGGCTAACCATGATAAAGATACCGAGGTTTTCCGAAAAGTGGCTGAGGTCTGCCAGGGTAAAGACCTGATTCTGGGGCCGGTTGAGGAAGGGGACCACAAGAAAATTGGCGCCACGGCTATCGCCTACCACCATACCGTGGCGGCGTCAACGCCAATAGATATAAACCTTGCCAAGCAGCTCAATATCCTGCTGGGCAATCTTGGAGTTCCCGAGGAATTACTGGTGATGGACCCCACTGTCAGCGGCATCGGCTACGGGATTGAATACTGTTATTCAGTAATGGAGAGAATGAGAATGGCAGCCCTGACCCAGCAGGATGATAAGCTCCAGTTGCCCATTATCTGCAATATAGCCAGCGAGGTATGGAAGACCAAAGAAGTAAAAATCCCGGAAGCAGAAGACCCCAAGCTGGGAGATGCCAGAAGGAGAGGCATCCTGATGGAAGCTATATCAGCCATGGTCCTGCTGCTGGCGGGAGCTGATGTGCTAATTATGAGACATCCCGAGGCAATAAAACTGGTACGGGAAATGATTGCCGAATTAACCACCTCATAGCTCATAGATTGAAAGGTAACAAGATGGCAGAAAAGGAAATCAAAAGCATTGACCAGGCTACCAATGAGATGATAGACAAGGCGGCTCAGGATGGGGTGCGGGTGGTTTTCGAGCGGGCAGAGGCAATGAAGCCCTGTCCTATCGGTGCCGAGGGCAGCTGCTGTAATATCTGCGCCATGGGACCGTGCCGGGTGCCACTACCCAAAGGAAAAGAGGAAACACCCGAAGAGAAGAAGAAGCGTACGGGCGTTTGTGGCGCTACGGCGGAGACTATCGCTGCCCGTAATTTCCTCCGCAAGATAGCCGCCGGAGCTGCCGCCCACAGTGACCACGGTCGCCGGGTGACCGAAGCCTTTCTACTGGCAGCCAAGGGGGAGTCACCAGGCCTTGAAATCAAAGACGAGCAGAAACTCCTGCAACTAGCCCTGGACCTTGGCATCAATATCGGCAACCGCACCAATAATGAAATAGCTGTTGATGCTGGCGAAACTCTCATGAACGAGTTCGGTAAACAAGAGGGGGAACTTTTGCTCTTAAAACGAGCACCTTTAAAACGCCAGGAAATATGGCGGCGGCTGGGGGTCACTCCCAGAGGCATAGATAGAGAAGTGGTAGAGGCAATGCACCGCACCCACATGGGAGTTGACCAGGATTACCAGAATTTACTCCTGCAGGGGACCAGAACCGCCCTGGCCGATGGCTGGGGAGGCAGCATGATTGCCACTGACCTTCAGGATGTTATGTTTGGTAACCCGGCACCGGTACACAGCCAGATAAACCTCGGCGTGCTCAAAGACGACGAAGTAAACATTATCATCCACGGTCATGAGCCTCAGCTGGCCGAGATGCTCGCTGTCATGGCTCAAGACCCGAAGATGATTAAATATGCCAAGTCCAAAGGTGCCCAGGGTATAAACCTGTCCGGTATGTGCTGCACTGCCAACGAGATACTGATGCGCCACGGGGTGCCCATCGCCGGGAATTTCCTGCAGCAGGAGCTGGCAATAGTCACCGGTGCAGTAGAGGCAATGGTGGTTGATGTCCAGTGTATCATGCAGGGACTGGCTGATGTCGCCAACTGCTTCCATACCAAAATCATCACCACTGACTCCAGAGCCAAGATTGAAGGCACCACTCATATGGAGTTTGACGAGCGTAAAGCGGCTGACTCAGCCCAAAATATAATCAAAACCGCTATTGATAATTTCCCCAATAGAGGGAAAAACATCCGTATTCCAAATAAAAAAACCGACCTGATTGCCGGCTTCAGCCACGAAACCATCAACTACCTGCTGGGCGGGATGTTCCGGGCTTCCTACCGGCCGTTAAACGATAATATTATCAACGGTCGTATCAGGGGAGTGGCCGGGGTGGTTGGCTGCAATAACGCCCGGGTCAGGCACGATGATAGTCATGTCACCATGGTCAAGGAACTGATTAAAAACGATGTACTGGTGCTTCAAACCGGGTGTGCCGCCATGGCCTGTGCCAAGGCAGGATTGATGGTGCCGGAGGCAGCCGCCAAATATGCTGGCGAGGGACTGGCCTCAGTGTCCGAAGCAGTAGGCATACCGCCAGTGTTGCACATGGGTTCTTGTGTTGACAACAGTCGCATCCTGATAGCCGTCACCGCCATGGTCAAGGATGGTGGACTGGGTGACGACATCAGTGACCTGCCTGTCGCCGGGGCTGCCCCGGAGTGGATGAGTGAAAAAGCCATCTCCATCGGTCAGTACTTCGTTGGTTCAGGAGTATTCACCGTGTTTGGAGTTACCTGGCCCACGCTGGGTAGCAAAAAGGTAACCGAATATCTGTTCAGGGACTTTGAGGCTATATATGGGGGAATGTGGGCATTTGAGCCGGACCCGATCAAAGCCGCCCGGCTCATGATTGAACACATCGACAAGAAGCGCAAAGCCCTGGGTATTGATAAAGCCAGAGAAAGAGTTCTCTATGATATGGCAATGAGACGTGAGATGGAATCAGTCTAAACGCCATAAACAAGTCAGGTAAGGAGTCCAATACATGTCAAAGATCATCGCCTCAGCCGCAATTAGAGGAGCTCACAAGATTGTCAAGCAGGCAGAAGAGAAGTGGCAGCGGGCAATGGATAAATGGGGAGCAAACGAACCAGTCGGCTTCCCCAATACTGCCTACTATCTGCCGGTAATCTATGGTATCTTAGGCAAAAAGGTGGAAAAGCTGGGTGATATGGAGCCGATACTGAAAAAATGTAAATCCCTGCTCCCGCCACCGGTCAGAGAAGTACACCCCCTGCCCTATCTGGCGCCAGCCCTTGATGCGGGGATGGCAACCTTCTTCGCCGAAGAAATAATTGAAGCCATAAGGTATCTGGAAGAGCCTGACTTTTATACAAAACAGGAAGACATCACCGACAGCAACATCTGGCTAGGTGCCGCCGATGACGTTATCATCAGAAAGAGAGGTATGGAGTTTGTTGATGGCACTGCCCCCGGCTTCGCCGGTGTTCTTGGTGCCGCACCCACCAATGAAATAGCGGCTAAAATCGCCCAGGAACTCCAGCAAAAGGACATCTACGTCTTTATGGCAGCTGAATATAACAGCAAGAGATTCGCCGAACAGCTTCTGGAAGCGGGAGTGCAGATTGGGTGGCCAACCCGGCTGGTATCCTTTGGGCCAGATGTCAGTGCCACCGTGTTTGCCATGGGCTTTGCCACCAGAGTAGCCATGTCCTTTGGCGGTATTGAACCCGGTGACTATAGAAAAATACTTATCTATAACAAGGACCGCACCTTTGCTTTCGTGCTGCCTCTGGGCTATGTTACCGATGAGTGGTATGCTAACGCCGCCGGTGCTGTCAACTGGGGATTCCCCACCATTGCCGACACGCCCATACCGGAGATACTGCCCACGGGAATTTGCACCTACGAGCATGTGGTCTCCAACATCCCTCACGATAAAATAGTAGCCAAGGCAATAGAGGTCAGGGGCCTGAAAGTTACCATAGCCGAGGTACCGGTGCCGGTAGCCTATAGTCCCGCCTTTGAAGGTGAAAGAGTTCGCGGCGAAAATATCTATCTGGAATGCGGCGGCGGCAGAACCCCAATGGTGGAATGGGTCACCAGCAAGCGAATGGATAAGGTAGAGGACGGTAAGATTGAGGTGATTGGGCCTGAACTAGCCGATGTCCAGGCTGGTTCTACCCTGCCCATGGCGATAGCGGTTGAGGTTGCCGGCAGGAACATGCAGGAGGACTATGAACCCATCCTTGAGCGACAAATCCACCATCTGATAAATTACGCCCAGGGAATAATGCACATCGGGCAGAGGGATATTGCCTGGCTGCGAGTCAGTAAACAAGCAGTAGAAAAAGGCTTCAAACTATCCCACATCGGTTCCCTGCTGCACGCCAAACTGCACCAGGACTTCGGCCGGATATTTAACAAGCTCCAGGTAAAAATATACACCAAAGAGGACAAGGTAAAGGAGACGCTGGACAAAGCCAAAGCAGTATATGCAGTCCGAGATGCCCGAATTGAGGGCATGACCGATGAAACCACCGATACCTATTACTCATGCACTCTGTGCCAGTCCTTTGCCCCCAGCCATGTCTGTGTCATCAGTCCAGAGAGAACCGGACTCTGCGGTTCCTATAACTGGATGGACTGCAAAGCTGCCCACGAGATTAACCCGACCGGACCCAACCAGCCGGTACCCAAGGGGGATATTATTGATGCCAAGTTTGGGCAGTGGCAGGGGGTAAATGAGTTTGTGTTTAAGGCTTCCCGCGGCAAGATAGACCACTATAATTTCTACAGCATGGTCAATGACCCGATGACTACCTGCGGCTGCTGCGAGTGTATTGCCGCTGTCCTTCCCCTGTCCAACGGCGTGATGACAGTAAACCGGGAATACAGGGGAGATACTCCCTCCGGAATGAAATTCACTACCCTGGCCGGTACTATCGGCGGAGGTATAAGTACCCCTGGCTTTGTCGGCCACGGCAAGTATAATATCACCCAGAGGAAGTTCATCATCGCCGATGGTGGTTTGCTAAGAATGGTCTGGATGCCCAAGACGCTGAAGGAAGAGATTGCCGAACGGCTTAAGGCAAGAGCCGAGGAGATGGGCATGCCCGACCTGCCGGATATGATTGCTGATGAAACAATCGGCACCACTGAAGAAGAGATTCTCCCCTTCCTGCAAGAGAAGGGGCACCCGGCCCTTACCATGGAACCAATATTAGGCTAGCAAAGGAATTTGACCAATGCCACTTACCGGAATTGAAATATTTAAACTGCTACCGAAGACGAACTGCGGCGAATGCGGCGTGCCTACCTGCCTTGCCTTCGCCATGAACATGGCCTCAGGCAAGGTGGAATTGAGCGCCTGTCCATATGTCTCCGAGGAGGCAAGAGTCAAACTGGAGGAAGCATCAGCCCCACCCATCCTGCCGGTCACTATCGGCGTCGGTGACAGGGCACTGAAAATCGGTGGCGAGACAGTTATGTTCCGCCACGAAAAAAGGTTTGAAAATCCTCCCGGCCTGGCCATCCTCATCAGCGATACCATGGCTGATGCCGAGATAAACGCCAGATTGGAGAAATGCCAGCAGCTCCAGTATCAACGGGTCGGAATCACCCTCCGCCCTGAGCTGGTAGCCGTAAAGTGTGAATCGGGAGACGCGGTAAAATTCGAGGCTGTAGTTAATAAAGTCAAGCAAAACAGCGACTGCGGCATTATCCTGATGAGTACCAACCCCGATATCCTGGCTGCCGGTCTGAAGGTCTGTGCCGACCGCAAACCACTGCTTTACGCTGCCACTGAAGACAACCTGGACAAAGTAGCCAGTTTAGCCAGGGAAAGTTCATGCCCGGTAGCGGTGAAAGCCTCCAGCCTTGAGGGACTTGCCCAGCTCACTGGTAAACTGACCGAGGTCGGTATCAAGAATATTGTCCTTGATTCCGGCTCAAGAACCATCCGCCAGGCATTTGAGGACCAGGTAATTATCAGGAGTTCCGCCCTGAATAATAAGTTCCGCCCCCTGGGATTCCCCACCATTACTTTCCCCGGCGAGATGACCGATAACCCGATGAAGGAAGCAGTGATTGCCTCTATCTTTGTGGCTAAATACGGCGGCATTATCGTTCTTTCTGACTTTCAAGGAGAGAGCCTGTTCCCTCTGCTCGTGGAGAGGATGAACATCTATACCGACCCCCAGCGCCCGCTGGCCACCGCCGAGGGAATATACGAAATCAACAACCCCGACGAAAACTCCCCGGTGCTGATTACCTCCAACTTTTCGCTTACCTACTTCATTGTCTCCGGGGAAATAGAAAACAGCAAGGTCCCCAGCTGGCTGCTGGTCAAAGATACCGAAGGGCTTTCGGTTCTGACTGCCTGGGCAGCCGGTAAGTTCAGCGCTGATATTATTGCCCCCTTCGTTAAAAAGTGCGGCATTGAGGACAAGGTGAAAAATCATAAACTGGTAATCCCGGGATACCTTGCCCCTGAAAGCGGTGGCTTAGAAGAGGAACTACCCGGCTGGGAAATACTGGTTGGTCCCAGGGAGGGAGCTCATATTCCAGCCTACCTCAAGGCGTGGAAGCCATAGGAGAGAATGATGGTTCTCATCGGGGAAAATATAAACATTATGTCAAGGATAGTCGGCCCGGCAATCAAGGAAAAGAACCCCGGGCCCATACAGGAACTGGCCAGGGCTGAGGCTGATGCCGGTGTGGACTACCTCGACCTCAACATCGGGCCTGCCCGAAAGGCCGGGGACGAGCTAATGACCTGGGTGGTTAACACAGTACAAGAAGTTACGGATAAGCCATTATCTCTGGACACGACAAACCTGGTAGCCATGGAAGCGGGATTGAAAACCGCTAAAAACAAGGTGTTAATCAACTCGGTTTCCCTCCAGCCGGATAGACTGGAGCCTGGATTGCAGTTAGCCAAGAAATACGATGCCGACATGATTGGCCTGCTGTGGGGTGCTGAGGGAATGCCACGTGACGCTAATGAAAGGGCCGTTCTCACCGTCGACATTGTCTACCAGGCAAACCAAATGGGCATCCCCAATGAGAATATCTGGATTGACCCCATAGTCAGCCCGGTTTCCGTGGAAATAAATCAGGTGAAATCCTGCGCGGAGTTCATGGCAATGCTGGGTGAGATTGCCCCGGGATGTAAGTCCACGGTGGGCCTGTCTAATGTGTCTAATGGCACCCCCACCCACATCAGACCATGGCTCAACCGGGCTTATATGATGATGCTGATGAGGTATGGACTCTACTCAGCCATAGTTGACGCCTTTGACACTGAGCTGATTAAAATAGCCAGAGGGGAGAGACCGGAAATCGTTAAACTGGTGCACCGGGTTATGGATGGGGAGCAACCTGAAGCCTCCTCTCTGACCGAAGAAGAGATTAAGTACGTAAAAACGGTGAGGGTTTTGACTGGTAAGTCGCTCTATTCTCACTCCTGGCTTGGAATTTGATTCTGGGCAGATAATGGGCATAAGAGTAATGAGGTTCTTATCGGAGAAAACGCACATAATTTTAGCAATCACCTTATTGGTAAGCAGCCTAATAACAGTAAGCTGCGGCAATCCATACACATACAATATAAAAGATGATGGATTTGCAGTAATTACCGCTCCTCTAAGCCTCAACAAGGAAGCTAATACCACCCATATTCCTCAAGGTTCGGTTATTCACCATTGGGCTAACGGAATAACAGAGGTATACGGACCCGATAACAACCGTCTATTCATTGCAAAGGATTCTGAATCAACAGGTATAGGAGCGCCTGGAGGCTTTAAGCCGGCAACGCATGTTTATCATGTTCCAGATGGGTCTCGTATATCCACCGATGACAATATTACCAGAATATATTTGGATGATGACTTGATATTAACTGTCATAGAAGAGTCCAAAGATTTTCTCATTCATCCCTCACCATAACCGAGCAAACCCGGACTTAAAGGGAAATTAGCTTGTGGCGTGGAAACGAAGTCGGGCTAATACCAGATGGGAAGTAAATATTTGACAGTGCCTATTAGCAAGAATGATGAGTATGGTTACGAGCTGGCTTATCGGCTTGCCCGCAAACAACTGGCTGAAATTGATAATATAGAGCAACAATGCCGCAAAAACGGTAGTCAATACCAGCTAACCGGTTCCCAAAAAGCAATTATCACCACATATCTAAATCAGTCATACATAATCACCCTTCCCGATGTTGAGGTCTCCTTATCAAGCGGAGAAGAGGAGATTCCGATAAGGGACAAGATTCTCATTCTCCACTACCTGACCACGGCAAAAGGCACACCCCTCTCCAATAAGATAATTACCTACAAGGAACTGCCAGAAGGAGTAAATTATTTCCCCACCTTTTACAAGAGGGCGATAAAACCTCTGGTCACCCACTTTGGTAATGAACCCCGAAAATTATTGAACTGTGCTATAATATTAGGTGGATATGAAGCCAATTATGGCGATGTAGCGGTAACAATTGATGCCTTCAGTCGGGTTCCGATAACCCTAGTCCTATGGAAAGGTGATGATGAACTTACCCCTGAAGGCAACATAATGTTTGACAGCAACATTTCTGATTATCTATCCACCGAGGATATAAATGTGCTTTGTGAAACCATAGCCTGAAAATTAATTAAGCTACTAAAGGCAGGAGGTGATAACCCTGATACAAACCGAGATTAAAGAGAAATTGGACAAGATTTTATCCCACTATAATGGCAAAAGAGATGAGCTTATTCCTATCTTGCAGGAAGCTCAGGAGGAGTTTCGCTACCTGCCGACAGAGGTAATGCAGGAAATCGCCAAGTTTTTACGGATACCGGAAAGCTCCATTTTTGGCGTAAGCACCTTCTATGCCCAGTTCAAGCTGGTTCCTTCGGGCAAAAGGATAGTCAGGGTATGTCGCGGGACTGCCTGCCATGTGCGCGGCGGGGCTCGGATTTTACGTGAGGTGGAAAAACGCTTAGGCCTCAAACCAGGGCAGACTACCGAAGATCTGGAGTATACCTTAGAGACCGTGGCTTGTATCGGCGCCTGCGCCCTGGCACCAACGATGACGACAGATAAAGAGACTCATGGTCAGATGACAACCAAGAAAGTTGCGGAGGTCCTCAGTGATATCAGCAAAGCCGAGTAGTGATAATCAACGCACTATCCTTGTCTGCCACGGGACGGGGTGCGTTTCCGGCAAAGCATTTGAAATTCGGGAAGCCCTGGAGAAAGCGGTAGCTGAGGCTGGACTGGACAGGGTGAAGGTAGATTTCACTGGCTGTCACGGCTTCTGCCAGCAGGGTCCTATTGCTGTTGTTGAGCCTGAAGGCATTTTCTACACCCACGTTACTGTTGACGACGTTCCTGAGATTGTCCAGTCTCATCTCCAGAATGGGCAACCGGTAGAACGTCTATTTTATAAAGACCCTGTTAGCCAAGAGGCGGTGCCCTGCTATAAGGACATAACCTTCTATAGTAAGCAACAGCGTATCATCCTCCGCAATTGCGGCCACATCAACCCGGAGAGGGTTGAAGACTACGTCGCCGTTGGTGGTTACCAGTCACTGCGTAAGGTGCTATTTGAGATGACCCCGGAGCAGGTTATTGACGAGGTCAAGCGTTCTGGTTTACGCGGCCGAGGTGGCGCTGGTTTCCCAACCGGGGTGAAGTGGGGATTCTGCCACGATGCTCCAGGCAATGAAAAATACATGATTTGCAACGCTGACGAGGGTGACCCCGGCGCCTTTATGGATCGCAGCACGATGGAGGGCGACCCCAATACTGTGATTGAGGGGATGACTATTGCCGCCTATGCCATAGGCGCCTCGGAAGGCTATATCTACATTAGAGCTGAATACCCATTAGCGGTTAAGCGGGTGCGGCTCGCCATCAAACAAGCCGAGGAAAAGGGATTTTTAGGCGAGAATATATTAGGCACCAATTTCAGTTTCAAGCTCCACGTCAAAGAAGGCGCCGGTGCTTTTGTTTGCGGGGAGGAGACAGCGCTGATGGCATCTATTGAGGGCAAGCGAGGTATGCCTCGTCCCCGCCCGCCCTTCCCGGCTCAATCTGGCTTATGGGGTAAACCGAGCAACATCAATAATGTGAAGTCCCTCGCCACCATACCAGTTATTATTGAAAAGGGTGCCGACTGGTATAGCCAGATTGGCACTGAGAAGAGCAAGGGAACTGCCGTCTTTGCTCTAACCGGCAAGATCGCCAATAGCGGCCTGGTTGAGGTGCCAATGGGCACCCCGGTTCAGGAAATCATTTATGAGATTGGCGGCGGAATCCCCGGCGGCAAGCATTTAAAGGCAGTCCAGACCGGAGGCCCGTCAGGAGGCTGCCTGCCGATGAGCCATATCACCCGCCTGGTTGACTATGAGTCGCTGGCTGAGGCTGGTTCTATCATGGGCTCCGGCGGTATGGTGGTAATGGACGAAGATACCTGCATGGTTGACGTTGCCCGTTATTTTCTTTCCTTTACCCAAGATGAGTCGTGCGGCAAGTGTGTCCCGTGCCGCCTGGGAACCAAGCAGCTGCTGGATATACTGGAGAACATCTGCAACGGCAAAGGAAAGCTGGAAGACATTGACCTGCTTCTTGAACTCTGTGAATCAATTAAAGCCGGCTCACTCTGTGCTTTAGGGGGGACGGCACCTAACCCGGTCCTGACCACTATCCGCTACTTCCGTGATGAGTATGAGGAACATATCAAGAAGCACCACTGCCGGGCGGCAGTTTGCCCTGGGATAGTCAGTTCCCCGTGCAGCCATATTTGCCCGGCGGGAATAGATATACCGCGCTATCTCCGCTTCATTGCCAAGGGCAAGCCCGCCGAATCATTAGCCATAATCCGTGAGAAAATACCATTCCCCTCGGTCTGCGGTCTGGTCTGTTTTCACCCGTGTGAGGCCAAGTGCCGCCGCGGTCAGCTTGATGAGGCGATTGCCATCCGCATGCTGAAGCGGTTTGCCAGCGAGCATGACAATAAAATGTGGAACCAGAACATTAAGATTGCCCCGGCCTCCGGGAAGAAGGTAGCCATCATTGGCTCAGGACCGGCCGGACTGACTGCCGCCTACTACCTGGCAGAACGCGGGCATTCAGTTACCGTGTTTGAAGCTCTACCGGAGCCAGGCGGTATGATGCGGGTTGGTATCCCTGACTACCGCCTGCCCAAGGACACCCTCAGGGCAGAGATTAAAGAGATAGAAGATATCGGTGTTGAGATAAGGACAAACACCAGAGTCGATTCAATAGATAAACTGTTTGCCGAGGGCTATAATGCTGTCTTCTTAGCCATCGGGGCACACCAGGGTATCAAGATAGGAGTTGAGGGTGAGGACAGCCCCCGGGTTATGGAGTGTGTCAACTTTTTGAGAGAAGTGAGTCTGGGCAAGAAGGTAGAGGTAGGGGATAGAGTCGCCGTCATTGGTGGCGGTAATGCCGCCATAGATTCAGCCCGGACGGCGCTTCGCCTTGGCGCCAAAGAAGTGACCATTGTCTATCGGCGCACCCAGGCTGAGATGCCAGCAAACCCGGATGAAGTTAGAGAAGCTCTCGAGGAGGGAGTCCAGCTTTACTACCTGGCAGCCCCATCAAGGATATTTAGCAAAGATGGCAAGGTAGAGTTAGAGTCTATTCGCATGGAACTGGGCGCCATAGATGCCAGTGGCCGGCGCCGACCCGAACCAATTGAGGGCAGCGAGTTTATCCTGAGTTTTGACACCATCATCGCCGCTATCGGCCAACGTCCGGAGGTTTCTCCCCAGTTCAACCTAGCTACCAGTCGCGGCAATATCATCCAGGTTGACCCCGATACCCTCGCCACCGAGCGGGAGGGAGTTTTTGCCGGTGGTGATGCAGTGACCGGACCGGCTTCAGTCATCGGGGCAATCGCTGCCGGCAGACAGGCAGCAATCTCTATTGACAAATATCTGGGCGGCGACGGGAATATTGATGAAACGCTGGCACCACCTGAGGAAGTGGTGCCCCCGCTTGAGGAAGCCGAAGAGAAGTGGCGACCAGAGATGCCCACTCTGCCGGCTGAGAAGCGACTCGGTAACTTCAGCCAGGTGGAACTCGGCTATACAGAGAAGATGGCGATTGAAGAAGCGGAAAGATGCCTGAGGTGTGACCTTGAGGAGCGAGAGTAATAAGGAGGCACTGTGGACGAAATCAAGCTAACCGTCAATGACCAAGAGGTTAAAGCAAAGAAAGGGATGACAGTGCTTGAGGCAGCCCAGTCGGCTGATATATATATCCCTACCCTGTGTTATCACCTTGACCTGGAGCCACATGGTGGTTGCCGCCTTTGCGTTGTTGAAATCGAAAAGGTGCGCGGCTTTCAACCTGCCTGCACCTATCCGGCTAGCGACGGGATGATAGTCCACACTGAGACAGAAGCAGTCAACAACATCCGCCGCACCGCCCTCGAACTCCTCATGGCCGACCACCCCAGCGAATGTTTGATATGCGACCGCAGAACGGAGAAGAATGGCTGCACTCCTTATGAAATATGTTTGCGCAACGTCGCCGTAACCGACCGCTGCGTACTCTGCCCGGCAAACGAGCACTGCGAATTACAGAAGGTCGTTGACTATCTGGGCATTAAAGAGCTGCGCCTGAACCGTACCGAGAGGAGATTTGAGGTTGATACCAGTCACCCCTTCTTTGACTTTGACCGCAACCGGTGTATTCTCTGCGCCCGGTGTGTGCGTACCTGCAATGAGGTAACCGGCTGTGGCGTCCTTGACCTGGCCTACCGGGGATACGCAATGAAGGTTGTTACCTTTGCCGATAAGCCACTCCTGGAATCACTTTGTCCGTCCTGTGGGGAATGCGTGGCTCACTGTCCGGTAGGTGCCCTGATACCCAAAGAGACCCACCAACCAACGCATGAAGTGAAGACCACCTGCACCTATTGCGGCGTTGGCTGCCAGATGAATCTGGGCATTAAAGACGAGCAATTAATAAGAATCAGTGGGGATAGAGACAACGAAGTCAACCGGGGTCGTCTCTGCGTCAAAGGTCGCTTTGGCATAACTGAGTTCGTCAGTCATCCGGAGCGTCTGACCAGTCCACTGATGAGGCAAAACGGAAGGTTTAATCAGGTAACCTGGGATGAGGCATTAGACGAAGTTGCCGCCAAGCTCAGCCGCTACCAGCCAGATGAAATAGGCGTTATCTCCTCAGCCAAGTGCACCAACGAGGAGAACTACACCCTGCAGAAATTCGCCCGGGCAGCACTGGGCACCCAGAATGTCGACCATTGCGCCCGGCTGTGCCATGCCCCAAGCGTAGCCGGTCTGGCGCAGAGTTTTGGCAGCGGGGCAATGACCAACTCCATCAGCGATATTGGTGAAGCCGGATGTATTCTGGCTATCGGCACCAACACCACCGAGACCCACCCCGTTATCGGCTGGGAAATAAGAAAGGCAGTCCGTAAAGGAACCAGACTCATTGTGGCTAATCCGCGTAATATTGAGCTTGTCCGCAATGCCGACCTCTGGCTGCAGCACCGTCCCGGAACCGATGTTGCCCTGCTCATGGGAATGTGCCGGGTTATTGTTGACGAGGAGCTATTTGACTCCGCTTTTATCACCGAACGCTGTGAAAATTTTGACGCCTTTAAAGAGTCACTCAAAAGCTTTGACCTTGATTTTGTTGAGCAGACTACGGGGGTCCCCAGAGACCTGATAGTCGAAGCTGCCCGGATGTATGCCACCAACAGCCCGGCGGCTATCTTCTATGCGATGGGCATTACCCAGCACTCTCACGGCACCGATAATGTCATTGCTACCGCCAACCTGGCAATGCTCACCGGAAACGTCGGTAAGCCGGGGAGCGGGGTGAATCCACTGCGGGGTCAGAATAATGTGCAGGGTGCCTGTGACATGGGTGCTCTACCCAATGTATACCCCGGTTATCAAGCCGTAACCAATCCGGATATCAAAGAGAAGTTCGAGACTGCCTGGGATTGCTCCCTGCCAGCTCAACCGGGACTGACCATCACCGAGATTTTTGACGCTGCTTACAACGGGAAAATCAAGGCTATCTATATTATGGGGGAGAACCCGGTGCTGAGTGAGCCTCAGGCGAAGCATGCTGAGGAAGCGCTGCGAAAACTGGAATTCCTGGTGGTTCAGGACATCTTCCTCACCGAGACGGCAAAACTGGCTCATGTGGTCTTACCCGCAGTAACCTTCGCCGAGAAGAACGGCACCTTCACCAACACCGAACGCCGGGTACAGCGGGTGAGAAAGGCGATAGAACCCGTGGGTGATGCCAAACCCGACTGGTTGATTACCTGCCAGATTGCCCGGAGGATGGGGAAAGGTGAGGGTTTTAATTTTAACAATCCGTCCCAAATCATGGGTGAGATTGCCCAACTTACTCCCAGCTATGGAGGCATCTCCTACCGCCGCCTGGAGAAAGGCGGCCTTCAGTGGCCATGCCCAACCAAGGAACACCCGGGCACACCTGTCCTCCATACCGAACACTTCACCCGTGGTAAGGGGCGATTTATTCCACTTGAATATAAACCACCTATGGAATTACCCGATAAAGAGTACCCGCTACTGCTAACCACAGGACGTAATAATTTCCACTTCCATACCGGCACCATGACCCGAAAGGTCAAAGGACTCGGTATTTTGAGAGACGAAGAGCTGGTGGAAATAAACCCGGCTGATGCCGCGGCGCTAGGCATCGCTGACGGCGACATCATAAAGGTAATATCCCGGCGGGGGGCGGTGGTGGCCAAAGCCATGGTGACCGATAACTCACCAGTCGGGGTGGTCTTCATGACCTTCCACTTCGCCGAAAGCCCGACCAATCAGCTGACCAACCCGGCTCTTGACCCGGTGGCGAAAATACCTGAATACAAGGTATGTGCGGTCAGAATTG
Source organism: Dehalococcoidales bacterium (assembly GCA_035529715.1). Lineage (GTDB taxonomy): Bacteria > Chloroflexota > Dehalococcoidia > Dehalococcoidales > RBG-16-60-22 > DATKWF01. Next base: position 5,649 of record DATKWF010000084.1, on the reverse strand, counting down.
AGAAGGACGGCTCTTCCTCAAAGTGATTTAGCTTCCCGCACTATATAATGAGCGAGGCGTCGCCAAAACTGTAGAACCGGTATCTTTCAGCGATGGCTTCCTGGTAGGCTTTACTGATAAGTTCTCTGCCGGCAAAAGCAGTCACCAGCATCATCAGCGTTGACCTGGGCAGATGGAAATTGGTAATCATGGCATCTACCATGCGGAACTGGTGACCGGGCAGGATAAACAGGTTCACCCATCCCTCAAACGGCTGAATCCGGAGCGTACTGCCGAGCTGAGCCACCTGCTCCAGGATTCTCACCGCGGTGGTGCCAACACAGATAATTCTCCGCCCCTCCCTTTTCGCCTGAGACAGCTGTTCAGCTACTTCTTTACTCAGCACGCCGTACTCCTTATGAATAGGGTGCTCAAGCGGGTCCTCTCCCCTGACCGGACGGAAGGTATCCAGACCTATATGCAGGGTAACAAACAGGCAGTGCACTCCTTTCTGTTCTATCCTGTTAAGCAATTCAGGGGTGAAGTGCAAGCCAGCAGTGGGTGCCGCCGCGCTACCGGTGATACGGGCATAAACCGTCTGATACCGCTCCGGGTGCTCCAGGGGGGTGTGAATATAAGGCGGCAACGGCACTTCCCCCAGCTCCGGCAGCATTGTTTCATCAGAAAATTTTAATACCTTTACTCCGTTCTCCCCCAGTCCGATTACCTCGGCTAAAACTCCCGTCGGACTTTCCGCCACTGAAGTATCTGTTATCTCAATACTGCTGCCGGGGTGAAGTCGCTGACTGCGCTTGACCAGTGCTTCCCAGACATTGGCGTCAAGTCGGCGCAACAGCAAAATCTCCACCCTGCCCCCGCTATCAACCTTCCTGCCGCTGAGACGAGCCGGGAGAACACGGGTATCATTGAACAGCAGGACATCACCACCCCGCAGGTAATCAACAATTTGGGGAAACCGGCGGTGCTCTATGGAGCCGTCACTACGGTTGATAACCATAAGCCGAGACTGGTCCCTGGGCTCAACCGGAGTCTGCGCAATAAGCTCAGGAGGAAGAGAATAGTCAAAATCACTGGTTTTCACAGGTACTCACTGCCTTTCAGGTAAACTACATATAAATTATACAATAAATAGGTAACCCTATCCCCTGTATCCCCTTCCCCTTGACGAGGGGAAGGGGAAGATTTTATAAAGAGGGGCTGACGCCCCTCTTAAACACGCCCCCACAGTATCAACCCGGAAAAAGGAGGGGAGAGGGGGAAGAGATTTAAGAGAGGGGCAAAGCCCCTCTCTTACCTACACTCCCCTTCCCTTAGTAAGGGAAGGGGGTCAGGGGGATAGGTTGCTAAGCAACCGGGTAACAAAAGGGTAACTACAGAGAAATGATAGAAGAACACTATGTCTAAGTAAAGGTAGTGGCAGTAATTATGGAAAGAGTAAGACTTAAAGACCTTTCCCCAGTACCTCAGACAACAGGCCTGGGTATGAGCCCGACCCTCTCCACAATTTGCGGGACAATGTCCTCCCAGCCCACCGCCATGATATGAACACCCTGAACCCCGGGGATAGCCTTTAGCTGCTCGATAATCTCGAGAATTATTTTCACTCCCTCTTCTTTACCCTTCTCCATCCTGCTCACTATTTCATCAGGAACACTCACGCCGGGGACATAGTCTCTCATATAACGTGCCATACCTGCCGATTTTATCGGTATCACTCCCGCCAGGATATGCACCTGTTTGTCCAGTCCCCGCTCGGTTACCATCTTCATCCACTCGGTGAATTTAGCCACATCATAGACTGCCTGGGTTTGAATAAAATCGGCTCCAGCTTTAATCTTTTTCGCCAGCCGGCTCACCCTGAACTCAAAGGGGTCAGCGAAGGGATTGGCTGCTGCCCCGATAAACAGCGGGACTTCCCCGGAAATATCGTCGCCGGAAAGGAACTTCTTCTCATCCCGCATCTTTTTCAGGGTCTGAATCAATTGAATGGAGTCAATATCAAAGACACCCCTCGCCGTGGGGTGATTGCCAAACTTCTGGTGGTCACCGGAAAGACAGAGGATATTGCCGATGCCCAAAGCCACGGCACCAAGCACATCACTTTGAATAGCCAGCCTGTTACGGTCACGAACCACTACCTGCATTACCGGGTCAACACCCTGCTGCTTCAACAGCATACAGCCAGCAAAACTGGACATACGCACAATAGCCGTCTGATTATCGGTGACGTTGATGGCATCACAGCAGTGACGAAGCAGTTCACCTTTTCTCTGTATCACTTCAGCGCCAGTGCCCTTGGGTGGCCCAGCCTCAGCAGTAACGGCAAACTTCCCGCTCTCCAAAACCTTCTCTAAATTTGTTCCTGCTTTCATCGCGCCTCCTATGATGTGCTGGTACATTCAGCCTCTATATCAATCTTTCTGGGTCCGCCAGAAATACTCACACTCCAGTCTTTGACTGGCTCAATTTCCTCCAGTTCATCCAAACGGCCCATCTCAGCCAGACGGTCATAAATCAACTGCCAGGCACAGGGGATATCAGACGAGACCTCGCATTTGCCCCCTGACGAGCCACCGCAAGGCCCGTTCAGCAAGCTCTTGGCACACCTGACGAGGGGACATATGCTCGCTGTCCTCCCCAAAACACAACTGCCACACTGCAGACAAACTTCAATAAAATGCCCCGGACTCTCCTCCATACCCAAAAATAAGGTGTTCAATGCCGGGTAAACCGGTTTCGGCTCCTTGAGATGGAGGCTAATCGTCTGCACGCCGACAGCACAAGTCATTGCCAGGATACAGTCAGCCGACTCAATATTCCCGGCCTCTTCCTGCAGGGCATACTTGGTCAGTTCATCACAGGCAGTAGGGATTACCATCCACCCGGTAACCTTCTTGCCGCTTGCCTCAAGCTTATCCTTCATCTCCAGAACCTCGGATTTCCCACCGGTATGACACAGGGTGGCACAGGTACCGCAACCGATAAGATATACCCCCTTGCATTTCTCAAGATATTGCATTACCTCTTCCAAGGGTTTTTGGTTAGTAATTATTTTCATACCTTAACACCCCCTTCATTTCCTGCGATTCGGCTCTCATAGGCATCTCTAAAATATTGCAAGCTATCCGTTACGGCATTTGGTGCCGCTTGCCCCAGGCCACATAGAGAGGAAAGCATCATGACCCTGGATAAGTCCTCTAAATCTCTGATGTCTTTCTCTAACCCCTCACCCCGGTAGAACCTCTCCAGTATTTCAAGCATTACTTCGGTTCCCTGCCGACAAGGAGTACACTTACCGCAAGACTCTTCGGTTAAAAACTCCATAGTTCTGCAGACAATATCAATTACATCCCGACTTTTATCACATACCATAACAGCGCCAGCGCCAAGGATAGATTCAAAGTCGAGAGGAGTATCTATCATCTCATAAGGTACGATTCTGCCAGTGGCACCCCCTACCTGAATCAGTTTAATATCCTCAGCAAGGGCTAACTCCTCCACCAATTCCCTCAGATGACTCCCCATGACTAATTCATATACGCCAGGTTTCTGCACATCACCGCTTACCGAGAAGACCTTGGTTCCCTTGCTCTCCTCCGTCCCTATTTGATTGAACCAGCTGGCACCTTTAAGAATAATTTGAGGGATGTTCATCAGGGTCTCTACATTATTAATTATGGTCGGTCTTTGCCATAGACCGGCGGTGGTTGGGAAGGGGGGGCGATAGCGAGACTCGCCTCTCTTGCCTTCAATTGAATCCATGAGGGCAGATTCCTCACCACAGATGTAGGCACCGGCGCCTTCCCGAACCTCAATATCAAAATCATCCAAGAATCCAGACTGATTAACCTGATTGATAGTTTCTTTCAGCAAGTCAAGAAAGCGGTGATATTCGGCACGCAGATAGATATAGCCTGTCTTTGCCCCGATGGCATAGCCGGCAATAGCCATAGCTTCAACGAGAGAGAAAGGGTCCCTCTCCAGAATATACCTGTCTTTAAATGTGCCTACCTCACCCTCATCGGCATTGCAGATAACATATTTCTCATTCCCAGCCGCTTTTCTGGCTCCATCCCATTTCAAGCCGCAAGGGAACCCGGCCCCTCCCCGACCTCTCAGTCCGGAAGCTTTTATTTCACCGACCACTTCCTCCGGAGTCATCTCACGCTGGGCTTTTGCCAAAGCCTTGAAACCATCCCTATCCAGATAGCTAGCGATACGCCTGGGGTCAATAACTCCGCAATTTCTTAAAACCACCCGCTTCTGCGGCACTTGCAAGCCTCCTACTTATAAGACTTCAAAAGTCGTGCTATTTTTTCCGGAGTCAAATCAACATGAACTTCATCATTAATCATCATCGCCGGTGCCCCGTCGCAGGCACCAATGCAGTTGGTCAACTGGAAGGAAAACCTGCCATCAGCAGTGGTCTCACCAGGTTTAATTCCAATTTCCCTCGCCACACTTTCAATTATGAGCTGAGAATGTTTAAGGTAACAGGGCAGGCTTTTACAGACTCTGATTACGTTCCTGCCCAGCGGCTTGGTGTCAAGAAAGGAATAAAAGCTGGCTACACCGTAAACATCATTTACTGGTATATGCAGAGTCTCAGCCAGTCCCGCTATAACCTCTTCAGGTATATAACCAAACTTGCTCTGCGCTTCTTTCAATAGCACCACCAGGTCTTCACGTCCCTGGTGCCGGGTAGAAATTCCTTGCTGACTCACTTCACCTTCTCAATGTCAATCATTAGATTGCTAGCCTTTAATGAACAGCGCCTTTTCCGCCCTCTCTTCCCCAGCCTTTCTCGGTTTACTCAGTGCTCCCGTCGGGCACACAGCAATGCAGGCATCACAGTCCCGGCAAGCCTCGCTACCTACCGGCTGGTCATAGCCATAAATAACCTTGCTGTCAAAGCTCCGGTAAGCTATGCTGAACATTTTCTCCCCTTTTAAGTTCTCACAAGCAGCTACACACCGACGACACAAAATACATTTTGACATGTCACGGATAATGTAGGGGTTTTCATCTTCTATGGGATAATAATGCTTCCTGGCCCTAAAGCGAGGCAGCCCTATTTCCAGGTCAGCCGCAATCTTACGCAACTCACATATGTTAGCCTTGTCACAAATCAAACAGGAATCAGGATGGCTAGCCAGCATAAGCTCCACCAGAATCCGGCGTGTCTCTAAAACCTTGGGGGAATGGGTATATACGACCATGCCTTCAGCGATTGGCGTATGGCAGGAACCAACCAGGGTCCTGGAGTCCTCCACCTCAACTACACAAAGGCGGCAGGCCCCGATTGGCGGTAAATCGAGTACATAACACAGAGTGGGAATATCTACGCCGTTTTCTCTGGCGGCTTCCAGGATGGTCATTCCCTGACGACCACTCACCTGCTTACCATTTATGGTTAAGGTTACTTTATTCTCCATCTATCGCACTACCGCACCAGACCTAATGCTTGGGTAAATGTTACCACGAACCCGCTAGTAAAATACAGACTGTTGCGGAGGCTGAGATACATGGGTAACACTCATGGTATGGTTAGTAATGATACTAACTTGCCATAAGGAGTTACCATAATGAGAAAGCCGGCCAGCTTCTACTTTTTTAAAAGAAAGCCCATTGTCCTAAAGGATAGGTATG
>DATKWF010000083.1:0-20102 GCA_035529715.1 Dehalococcoidales bacterium | reverse complement strand
ATCCCCCTTTATCCCCCTTCCCCTTGATAAGGGGAAGGGGGACTGGTTATGTTAGAGAGGCTTCGCCTCTCTATGACTCTCCCTTTTAGTATCCCATCTCTCCCTGTTCTGGCAAACAATTTAGTATCCCGCCCCTCTTCTTGCTCTGGCTAACAACTTAGTATCCCATCTCTCCCTGTCCTGGCAAACAATTCAGTATCCCGTCTCTCCCCTTGTTCTTGCCAATAATATGGGGGCGTTTAAGAGGGACGCCAGCCCCTCTTTTCAAAACCATCCCCCTCTCCTTATCAAGGAGAGGGGGACACAGGGGGTGAGGTCACCACACAAAAACTATAGGGAGTATGGTTACTAAATAATCTCCCTGAAAGTTAATCAGACAGACAATACAATCGTGGTATAATCAAACTATGAAAAAAGACCTTATGGATATTCTGGTCTGTCCAGTCTGCAAGGGAGAGCTTAAGCTCAGTGTGGATGAAGAAAACGAAGCCGAGGTAGTTACCGGCTCTCTCCACTGCGCTAAGTGCGATGTCAGCTATCCCATCACCGATACCATCCCCAACCTGCTGCCACCAGACCAGCGTGATTAGTCCGGGCGGTAAGATATTCCTGTCTGGGGGGATTCCCACACCTCAATGGCAGAGATAGAAACCGGGGCTCCGCCCAGCTTACCCTTCATCTCATCATAGATATTAGCCGCAATATTTTCTGAAGATGGGTTTATTTTATCAAATGGCGGCACCTCGTTGAGGCAGGTGTGGTCAAACCTGGATATAATATCCGCTAGGCGCTGCTTCAACTCGGCAAAATCATAGGCTATACCTATGTCATCAAGCTCAACGGCACTGACTTTGGCTACCACCCGAAAGCGGTGCCCGTGCAGCGCCTCGCACTTGCCTTTATAGCCCCGCAGAAAATGGGCCGCATCAAAATGCTTCTCCACAGATATTTCGTACACTATTCCTCCTGATTATTCAACTTGAGGACGCCCTGCTTCTCCTTTACACTATCGGCAAGCTCCTTAATTTTCTTACCGCTCACCGGATGCGCCAGGTCGGGGGCAATCTCCGCCAGTGGAATGAGGACAAAAGCCCTCTCCGCCATCTTGGGGTGGGGAATAACCAGCTCCGGAGTTTCAACAACCTGCTCACCGAAAAGGAGGATATCTATGTCAATGGGGCGGGGGTTACCTGATTTACCAGCCCGGCCCAGCTTTTTCTCTATGCCCTTGGCCAGAGCCAGCAGTGCCTCCGGGGTCAACCGTGTATAAGCCTGGCACACCAGATTAAGAAAGCGGGGCTGCTCCACGTTACCTATCGGCTCGGTATCATATACGGATGAAATCTTTCCCATCCGCAACCTCTGTGATAAAAAATCTAACGTCCTGTCCAGATTCTCCTGACGGTCTCCCATGTTTGAGCCAAGACCAAGATACACTGTTGTCGCTTCAGTCACCAATTTACCTCCTTAGCATGATACATCGCTCATAGTACCGGTGTGCACCACATCAGCGTCACCGGCAATACTAGCTGTTACTTCTCATAGAGAAATATGGCCGACCCAAAGGCCTGCTACTTATTTTAGCACCTTCTCAAAGCTTGTGAAACACTGCCGGTCAACTTGCCGGTAAAAAGGTCAATGTGATAAGATTACTTGTCTTTACCAGTCAAGTACTACTGGAAGTGAATAGCGCTAGAGGTGAATAGCTATGGAAGATGAACTGGACAGACTAAACAAGCTAGAGGAACAGGTAAAAGCCAGCGGCGGTGAAGAGCGCATCCAGCGACAGCATGCCTCGGGTAAGCTCACGGCGCGGGAGAGGATTGACCTTCTGTTTGATGCCGGCACCTTCCACGAGCTGGATTTATTTGTCCAGCACCACTGCACTAACTTCGGCATGGAGAAGGTTTCTATTCCTGCCGACGCAGTGGTTACCGGCTACGGCAAGGTGAACGGTCGCACGGTATGTGTCTTCTCTCAGGATTTCACCAGCAGAGGCGGTACTCTGGGGGAGATGCACGCCAGGAAAATATGCAAGGTCATGGATATGGCGTTGACCATGAAAGCGCCCATGGTCGGTTTGATTGACAGTGGTGGCGCTCGCATTCAGGAGGGAATTAACGCCCTTAACGGCTACGGTAATATCTTCTTCCGCAACTCCTGCGCCTCCGGGGTTATTCCCCAGATATCGGTTATCATGGGACCTGCCGCCGGCGGCGCTGTCTATTCACCGGCAATGACCGACTTCGTTTTCATGGTGAAGAAGACAAGCTATATGTATATCACCGGTCCCGACGTGGTTAAAGCCGCCACCAGCGAGGATATGAACGACGAGGAGCTGGGCGGAGCCATGACTCATAACATCAAGAGCGGTGTGGCTCAATTTGCCTGTGAGAATGATAAGCAGGCTATTGAACAGATAAAGAGGCTCCTGAGCTACCTGCCGCAGAGCAATGCGGAGAAACCACCCGATATTCCCCCAACCGATTCTCCTGACCGCACCGACCCGTCTCTGGATGAAGTTGTACCGAAGAAAGCGGAGAAAGCTTATGATATGAAGACAGTTATCCGCTCCATCGTGGATAATGGCGAATTTCTGGAACCATCCGAGCGTTATGCGATGAACATAATTACCTGTTTCGCACGCCTGAGCGGCCATGTAGTCGGAATTATTGCCAGCCAGCCTAACTACCTTGCCGGCTGCCTTGACATCAATGCCTCGGACAAAGCCACCCGGTTCATCCGCTTCTGTGATGCTTTTAATATTCCGCTACTCACTATTGTTGATACCCCCGGCTACCTTCCGGGTAGCGGTCAGGAGTGGGGAGGAATAATCAGGCACGGTGCCAAGCTACTGTGGTGCTACTCCGAAGCAACCGTTCCCAAGATTACCCTGATTACACGCAAGGCTTATGGCGGTGCCTATATCGCCATGTGCAGTCAGAGTCTGGGGGCTGACTACTGCCTTGCCTGGCCCAGGGCTGAAATTGCAGTGATGGGAGCGGAGGGAGCAGCCGCCATCATCCACCGCCAGGAAATCAAGAGCGCTGACGACCCCAAGGCTAAAGAAAAAGAAAAGATTGAGGAATACCGCAGTCTATTCTATAATCCATATGTGGCTGCCAGCCAGGGGTATATCAATGCCGTTACCCACCCCAAGGATACACGTCCAAAGATAATTGCCGCTCTTGAGGCACTGTACAATAAGAAAGAGACCCGCCCGGCAAGGAAGCACGGTAATATCCCGGTGTGAAGTGATAGAGACTGAGATTCTAATGAAGGGCTGAAATTCATGGGCAAGACATTAGCCGAAAAGATATTAAGTGAAAAATCTGGAAGTGCCGCCAGGGCAGGAGATATTGTTATTGCCGGCGTAGACCTGGTTTTCATCCAGGATACTACGGGACCCCTGACTGTAAAGCAATTCCAGGCAAGCAAATTTAAGGGATTGACTAACCCGCAGAAGACCGTCTTATTTATTGACCATGCTGTGCCGAGTCCCAGCAAGAGCCTGTCTAATGACCACCTGCTCCTGCATAAGTTTGCTCAACAGACCGGTGCCATCTTCTCCGGGATTGGTGAAGGTGTCTGCCACCAGATAGTGGCTGAATCTCTAGCCAGGCCGGGTGATGTCATCGTCGGCTCTGACTCACACACGGTGACTGCCGGGGGAATGGGTGCTTTTGCCACCGGCATGGGCTCCTCTGATGTGGCAGTGGTCTTCGGGCTGGGCAAGACCTGGTTTCGTGTCCCTGAGAGCATTAAGATAGCGCTTTCCGGTAATTTACAGAAGGGGGTCTATGCCAAGGACCTCATCCTTCACCTTATCGGTCAGATTGGTGCCGACGGGGCTACCTATAAGGCACTGGAATTTGGCGGTGACTCTCTGGGGGCATTATCAGTGCCTGAGCGCCTGACAGTGGCCAATATGGCGGTGGAGGCTGGAGCCAAGGTCGGGATTTTCCCGGCTGATGAAATTACACGGGACTATCTGGCTTCACAGGGTCGGGGCGACCACTACCAACCAGTCTCCGCAGATACCGACGCCACCTATGAACAGACCATTAACATTGACCTGGCCAGTCTTGAGCCGACCATATCTAAACCCCACACTGTGGATAACACTGCCCCGCTCAGGGAGCTAAAAGGAACCAAAATCCAGCAGGTCTTTATTGGCACCTGCACCAACGGGCGTCTGGAAGACCTGGCGATAGCGGCTAATATATTGAAGGGGAAGAAAATACACCCCCAGACCAGGTTAATAGTTGCCCCGGCTTCCCGCCGGGTCCTGCTTGAAGCGATTGATAAGAGCTATATCCAGAGCCTGATTGAGGCCGGAGCGACTATCCTGCCGCCGGGCTGCGGTCCCTGCCTCGGTCTCCACCAGGGGGCACTGGGTGACGGGGAGTCATGCCTGTCCACCGCCAACCGGAACTTCCAGGGTCGAATGGGTAATCCTGAAGCCTTTGTTTATCTGGGCAGTCCGGCTACAGCGGCGGCTACCGCAATAGCTGGCGAAATTACCGACCCCAGGGAGGTGCTGTAGTGCTTAGAGGGAAAGCCTTCAAATTTGGCGACAGCATTTCCACCGACCATATTATACCCGGGCGCTTTGCTCACCTCAGAAGCAACCTGCCTGAACTGGCGAAGCACGTTCTGGAGGATGCCGACCCCACCTTTGTTTCCAGGGTAAAGGAAGGCGATTTCATAGTTACCGGCAGTAACTTCGGCCTTGGCTCCAGTCGGGAGCACGCACCTATGGTTATCAAGATGGCCGGGGTGAAGGCGATACTGGCCAAATCAGTTGCACGTATATTCTTCAGGAACGCTATCAACTTGGGGCTTCCCGTATTGATATGTGATACCGATAGAATAAATGATGGGGATGAGCTGGAGATAAACCTGGGGGCTGGCACAATCAGGGATATAACCAGTGGTGACCGGTTTACCTCTGGTAAAATACCGGAGGTGATGCTGCGTATTCTTGATGAGGGCGGGCTTATTCCCTATATCCAGAAATATGGCGACTTCAAGCTGTAACTAAAGGAGATACACTGATGGTTCATAATGTTACTCTCATTCCAGGTGACGGTGTAGGGCCGGAGGTTACCGAGGCAACCAAACGGGTCCTGGAGGCAACCGGTGTCGTTTTTCACTGGGATGTAGCCTACGCTGGTGCCGAGGTAATGGATGAATACGGCACCCCCCTGCCCGATTATGTGCTTGAATCCGTCAGGAAAAACAAGGTGGCACTTAAAGGACCAATTACCACGCCGGTGGGTACCGGCTTCAGGAGTGTTAATGTCGCCCTGCGCAAGGAGTTAGACCTTTACGCCTGTGTCCGTCCCTGTAAAACTTACACCGGAGTTATTTCACCGTATGAAGGCGTGAACATTGTTATCGTCAGGGAAAATAAAGAGGACCTCTATGCCGGCATCGAGTTTGAGAAAGGAACCCCGGAAGCATCTAGACTTATCAAGCTAATCACTGAGACGAAGGGTAATACTCTCGGGGAGGACTCAGGTTTTAGCATCAAAATGATTTCTGAATCCGGCAGTCGTAGAATCGTTAAATTTGCTTTCGAATATGCCCGTGCCTATAATAGGAAAAAGGTAACCGCCCTGCACAAAGCCAATATTATGAAGTTTTCCGACGGATTATTCCTGGCTGTTGCCCGGGAGGTGGCTCAGGAATATCCCGATATTGAGTTTGAAGACAGGCTCGTGGATAACATGACCATGCAGCTGGTGAAAAGGCCAAAACAGTTTGACGTGGTGGTGGCGCCCAATCTTTACGGTGACATTGTTTCCGACCTGTGCGCCGGTCTGGTCGGGGGGCTGGGGGTGGCTCCTGGAGCCAATATCGGTGATGAGATAGCTGTTTTTGAACCAACCCACGGCAGTGCCCCGAAATATGCCGGACAGAATAAGGTCAATCCCATGGCAATGATGCTCTCCGGAGTGATGATGCTCCGCCACCTCGGTGAGGTAAGAGCCGCTGACCGGCTGGAAAACGCTATCGCCAGGGTTATCGCTGAGGGCAGGAATGTTACCTATGACATGAAACTTAATATTGCTGGTGCCGTCGGCACTTCACAGGTGGCGGATGCGGTGATTGAAAAACTGGGCAGGACATAAAGACTTAGAAGCAGGTGAGGATACAGTTATAAAACTGTTTTTACCATAAATAAGAATTTAAGGAGGTCAGTATGCGCAAGAAAATCAGTGTTATTGGTGCCGGCAACGTCGGTGCCACCTGTGTCCAGCGAATTGCCGAGAAGGGCTATGCTGACGTAGTCATGCTGGACATTATAGAGGGTCTGCCGCAAGGTAAAGCCCTGGATATGATGGAATCAGCGCCTGTCCTCGGCTTTGATGCCAAAGTCACCGGAACTAATGACTATAAGGATACGGCTAACTCGGATGTGGTGGTCATTACCTCAGGCCTTCCCCGAAAGCCAGGCATGACCCGTGATGAATTGCTGCAGGCTAACATGAAAATCGTTGGTGAGGTTACCCGTAATGTCGTGAAACACTCACCCAATTGTATACTCGTTCTGGTTACCAATCCGCTGGATGCTATGGTCTATTTAGCCTACAAGGTGAGCGGATTCCCGGCAAGCAAAGTGCTTGGCTTATCCGGTGCCCTGGATGCCACCCGACTGAGATACTTCATTGCTGAAGAGCTTAAAGTGTCGGTGGAAGATGTTTATGCATGCGTGGTCGGGGAGCACGGCAAGAACATGGTGGTTATCCCCAGGCTGTGCACGGTTGACGGCGTACCGATAACCACTCTCTTGCCAAAGGAGACTATTGACCGGCTGATAGAGCGCACCATAGGTGCTGGCGCGGAGATTGTCGGCTATCTCAAGACCGGCAGCGCTTTCTACGCACCTTCCGCCGGTGTTGCCCACATGGTGGACGCAATTATGATGGACAAAAAGCAGGTGGTTCAAAGTGCTGTTGTCCTTCAGGGAGAATACGGTATTAAAGATAGTGTCATCAGCGTCCCGGTAAAGCTGGGTAGCAAAGGGGTTGACGAAGTGGTAGAGATGGAGCTTACCCCTGAGGAAAAGCAGGCACTGGCCAGCTCCGCCGAGGCGGTCAAAGGACTGATAAAGGCAATGGACCTGAAGTAATAACCGGCAGGCACTTCACCCATTTTCATTCAAGTCTTTCTTCCCCTCCTTCGAGGAGAGGGAAAGGAGGTGAGGCATATAGTTACTAAATTGAGAGAGATTGAAGCCAGCGCCATTACTCAGACTGTCGCCCAGCTTTGCCAGCAGGCTAACTTCGCCCTCGGCGAAGATGTATTAGCCGCCCTTGAGCAAGCCCGACAGACTGAGGAGGCCCCTCTTGGCAAAGAAATTTTAAGCCAGATTATTAAAAATGCCCGGGTTGCGGAGGGAGAACAACGACCCCTGTGTCAAGACTGTGGTATGGCTGTGGTCTTCTTGGAAATAGGTCAGGAAGTCCATATTATCGGCGGCGACCTGCATACTGCGGTGACAGAAGGTGTACGCCAGGCCTATACTCAAGGTTATCTGCGCAAATCCGTGGTCAACCAACCATTCTCAGCCCGGGTAAATACCCAGGATAATACTCCACCGGTTATTCATACCGAAATAGCGCCGGGTAACCACATTAAGATTACCTGCCTGCCCAAGGGAGCCGGGGCGGAGAATATGGGCCGACTGGCTATGTTGAAGCCAGGGCAGGGCAGGGAAGGCGTTATTGATACAGTACTGCAAACCGTTGAAGAGGCTGGAGGTAGCCCCTGTCCCCCCCTCGTCATCGGAATAGGTATCGGGGCTACATCGGACAAAGCAATGCTAATGGCCAAAAAGGCATTATTGCGCAAGGTGGGTGAACCAAACCCCGACGCGGAGGTCGCTGAACTTGAGAAAGAGATTCTAGCCCGTATCAACGACTTGGGCATTGGCCCGCTTGGCCTGGGTGGCACTACTACAGCTCTGGCGGTGCACGTCAATACTATGCCCACGCATATTGCCAGCCTGCCGGTAGCCGTTAATCTTCAGTGCCATAGCGCTCGCCACAAAGAAGCGGTGTTATAAATGGAAACTTTGCAGATTACATCACCAATTGATGCCAAAACAATAGAAGAACTTACGGTAGGCACTCAGGTTCTGATTTCCGGAGTCGTCTATACGGCTCGTGATGCTGCCCACCACCGGCTTACCCAGTCGCTGGATAAAGGTGAGAGGCTGCCGGTTAACCTCAGGGGGCAAACTATCTATTACGTTGGACCAACTCCAGCCAGGCCGGGACAGGTTATTGGCTCTGCCGGACCTACCACCAGCAGCCGCATGGATATGTACACTCCACGCCTTATCGCTGCCGGAATCAGGGCCATGATTGGCAAGGGGAGCCGTTCACCGGCAGTAAGAGAGTCTATACAAAAGCATAAGGCGATTTATTTCGTCGCCATAGGCGGCACCGGCGCTTTACTGGCACAGTGTATTAAGCGGGCAGAGGTGGTAGCCTATGAGGACCTGGGTACCGAGGCCATCCGCAAACTCACCGTAGAGAACTTCCCGGCTATTGTGGCCAATGACATTTATGGAGAGGACATATTTGAACAGGGCAAGGCTAAATACCGAAGGGAGAAGCAACAGTGAACTGCATCTTCTGCAAAATTGCAGCCGGTGAGATACCCGGTGAAATCCTGTATCAGGATGAAGAGGTGATTGCCTTTCGCGACATTGAACCTTTAGCACCGATTCACCTGCTTATCATCCCCAGGCGACACATTCCTTCTCTCACTCATCTCTCCGATACTGATGCGCCTCTTATCGGGCACATGGTAATAATTGCCAATCAGTTAGCCAGAGATGAAGGCATTGCCGGGAGCGGCTATCGGTTGGTGATTAATTGTGGTGAACATGGAGGACAGATAGTAACTCACCTCCACATGCACCTTCTGGGTGGTAAAAGGCTGTCAGACTCAATGGGTTAGTTAGACTACTACTGCGCTTTCTGTTTCTCCAGAAAGGCAAGCAGACCAGCGATACTCTTGGCATCGCAAATTTTACCTGAGTCAATAAGACCGGCAACCTGGCTAATCGGCACCCGGACCAGTTCAATACCCTCAGTATCCTCGGCATGAAGCGGACTCGGCACAAGGTCAGTAGCCAGATAGAGATATAGATACTCGGTGCAGTAACCCGGTGCCGAATAAAAACCGCCCAGCCTCTCTATCTTTCTTGGTAGATAACCAGTCTCCTCTCGCAACTCACGGCGAACGGTTTCTTCTGGAGCCTCACCGGGGTCAATGCCACCAGCCGGTATTTCCAGCAATTCCTTCTCTGCCGGCTTACGAAATTGATTGACTAAAAGAACATTATTATCAGCATCAAGGGTGACAACAGCCACACAATCAGCGTGCTCCACAATTTCCCGGGTAGTTTCCCGCCCCCCGCCTGTCCGCACGGTATCTACCCGCAGTCTTACGGCTCGCCCGTCGTAGATTAACTGGCTGGATAGCGTCTTTTCCTCAGCCAAACTCAAACCTCAAAATTATAGATAAGGGCTACCTCATCACAGTCGGGGAATTTGGGACAGTGATAGCACTCGGTCCAGATTTTGCGCGGCAGTTCCATCTTGTCTATCTGGCAAAAGCCGAACTTTTCAAAGAATGCTGACTGGTAGGTCAGGCAAAAAACGGTGGGAATGCCAAGTTCCTTAGCCTCATTGAGACAGGCTTTCACCAGACTGGCACCAATGCCTTGCTCCTGACTATCCTTAGCTACCGCCAATGACTTTATTTCGGCAAGGTCCGACCAGCTGATACGCAGTGCCGCACAGGCAATTACCTGCTCGCCCTGCCTGATGACAAAGAAATCCCGGATATTTTCATACAGTTCACTCAGCGGACGAGGCAGCATCTCGCCCTTATCCGCAAAGCGGTTAATCATCCGGTGCATCTGGGGTACATCCTGGATTCTGGCTTTTTCTATTTCTTTCAACTATCGTTTCCCCTTCAACTTTTGCTCCAGAGAACCGTAAAAAGAACTCTCCGGATGAATTCTTAAAAACCGAACTGTATTGGAGCTATGCTTCACCGTAATAATAGTACCATCTGATAGCGGTAGATTTATATGACCGTCAATATTCAGTGTTGCCTGATGAACAGTGGTAAGGTGCAACTTCAGGATAGTTTCCGACGGCAGTACCATCGCATAAGGTGGGCTAAGGTGGGGGTTTACCGGCGTCAGCAGGAAATCCTTGGATTGCGGATGGAGAATGGGTCCCCTCGCCGCCAGCGAGTAGCCAGTGCTTCCTGTAGCCGTCGCCACAATCACCCCGTCAGCCTTATAGGTGGCCAAGTGCTGGCCATTGACGCTGGCTTCTACATAGACCACCCGCGCCACCGCTCCCCTCGCCACGACAACGTCATTAAGGGCATGAAAAGTGCGGGTTGGCTCCTGGTCGGTAGCTGAAAGTTCTGCCTCAAGCATAGCCCGCTCATCAATCCAGCCCTCTCCTGCCAGCAGTGAGGGTAGCTTCTCCTCAGCCTCATCAGCGCTCAGCTCGGTCATGAAGCCCAGCCTGCCCAGGTTTACGCCAATAATGGGAATTTTCGCCGGGGCGGCAACATGAGCCGTTCGCAGAATTGTACCATCACCACCAACACTGAGAAACAGGTCAGTACCATTCAGCTGAGCCTCAACCTTCTCGGTTTCCCAGGCAGAGCACAACCAGACAGAAACACCACTGGAGTCCAGGAACTCCTGTAATTTATCAGCTTTAGTGCGGGCAGCTTTAACCATAGGATGATAAAGAATGCCAACCTTGTTCACTGTTATAACCTACTCCACCAGTCTAATGGAAATCGTAACCTAAGAGGACAACGGAAGTGTAACAATTTGTGCCCCAGGGTGTCAAGCTACGGCAGTTGTTCAACCAATTACATAATGATGGATTGACAAACAGCTGCGACTTTAAAGCTGATATATTATAGACTGACGTGCTATAATGTTAGTTTAAGTCAAGGAGTAATCTTATGGTAGGCCCACGAAGGAAAGCAAGAGCCATTGCCCTCCAGGCACTATATGAGATTGACTCGGCAGGGCATGATACAAAAGCAGTGCTAACCCGCCTTCTGGATGATGAAGAAATATCCGAGGAAAATAAAGTCTTCATCTGCGAGCTGGTAAATAAAGTAATCCAGAATAAGGAGCAAATTGACCATAATATTCAGCGGTTCGCTCCAGCCTGGCCAGTAAAGCAGATACCGGTGGTTGATAGGAACATTCTCAGGCTTGCAATATTAGAGATTTTATTTGATAATAAGGTGTCCGTGAAGGTAGCTATCAATGAAGCGGTCGAGTTAGCCAAGAAATTTGGTAGTGATAACTCATCAAAATTCGTGAATGGAGTTTTAGGCTCGGTTAGCGCTTTTGCCAACAGCTGAAATCTTGAAAGGGGGAAAAAGTGGCTACTATCTTTGAGCGAATAAAAGCGATAGCTTTGGAGCAGCTGGGTGCGGAGGAGGCGGATGTGGTGCCCACAGCTAGCTTTGTTGAGGATTTAGGTGCTGATTCTCTGGATTTGGTAGAACTGATAATGTCTCTGGAAGAAGAATTCAGTAACCCGTCCCGGAAGGTTGAGATACCGGATGAAGCTGCTGAAAAAATAGCAACCATCCAGGATGCGGTTGACTACCTGAAAGAACTGGGGATTGAAGATAAATAAATCAGCGTAAATATCGGGGTTGTCACCGTGGCTAAAGTATGGCGCAATGCCATTGCTGAGGTCATTGACATAGGTAACTCACCAGTCATCGGATAACAAAGTTTATTCGGGAAAGGGGATACTTCTATGTTGATGTCATGGCCACCCCAATACGACCCTACCTATGTTCCGCCTCTGGATTCCAGGTTTTGGAACAAGAAAATGGAAACCATGGACCCGGAGGAAAGAGAGCAGACGGTAATTCTACCCAAGCTTCAGGCACAACTCAAATATGCCTATGAGAAGGCTTCTATCTACCGGAAAAAATGGGATGAAGCCGGTATAAAGCCGGAAGACATCCGTTCCATGGAAGACTTCGAACAGATTCCATTCCTGACCAAAGAGGAGATGCGCCAGGACCAAGCGGAGTATCCTCCTTTCGGCAGCTATTTGTGTGTTCGCCCAGATGAAGTGCAGAGGGTACATGGAACCTCTGGAACCACCGGCAGACCTACGGCTTTCAGCGTCGGTAAGGATGACATGAAACGCATTGCCGAAGCCCACGCCAGAACAATGTGGGGGTTCGGGGTGCGCCCGCAGGATACGGCCTTCATCGGCTCATTCTTCAGTCTCTACTGGGGGAGCTGGGGGGCACTGGCAGGAACCGAGCGTCTGGGAGCTACCGCTTTCCCCTTTGGCGCTGGCGTTGCCGGGCAAACTGAGAGGGGAGTCAACTGGGTTGTACAAACCAAACCCACCGTTTTTTACGGGACGCCCTCCTACAGTCTTTATTTCGCTGAGGTGGCTAAAAGGATGGGCGTTGACCCGGCCAAAGATTTCAATTTTCGCATTCTCTTCTTCTCGGGCGAACCGGGAGCAGGTGTTCCTTCAACTAAAAAGAAGATTGAAGAGACTTATGGCGGAATCTGTATTGATTCAGGTTCCACCGGGGAGATGGCTCCCTGGATGACCAACTGCGAGTGCGACGCACGTCAGGGGATGCACCTCTGGCAGGATATCGTCTATGCCGAACTGGTGGACCCGGTGACTAAAAAGAGAGTGCCCTACGGCAAAGAGGGTGTCACCGTTTATACTCATCTGGAGCGCACCTCACAGCCCATGATTCGTTTCTGGGCGGGTGACATCTCCTACTGGGTAAATGACCCCTGTCCCTGCGGGCGGACCTACCCCCGCCTGCCCAAAGGCATATATGGCCGGGCCGATGATATGCTCTTAATCAGGGGAGAGAACGTGTATCCCAGCGCCATTGAGGATGTAATCAGGGGGATTGAGGGATTTGGTGAGGAATACCGGATCATTGTCACCCGGGAAAAGACCATGGATGAGCTTGTTGTCCAGGCAGAATACGACAAGGGAGTGGATGCCGCAGCCATCCCCCGGTTGAAGAAAGAGCTGGAGGATAAATTGAAAACACGAGCGCTGAGGGCAGTGGTCCAGATGATGGAACCCGGCAGCCTGGAAAGAACCGAGTTCAAGGCAAAGAGAGCTATTGATAAGCGCGGTTTATACGAGGAGATTACCAAGCAGGAATAAGTAAACAAATTCCTCTTAATATTGTCCCTGCAATCAATCTGGCGAAGGTCTTTCAGTAATATAGACCGCAATCACACTTTAATCAGGCAACCTATAAGTTCATCAACTATCGGCTTTGCCTCTTCTTCGGGCAGGCAGTACCGCATCTTAAGGAACTTTTGTCTGAAGTCAGCCACCGGCGCAGAGACATCTTTTCCCTTAAGAATTACCTCCGCCATGTACTTGGCCAGCTCGCCGAAGTCTGCCTCTTTCATGCCAAATCTGGTCATCTCCTGAGTGCCCAGCCTCAGACCGCTGCTGGCAGTGAACGCTTCGTCATCAGGCAGTGCCTGGTAGTTGACGATTATGTTATTCTTTTCCAGCCTATCGGCAACTTCTATGCCCCTGGCATAGCCTACTCGTAAGACAACCTGATGTGTCTCGGTGTAGTTGACCGATGGGTCGCCCTCTACCTGCAGTCCCTGTTCTTTTAGCGCCATGGCGAAGGCTTTGGCATTGGCGATTACCCGCTTCTGGTAATCACGTCCATAGGTATTCATTTCGTAGGCTGCCATCAACAGTCCGAGCATTGTGCCAAGGTGATGATTACTCACGCTCCCGGGAAAAGTCCTCCTGGTTATACTCTCCCACAGCTCGGCATAATCCGACCCCTCACTCATATTGCTGGCAACTACTCCTCTCTGCGTGCCGAAGAAGGTCTTATGTGTTGAGGCAGTTACAAAGTCGGCGCCTTCGGCTAACGGCTCCTGGAAATAAGGCCCAAGCAGACCCAGGACATGGGCAGCATCATACATAATTATTGGCTTTGGTTTTATGTCAACTACCTTTCTGGCTAACTCGGTGACCGGCTCACGATACAGTATCATGCTTTTACCAAAAATGATGAGTTCCGGCTTATGCTTTTCAATAAGTTCCAGCGCCCGGGGAACATCTATTCGGTACGGGTTATCCGGCAAAACTGGGAAATTGACCACCGCCCATCTCTCCGTGACCGGGTCAATAGAAACGTAGTTTCTTAAGGCACCCATTGGTTGCGCACTCAGGTGACCTCCCCGTCCAATATGATGGTTCATCACGCTTCTCAGCCTCCTGGGCTCTGACCGCCTGTCCACCCTGTTTAAATAATCCGTCAGACCGCTGAACACTGTGGCGTTAGCCATCTGCCCGCTAATCAGCCTGACCTCCACTTCGGAGCAACCCAGGAATTCCTTCATCCCTTTGATTAATTCCGTCTCTACTTCATTGATAAATCCTGTTCCCTGATAGTAATATGCTTCAATATTCCCCAGAGCCTCTACCCTCCTGTGCTCGGCATATCGCCCTGATGGGTCGGCTATGCTCAGTAGTCTCACCATCGGTGACTGGGTCTGTTCGGATGGTATGAGGTTAAAGGTCCTGGTCTGCCGCCAAAGGGTGTTACCACAGGCCTTTCTCGCCAGACTTCTGGCTAAATCTGATATAGATTCCCTGGGACCGGCTACGGCAACCTCTTCTTGCTCTTTTTCTAGAATAGGCCTGGCATAAGGTGCGGCTTCACCGCCGATATGCCTCTTGCTAATTACTGCTTCAGCAGTCTTGTCCCTGATTAATACCTTGGCTCTCTGCCCTTCTTTTAAATCGGAATCAAGGTATGCCAGACATACTGTTCTCCGGTGAGATTCAGTGCCAGGCTTCGCTTTGACACCGGTATCCTCAGTATCCCAGGAAGGCACCACAGTGCCACTGGTCACATTCCCCACCAGCCTTTCATCAATATAGACGGGGCAGCCGGCTCTGGCGACACCACCAGTGATAGACATCGGAAATATGGTCCTGGGCACCAGTAACTTATCCTTTGGCGTCTCAAGCCGGTCTTCACGCCTCAGTTTTATTTCCTGGAACTGCTTCAACAGTGCTTCCCGACCAATAAATTGCCCCTTGGCGCTATTGAAGCTGACCGCAAATCTGGCGGCAGGCAGGGCAAACAGAGGTATTTCATTTCCATCAACATCACTGCCCAGTTCATGTCCATATAAGGGGAGGTCAGCTTCCAGTCTCAGCGTATCTCTCGCTCCCAGGCCAATCGGCATGATACCCACCTTGCCACCAATTTCCAATATCTTGTTCCACACTTGCGCCGCTATCTCGGCGGGAGGAAAAAGCTCAAAGCACATCGGCTCACCGGTATACCCGGTTCTGCCTACGGGCACCTTTTTACCAAATAACTCGGCAATGGCCAGCCAGTTCCGTCGGGGTTCGGGGAGGTGGCCGGTATCTCCCAGCATTGCTTCAAGCACTGCCTTTGTCGTTGGCCCCTGTAATGACAGCATAGCAATACCGGCAGTATGGTCCTCCAGGACTAGTTTGCTGAATTTCTGCCGGTGTTTCTGCAGCCATGCCCAGTCCTTTTCCATGTTGGCAGCATTGACGACGAGAAGATATTGCTTTTCATCAATTCTATAGAGATAAGTATCATCAACTGCGCCACCAGTTTCGGTAGCGATGATGGTGTATTGCGATTGTCCTGGCTCCAGAGCCGCCGAATTATTAGTTAAGACGTATTGCATAAAAGGCAGGACATCCTGCCCGCTTATCAGTAATCTACCCATGTGGGAAGTATCAAACAGCCCACCGAATTTCCTCGTTGCCAGGTGTTCGGCGAGTATTCCCGGCGGATAGTTAAGAGGCATCTCCCAGCCACCGAACTCAACCATCTTAGCCCCCAGTTTTAAGTGCTCTTCATATAATGGCGTTCGTTTCATCTCAACCTTCCTCCATCTTTTTGCGCTCAGAAAACCAATTTAATATCTCTCTGACTACCTGGTCCCATGTTTTACCCTGACAGTCAACCGTTATATCGGCATATCTGGAATAAAGCGGTCTTCTTTCATCATATATTTCTCTTAATGACTTACTCTTCAATCCCACTATACCCCTCATTAGCGCGTTAGTTAGCCTGCTTTCTATATTCGCAAAAGAATCATCCAGGTGAACTAGAGTGGAGTGCTGTCTCAGGTATTCCATGAGGTCAGGATGGTAGATTATACTCCCGCCAGGAGCAACTACCCGGCAGGGCAAATCTATCTCGTACATTCTTTGTTTCTCCAGCTGCAGCAGGGTCAGCTCATTTTCAGTATCAATGATTTTCTGTAGGGTCGTGCCTTCTTTCTCCTGTATGTAATCGTCCAGGTCTATGAATTCGAAGCCTAAAGCCTCGGCTAAAGAACTGCCTATGCCAGACTTGCCTACCCCGGCCATGCCGATTAAGACTATGCTTTCACTTTTCATGGCAAAAGACTAAAAAGTTGTGGATTTGAAGAGCTAGTAATACTAAAGAATGGTCACGAATAATATGGGCACAGTGAATATTTAATATCCGCAAATTTTGTGAAATACCCATGAGCTGACTTTCAATCAAGCAACCACACGGAAAAAGAGACCGAACGGCTCCGCTTTATCTCGTCAAATTCTGGCATATGCTACGTTAGTTGTCAAATTCATTTAAGGCTTTGTCACTGAACATTTGTATAATAGAATCAAATGTGCTATAATACAAATAGCATAGAAATATTAGTTGGTATTTCATGCGTCTTTACTCCCCAAATGAGGGATGTTCCCAAAAGAGGGGTGTGAGCGGGACAAATAGTGGGGATGGGCGAACAAACCTCGTTTTGTAGTCACTCTGAATTCCACTTAGACATTACTCTATCTCTGTGCTCATCTTGTTAGCAAATTCTTTTGCTTATGTCACAAATAGAGTATTGCCCGCTAATGTTTGGCTAAAGGAGGTTAAGATGCACCAACAGGAAGTAATAAGAGGCAGATGGCATATTCTAAGTAACGCTGAAAAACTATTCACCATAGTTATAGTGCTATCTCTGGTTATTGGTTTCGGTCTGCTGGTTTTAGAAGCCAGCGGCTTGGCAATACTACCGGGAATCGCCAGTCTCCTCTCCTAAGAATCCCGTAAAATCGTTCTCACTTGGTTGTAAACCCTGAGCATACTCAGGGTTTATTTATTTCTATTCGGGTATAGTAAGCGCCGGTCTGGTTGCACCGCCCCCCCTTTATTGCTACAATTACCGTTGTCGGGAGGGGTGGGGATATGTAATAAAGCCGAAGACGAGTTTGAAATTTCTATCCATCGATACCCCAGCCCCACAAAATGTGCCCCTGTAGCTCAGAGGATAGAGCAGCGGTTTCCTAAACCGCGTGTCGGGCGTTCGAGTCGCCCCAGGGGTACCACTTTTGAAGCTAAATAAGCCCTCGAATTTCTCAATACTAGAGGGCTTTTATATTTTTGCTAATCCTTTGCTAACCTAACCAGCTCACGTGGGCATCATTATCACAATATAGCAGGCCTGAGGGCAGTAGCGGAGTCACGGAAATGACCCCGTTTAGCTATAGCCCCCAGGCCACTAAATCAATCCAGAGGTGTTCGGTTAAAAATTCTTTTTTAAGTCTCGTTTAGCTTCGCCTGTACCTTGGCAGCTACATCATCCGTTACCCACTGCTGCCATACTTCCTGCCGCCCTTTCAAAAACCAGAGAGAAGCTTCAGCGGCCGTTGCCTCATTTTCCCGCATATAAGCCATCCCGAGGTTCAGTTCATCAGTGCTCATCCTAACCCTCAAGAGTAACGGGAACAAATCCGGCGCTTTATCGGCAAACTGGTTACTGGCTACTATCCAGAGGTCGCAAGATGGCCAGGCACATAGACCCTGCTCAAACAGTTCCTTTGAATACGGGGTTTCCTCTAAAATGGTCAGGTCCAGCATGCCGGCTATCCATGTGGGGCTCCATGCCACTCCAAGCCACGGCTCGCCTTTATCGTAAGCACCTTTAAGAGAAGCCCATAGCCCCGCTTCACTACCCGGCGGAAACGCATTGTAATACTCATCCAGACCGAGTGCTTTCAACTGCTTTAAGTGGATTTTCTCGCACTCCCAGCCAGGAATGCAGGTATAGACACGCCCCTTGCCGGGCTCCTCCGGGTCCTTAAACAGTTCTATAATTTCCGGACGCTTCAGGTCCTGAACACTCTTCAGGTCAGGCGCCATAGGTGCTATCCCGCGAGACGCGTCCCCCTCAATGACATATGTTGGCACGACGAAAAGGCTTTGCCAGTTATCGTCATTCGTTATAGTAACCGGGATGAAACTCTCCTCTGCTATGCCTTTATCCCAGGGCACCTGCTGATTGGGCAGCCATATCTCAGGGTAGATATCAATGTCACCAGTCATAATTCCTTCAAACATAGCCATGCTGGTGCCAGAAACTATTTCTATCGGATAGTTGTAGCCATGTTCGATGATAAAACCCAGGATATACGCCTGATACGCGGGACTATCCCAGTTCAGTTCAGTAATTACAATTGTCTCCTTCTCTGCTTCGGTAGCTCCGTTGCCTTCCGGCTCACCGGCGCATCCGTATACCGACATACTGGCGACCATCAGCACCAGCAGCAGCACCGGCAGAACTACCTTCATTATGGTGTTACGTTCCTTCTTCAACTTCATTGTTCTCCTTTCAAAATATTCTGTGTGCCTGCCTTAATAAGCTGTAAACTGAGGAAAAATGCAAAAAGAGGCAAGAAATCGTTTGATGCAGAAATCACTGAGGATTTTTAGAAAGCGGTTACTACGGGGGAGGGAAAGAGCAGGTAAAATAATTAAGGGGCTTCAAGTAAAGAACGGGAAATACCTCACTCTATCTTTGTTTTAATTGTAAACTCCTTACATGCTTACATATAATAGAACTTAATGAGAATAACACAGCGCATGCCCCAAGTCAAGTTATCCCAGCGGTGCTCAGTGTCATACACATAAATTCCTAAATATCGGCCCAAGCCAGTTACTGCCTTTAATTGCCTGAATATTCACCAAAAAGGCCCAATTACTCCTAGTCACTCAGATGCTTCTTCAGAATCTCTTCCAGTTCGTCCGGAGTAAGATTATAGCGCTCCAGAATCTGCTGGATGCGTCTGGCATCCTGGTCAGTACCCCCCAGCTTCTGGGGTCCGGTCAGCGACCATGCCTCGTCACGTATGTTCAGCGTCAGCAGGTCAGGCCGTGAGTAGTGCCCAACTCCGTCAACGTACACCTTTACCAGCTCCCGCAGTGAAAGGTCAATCTCGGTGTGGACAATGCCTTCACGCTCAAACACGGGCCCTTCAATAATCAGTCCGGCAGGGTTGACAATGCAACTGCCGCCGATAGCCAGATTGAACTTCATCTTGTCCTTGAGCTCGGCGGGAATGTCCTCCGGCTTGAGAAACCAGCTTGAGCTGACCACAAACACCTGGTTTTCAATGGCGTGCTGGCGGATTGCCGACTCAATATCGCACGTTTTAGACCCGACCTGGGCGGATTTGTCGCCGAGGTGCTCGTTTACCGCCCACCACCCCGGCCACAGGGCGCAATGAATCTCCTCCCCCTTGATGGCAAGAGCAGCTCGCAGCAGAGTCATGTGGTGTTCGTAGCAGATGCTTGCGCCCACCCTGCCGATGTCTAAATCGAAAACACGTATATCGCTGGCGTCCCCCATCCCCCAGTAGGTTCGCTCGGAGTGGGTGGGCATCAGCTTGCGGTGCCGACCGAGGATTCTGCCGTCACGACTGATGACTATCAGGGAGTTGTAAATCGTCAGGCTGCCCGGGCGGTCGGACAATTCATTACAGCCTATTATGCAGTTGACATTTGCCTTGCTCGCCGCTTCCGCCAGGCGCTGAGCCTCTTCACCATCCCAGCGTATAGCCGACCGTATCAGCTGAGCCGCCAGTTCGGTCTCCTCTTTTACGGTAAC
The DNA here is from genome assembly GCA_035529715.1 of Dehalococcoidales bacterium. Taxonomy (GTDB): domain Bacteria; phylum Chloroflexota; class Dehalococcoidia; order Dehalococcoidales; family RBG-16-60-22; genus DATKWF01. Next base: position 73 of record DATKWF010000083.1, on the reverse strand, counting down.
GCCACCACGCCAGTAGGGGTAGCCGCAGAAATAAACTTCCGGGAAAACAAGCAGGTCCAGGCCAAGCTTCCCC
>DATKWF010000082.1:0-2783 GCA_035529715.1 Dehalococcoidales bacterium | reverse complement strand
TTGATGTCGGGATAAATGGCGCTGAACTCCTGCTTGAACTGCGGTACACCTTGCAGATAGTACTTCTGATGGTAGGCTTCGGCGAGGTAAAACTCGCTGGCGGGGATAATCTCGGTGAGGACATTGGCTTTCAATTCAGCCTCCACGCGGGCTTTTGTCTCCAGCGCCAGCTCTTTCTGTTCTTCATTGTGATAAAAGACCATGGACTGGTACTGGGTGGAAGATGGATAAGTTGGATTGTGACTATTCCAGAAAACAGTCAGCAACTCCTCATAGGATATCTGAGACGGGTCATAGTCAATCTGAACCGTCTCGGTGTGGTCACCCAAGCTGTAATAGGTGGGGTTTTCTTTGGTGCCTCCGGCGTAGCCGACACGGGTACGAACCACACCCGGTGTGCTCCCGAACCGGGAGTCCGGACCCCAGAATCAGCCCAAGGAAAAGGTTGCTGTTTCCGTTTTGGTTGGCGCCGAGGCGTCGATGGGTGGTATGGCGGTATTGGGAATAGCTCCAGTCTCTGGCAAATCCATTGTTTCAATCTCCTTCGGCAGTGTGCAGTTAACGTCTGGCTGGGCTTCAACTTGTGTTTCTGCAGTCGACTGACAGGCAGCAAGGAGTACTCCACCCATAACCATAGACAACAAGCCTAAAAGTATAGCTACTTCAGGTAGATTATGGATAATGTTCATAATTCCAAGCTTAATTATAGGCCTGGGAATAAGGCTTGTATGTGACTTTTATCTCACGTAAAACTAATTCCCCCTCCCTGGGGAAGGGAGGGGGATGGGGGACGAGGGGGTGGGTTGCTAAACAATCTGCTATTTAATTAGCACTTGGTATAGCCGCAGGCGCGGCAGATGAAGCAGCCTTCCTGATAGACGAGCATGCTGCCACATTCAGGGCACTGGCCGGCCAGATTCTTGGCCAGGCCGTAGTCTTCCAGCCTGGGCTTGCCATCATAGCCAGTGGTGTGTTTTTCCAGTACGCTGGCGATGGCATCGGCGCAGGAGAGGATGGACTTGCCCTCTTCCCAGGCAATTGACGGGCAGCGGATACCGCGTAGCTGTTTGACCACTGACGCCACATCCACCCCAGCCCTCAAAGCCAGAGAGATAAGTCGGCAGGCGGCTTCAAGCTGGGCGGAGGCACAGCCCCCGGCTTTGCCCAGATGGGAGAAGACCTCAAATATGCCCTGTTCATCTGAGTTAACAGTGACATAGATATAGCCACAGCCGGTAGTTACCCTTTCGGTGATGCCGGTGGTTATTTTCGACCTCTTTCGCGGGGTGCGCCCGGTGTCTTCAGTCGTCTCTTTTTTACCGGTGGTCAGCACCTGAGCATCACGGCTCCGGTCACGGTAAATGGTGATTCCCTTCAGTCCCGCCTGGTAAGCGAGCATATAAACCTTGGCGACATCTTCCTGGGTAGCTTTCTGGGGGAAGTTGACCGTTTTAGAAACCGCGTTGTCGGTGGACTTCTGGAAGGCGGCTTGCATGGTGACGTGCCATTCCGGGGTTATCTCATGGGCGGTAACATATACCCGCTTGATGGCATCGGGCATGCCATCAATGTCACCGAGGTGAGCGCCGTCAGCCAGTTTCTGCATGAGTTCATCAGAGAGGAAGCCTCCGTTCCGGGCAGCTTCCTCAAAATAGGGATTTACCTCAACGAGTCGGGCGCCATCAAGGATATTCTTGGTGTAACTCAGGGCAAAAAGAGGTTCAATGCCACTGGAGCAGCCAGCAATCATGCTCAGGGTGCCAGTGGGAGCGATGGTGGTGCGTGAGGCGTTTCTGACTCTGGGGCCATCGGGAGTATCATAGATGCTTCCCTCAAAGGCGGGAAAGACACCGCGCTCCTTGCCCAATGCCACCGAGGCTTTAGTCGCTTCTTCATTGATAAAGCGCATGAGGTCAGTAGCAAGCTGCAGCGCCTCTTCGGAATCGTAGGGGATACCCAGCCTGATTAACATGTCGGCAAAGCCCATGACGCCGAGGCCGATTTTTCTGGTCTTCCTGGTCATCTCCTCGATTTGGGGAAGCGGGAATTTGTTGACATCAATAACATTATCCAAAAACCTGACGGTAGTCTTGATTGCCTGCGCCAGCCTGGGATAGTCAATCTCGGCAGTCCCATCGGTGCTTTTCAGCATCCTGGCGAGATTGATTGAGCCCAGGTTACATGATTCGTAGGGGAGCAGGGGCTGCTCACCGCAGGGATTGGTGCTTTCAATATTGCCCAGGTGGGGGGTGGGGTTATCCTGGTTGATGCGGTCAATAAAAACAATACCGGGGTCGCCGGTTTTCCAGGCCATGTCAACTATCTTGTCAAAGACCTCTTTGGCATTGAGCGTACCCTCAATCTCTTTGGTGCGTGGATTGATGAGGTTATAGTCGGAGCCCGTTTTGACGGCTTCCATAAATTCGGCGGTGACGGCGACGGAGATATTAAAGTTGGTCAGGGCGGTTGGGTCATCTTTGGCGGTGATAAACTTCATAATGTCGGGGTGGTTAACGCTAAGGATGCCCATATTTGCCCCGCGGCGCATCCCTCCCTGTTTGATGACATCGGTGGCGGTATCAAAGGCGCGGATAAAGGAAACCGGGCCACTGGCGACGCCACCGGTAGAGCCAACCCTATCCTTTTCCGGTCTGAGTCTGGAGAAGGAAAACCCGGTGCCACCACCGCTTTTATGAATGAGCGCCGTGTTCTTCACTGAGTCGAAGATGGACTCCATCGAGTCCTCGATGGGCAGGACAAAGCAGGCGGAAAGTTGCCCCAAT
>DATKWF010000081.1:0-6547 GCA_035529715.1 Dehalococcoidales bacterium | reverse complement strand
ACCATCCTATCAGCAAAGTACTAAAATCATTGCTGGAGAACCCGTCCTTCGCGGTTTGATAGACAAAGAAAGCAAAAATTGAAGCTCCTAGTGGTATTAAAACCTGCCCCCATGTCATTATAGACCTAGTCCAAAGTTCTCTGAGTTTTATAGTCTGCTCATATTCATCCATTTTCAACTCCCCATAATAGTAGTAAAGCTTAAAATGGGCACCTTTCACCGCCAAAACCAGCGGTGTCCAGTGCCCTTATTATGCCCATCACCTACACTGTCCATAGCTAACGGACTCTAAGTCCGCTGTCCCTGCCCTTCAAGCACCATAATTATAACATTTTAGAGAAATATATATGGGAGGGCACCTCAAGAGCTGCCCTCTCGGCTAGAGTCAGTTTTGACGGCTACACCGGATTTTTGAAGCATAACCTTCAATGCTACAGCTTCTCTGCCTGCGGTACTCGCTTCCTCGGCTCTCTTGGTTGCCTGGTCAGCTGCCGTTGTGGCTGCCTGTACAGCTTCTTTAGCCTTTATGGCTATCTCCTCGGATGCCTTAGTCGCTGTTTCAGCAGCTTCCCTAGCTGCGGCAATTGCCCTCTTATACGCTTGAGCCGCTATTCTCGCTTCCTTTTCAGCATCCTGAGCTTTGCTTTCTGCCTCCTGAACTGCTTTGTTAGCTTCCTTAGCCATCTCTTCGGCTTTGGCGGCTGCTTCGCCAGTTGCTTGGGTAGCGTTCTGGATAACTCTTTCCCCGGCTTTACGTGTCTCTTGAGACCTCTTAGTCGCATCCTCAGATGACTTTGCTGCTGTTGCCGCAGCCTGTTTGGCTGACTTGGCAGCTTCTTCAGCTCTTCTCGCTGCCTCAACAGCTGCTTTAATATTGTCCTCTACTTCTTTCAGGATTTGAGGGATTGGTCTTGTTGGCATTTGGGAGGATTTATCTGGCTTCTCCACGCCAGTTAGCTCGACATTTTCGCTAGTCACTTTCTCTGCCTCCTAAAGCAGTAAGTTGCTTTAACACTATTTTACAAGTTAGGACTCGAGTTTAGTCTTCCCTTGATGAGGTTGTCAACACCTTCTTATGTTGGACTTAGGCGTTAGGCACCTCAAGCCTAGACTTACTCCAGAAGCACCACGCTGCGAAATGGGGCTTGCCTAAAATAGAAGGGCACAGACCTAAAATCTGTGCCCTTTTATTCCTTGGTGCCAGGGGTGGGACTCGAACCCACAAGGACTAAGTCCGGCGGATTTTAAGTCCGCTGCGTCTGCCAATTCCGCCACCCCGGCGTTATTCTTGATGCTATTGTAAGCATTGGTGGTATGGGCGTCAAGATTCTAGTGTCGACGAGATGCCAACCGCTTCGTCCCTTCTATTGGCACCAGAAATATCAAAACTAAGCTACAAATCTGTTTTTTGTGACATTATAGGCATGTTTTGTGACTTATTTGTGATTTGGCCTTGCTAGACTGAAGCCAAGAGATGAAGGGAAGTCAGCGATGACCAAGAGGTTATTTAGGCAGATTTCCCCTCTCTTAAATTAGAAGGGAGGAGTATTACTATTTTGAAAAAGAAGAAACATATATTGGTTATAGATGATGAGCGAGCATTACTGAAACTGGTTAAAAATATTCTTGAACCTAAAGGCTATAAAGTGTCCTTAGCTGCCAGTGGCCATTCAGGTCTAGCTTTAATGGAAAAAGAACACCCCGACCTGATTATTTTAGATATGAAAATGCCCGGTCTTAACGGCTTTCAAGTACTTGACCTTATACGGCAACGCTCTAATATTCCTGTTATCATGTTAACCGGTGTAATTGACAAGAACATTTTGAGCAAATCTTTGAATATTGGTGCGGATGATTATATCACGAAGCCTTTCAATCCAGACGTACTGGTGGCCAGAATCGAAGCAAAGCTTAGACGTGCTGGGCGATAAGTTGTATCACCTCACTTAGAAAGACGGGATACTTTTATCTGACAATGTACCCAGCTGCACAATAGGTTTGCATGTAGGAGCCGGGTCTTGACATTGACGCCGCTAAAAGCTACACTCAAAAACAACATGTAAGCTCACTAAAAAGGTCATTTGGTGCAACTTTAGGAGACTACTGAAGATGAGAAGGGCACTGGAAACCACTGGAAAATGGTGGTCGCTGGCGCCCTTTTAATTTGGGTCTGGGAAGGTGAGCCGGGGTTTATAGGAGACAGGTAAATGGAGCTTGTTCCCAGAGAAATTGAGAAATGTCTTACCAAGGATGAGACCTTTGAAAGACAGTATAACTTGCGGGACGCTACTGTTTACATTTTGAACAAAAGGCTGTTAATAAAGAAGGGCCATTTAGTCAGAGATATTGAGTATAGTCATATAAAGAGCATTAAATACGAACAGGAAAAGCGAGTTATAGCGCTATTTGGCGGTATTGCCCTCCTGATACTCGCCGTGGTGGTTACCCAGTTTTTTGGTATCGGCTGGTTAGACCCGCCGGGGCTGGGCCTGGTATCAATTGGCATCCTTATGTCCATCGTAGGCCTCATTCCCAGAGAAAGAGTTGAGTTGAAAATAACGGGGCAGTCAGTGCCCCTGAAGCTACGGGCGATGGATAAAATTGAGTTAGACTCACTCTTTAAACTGATTATGGAAAGAAAACCCTAGCCAGGATATACTCCCCTTCAGGTCGCTGCCAGCTTATAACGGCAGCCAATAGGCAAAGTATCAGCATGGGTAAAAACAGTCCGGACTTAGTCGTGGTTCATAAGGTTCAGGGTGAACTGGTGGCTTATGCCATCAAGTCAAAGCTGGAGAGCCAGGGGATACCGGTGCTATTAAAGTATGAGAGCGCCGGTCCCATCTATGGAATTACCCTGGATGGTCTGGGTCAGGTCAAGATACTGGTGCCGGGTGAGTTTGCCGAAGAGGCGAAGCAGATAATCGGGACATAAGAGTTTAGCCTAGCTTTTCTTCGGCTTCCAGCCCAGCATGGCCAGCAGTTCCCTGGCCGCGGTGCCGCCGTTAGCCCCCTCTTTCAACGGTACTTCCGGGTGCACCAGGTATTCATTGCGCCGGCCCATCTTGAGCTTGGTGACATAACCGGCGGCTTCCAGGTCATTGATAATCTTATGCGTCGCTCTCTCGGTGATACCGACCGCATCACCGATCTGGCGGGTAGTCTTACTGGGGTGCCTGGCGACCGCCGCCAGCACCAGGCCGTGGTTGGTGATGAAAGACCACTTATTCATTTTAGAAACCCAGCCAAAATTGCCTGATAAACTACTTGACAAAGAAATTATGATATGATTAACTTGAAATATAATTCATGTAATATTAATATAGTAAAATATATTAAGTAATAGATATCATGATTTTGTATAGCACAATTCGGTTGTCATGTCAATATCAACAAATTGCCGCGTCAGTGGTGGGAGAAGGGGAGGCGTGGTTGTGCCCGCAGTAAAGTTTTCAGGATAAGAAGCATAAATGACTCAATGTGTTCTTACCGGTCAGCGTTCATTGAGTGACTACACCTCCCTGTTGGGAGAAGAATACATTGAGCAGTTGCGGGCATCAGCCCGACCGCTGGCTGGGGCCAGAGTGCTTCATCTCAATGCCACCGCCGTCGGTGGCGGGGTAGCCGAGCTGTTAAAGGCTTTAGTCCCATTGCTGAGTGACCTTGGCTTAAATGCCGAATGGCGCATCCTGCGGGGGGCGGATGAGTTCTACAAGGTCACCAAGGCGATGCACAATGGGCTCCAGGGGATGCCGCTGCCATTCACCCCGGAAATGAAAGCCGCCTGGTTAAAGTACAATACTCTTAACGCTGAGCTGCTGAGTTCCAACGGGAGCTATGATTTTGTGGTGGTCCACGACCCTCAGCCGGCCGGTGTTTTGCAGCTATTGCGTCAGGGGAACGGCCATCAGAATACCGGTATCTGGATATGGCGCTGTCACATTGACCTGACTACACCCCAGCCCCATTTCTGGGAATTTTTGAAGCCCTATGTTGAGCTCTACGACGCGGCTATCTTTACCCGGAAACAGTATTTCCCCCGGAATTTTCGGGGCCCGCGGTGTTTCACGGCGGCCCCGGGCATAGATCCCCTCAGTTCCCAGAACCGCCTGCTCGGTGATGAGGAGGTACACCGCGTCCTGGTGCGCTGCGGTGTTGACCCGGCGCGCCCCTTTATCTTCATGCTATCCCGTTTTGACCCGTGGAAGGACTTCTGCGGGGTGATTGACGTATTTGACGTATTGAAGCGGGAATTTCCCGACCTGCAGCTGGTGTTGATGGGGGGTGGTGCTGACGATGACCCGGAAACCCAGTCGTGCTATCAGAATATCGTCACCTATGCCGGTGACCGCAGCGATACTCTTATCCTGTGGGGTCAAAACGGGGTGAGCAGCCCGGAGATTAATGCCTTTCAGCAGGCAGCCAGCGTGGTCGTCCAGAAATCATTACGTGAGGGCTTCGGGCTGGTTGTTTCCGTGGCACTGTGGAAGGGCTGTCCGGTTGTGGGGAGCGTTGTCGGCGGAATTTCCCTGCAGGTATTGCACAACAGAACCGGGTTCCTGGCCAAATCACTAAACGAGTGGGTGGAATCTATTACCGGCTTATTGCGGGACAGGCAGACGGCATATCGGCTCGGTAGCGCCGGCCGGCGCCGGGTTCAAAAGCGGTTCCTGGTCACCCGATACCTGCACGACTATCTGCGCATTTTCCAGACCCTGGCTGACCGTGTTCAGTAGGGTCCACTCAAGGGTAACCCTTCTCTCTGGTCACCAAATAAAATGGAGGCGACGACCGGATTCGAACCGGTGAATAGGGGTTTTGCAGACCCCCGCCTTATCCACTTGGCTACGTCGCCTCGCTCTGCCCACCAGCCCGGTTCTGGCACCGGGCAATTGGGCTTTCTTATTTTAGGGCAAAATTAACCGTGATGCAAGCCTGAACCGGGCTTGCCCCACCCCGGTAGTTTCAAGACAATCATTTTCCCCAATTGTCACCATAAATATACTTAAAATATTGACAATAAGCATAAAATATGCTATTATAGTAGACTACTGGCAATTAGGGGGCGTGATGTTTCCCAGTGAAATGGTCATTTTAATGGTGATTGCGGTTGACAAAAGTGCCGGCAAGAAGCTGCTGGAGCGCCCGATGGATGTTACCGGGGAATACATTGGCTATTTATACAGCTCTCTGGTAAAGCGGGGCTATCTTAAGGAGAGCAGCCTGAACGGCTACCAGCTTACCGCCAAAGGCAAGGGCGCCCTTTTTGATTTCTTAAACGAGAATAAGACCAGAGTCAGGGATACCGTTAGAAGGTTACACCAGCTGGGCATTGAGATTGGCCAGGATGCGGAGCAGGAAATAAACCGGTTAGTCAGCGGCGTAGTTGAGGTCAGGTAGAGGTGGCCAGCATCTGCTATTACCTTTTTTCACCGATTGATTTGCCTTTCCAGACCAGGGAAAGCCTCCTCACCTCTGTTGGAGCTATACGCCTCGCCCTAAGGCGTATAGCTCCCTTGTTTTGGGCAGAGCTGTATCCCGACTAGGGGTTGACCAATAATGAAGGGAGACCAGTCATGTTGACCTGGATTGGTATCGTCGCCGTTATTATTCTCGTGGCGGTGTTCATCCTGCTCAGGCGGAAGCGTTAGCCATAAATGACCGCTGTGGGTGCTTCGGTCTGATAAGTAAAAAGCCAGCGCTCTGGCTGGCTTAACTTGGCTGGAGCGGAAGACGAGATTCGAACTCGCGACCTCCTCCTTGGCAAGGAGGCATTCTACCGCTGAACTACTTCCGCATTTTGGTGCCGAGGAGGAGATTTGAACTCCTACGAGCCGAAGCCCACTAGCCCCTCAAGCTAGCGCGTCTACCGTGTTCCGCCACCTCGGCATGGCAGGAGTGGAGGGACTCGAACCCCCGACCGGCGGTTTTGGAGACCGCTGCTCTCCCTAACTGAGCTACACTCCTACGCTACTTATATTAACATAATTTCGGGAAAAAATTAACCTCTAGGCGTGCATTCGGTCATAGTTTGATTGATAGCACCGGGACGGTCACGGTTAAATAGAGGGCTTATTTTTGACCAACGTATATCCCGTAGCCCAGGTACTGGAAAAATTGGCGGAATATCTTGGGGGACAGCCCGGCTAGAAACTTCTCTTTTATTATTCTGCGGAAACTCGAGCTTTTGGTATATTGGGATAGAAATTGATACCAGGCTCTGAAAAAATCGCCGAACTCAAACTGCCTGACCTCGTAAAGCCATTGGCTCAGAGCGTTGATTTTATAGGTTCTCACTGTCATGTCTCTCAAGCCAGCGCCGGCGGTTAATTCCTGCCAGCCATCAGAAGTGAAAAACTGACCTCCTATGGTGCGAGAGATGTATTCAGCTAATTCCGGCGGCGGTTCTTTTAGCCAGGCGCACTCATTAAGCCCGACATATCCGCCCGGTTTTATCACCCGCACATACTCGCTGACGGCTCTCTCTTTATCGGGGGGAAAGGCGGTTACCGATTCGCTAATGACGGCATCAAAGAGGTTATCATTG
>DATKWF010000080.1:0-3988 GCA_035529715.1 Dehalococcoidales bacterium | reverse complement strand
GTCATCGGGGCAGTTATCGCATGCATCACCGATACCATCTTCATCTAAATCTGCCTGGTCCGGATTGAATACGGAAGGGCAGTTGTCTTCGCTATTCAGACGGCCATCCCAATCTATATCGTCCTCATTATCAACACACTTCAACATCCACTCGGAATAGTGGCAATAATCAGGGAATTGATTGCATTGATCAATACTCAGATCTTCACATGCGCATCCCCCTGGAAGGCACATACTTTGAAAAACACACCAGCCACATCCGGGAATTGTTGGACAGACTGCCTGGGTCTTTCCAAGACAGTCCAAGGGGCTAGCATTTTGCTCAGTCCATACTTCTTCACTGGTAATGATACGGTTCGTATCTTCACCCGGCCAGTATCCGTTACCGCCGGCAGTCTGACTGAAGCTGGCTTTCAACTTAGCTTCATCGGTAAAGCCGGTGAACTTCTGCTGGATAAAGCCTCCGGTTGAGTCGGTACCGGTGATTAAGAACATGGTGGGAAAGCCGGTAACCCCGAACTTTTGCACCGCCTGGCGGTTTTCATCCACGTTCACCCGCATAAAAGTGATATCGCCGGAAAATTCCTGCTCAAGGGCATCAACTATCGGCTTCTGCTTCTGGCAGTAACCGCACCAATCGGCATAGAAGAGTGTGAAAACCGCTTTGCTTGATTCCAGCGCTCCCTTAATCCGCAAGTCGACCGAGCCAGCTGAGTTCAGAGTGTTATCAGGCGCCTGGATAGTGTTTTTAATTCCTTCTTGTTGAGGTTGGCTGCCACCGGAGATTATCTGGCTGAAGCTGGCGCTCAGTCGGCTCTCGTCTGTTAGACCGGTGAATTGCTGCTTTTCAAATTCCCCGCCGGTAACCCCGGTAATCAAAAACATGGTGGGGAAGCCGGTTACGCCGAATTCCTGCACTGCCTTCCTGTTCTCATCCACATTGACCCTGATAAAAGAAATCTGAGACGCAAACTCCTGCTCAAGGGCATCTATAATCGGCTTCTGCTTCTGGCAGTAACCGCACCAGTCGGCGTAGAAGAACACGAGCGCGGCCTCGCTTGATTCAAGCGACCGGGTAATTTTCGTATTAAGTGAAGTATCGTTGTCCAATGCTGGGGAAGGGACTTTGATAACATTTTTTACGTCGTCTGGTTCTTCGGAATCGTTAATCTGGAAAATCACGCCCGGGGAATCCGGCTGGTAGCTGGCCGAGTCATAGTTGCCGGCTGTTTTTGCCTGCGCCCCCTGGGGGAATGAGGAAAACAGCAGGGTGATAACCATCATAAGGATGACCAGCCTTCCGGCACCACTAAGTATTAAACTGTTCGCTTGCCTGGGGCATCTGTCCTCTGCCGCCAGCCAGTGACCAATGCTGAAAAGTTTAACTTTATATAGAATTAGAGGAACCGCCACAAGGAGCATCAACGCATCCATGTACAGCGATTGTGAAAGGCTCAGAGGCATCACTGCACCGAAGCATCCACATTCCCCGGCGGCACCAACCAGCAACTTGTGTGAGCTGGCGATAATAAAGCTGATGATGAGAGGTACACTGAGACCAGAGGCAAACCTGGTGAACAGTCCAAGGATTAAGAGAGAGCCAATGATGAGTTCTAGCCAGGGGGCTAATAGGCCGTAAATTGCGGCAAGCTCATATGGCAGGACATTATAGCTGGTAACAAGGGTCACAAAAGCCGCAGGATGCTGGAGTTTACCTATGCTGGCGGCAATAAAAATGCTTCCCAGAAGAAATCGGGAAGCGAGCATTAACCTTTCATCAGTCAGTAATTTCCTAAAACCATCTATCATATCTGCCTCCCTGAAAAAAATATAAAAAAACCGACCTTTTTTGGCCGGTTTCGCTATTGAACCCCGCTTCCCTTGTTGGTAGTGATATTAGTTGAAATCCGCCAGCAATAGGAAGCCGGCACCACTTTTTAAATTTCTATTTTTTAAAATGCTATCTACAAAATGTTATAAAAAAGTCCTCGCCTAGAAAAAAGTCCCTGCCTAGATTATAGACCTGTTTTATGAAAAGTCAATAGATAATTGTTAGAAATCTATACAATGGTTTATGAGGTAACAATCCGTCAGAATGTTTAACAGGTAGAGGAAAAACAGTTGGGGGTATAGAAACAGCCGTACCCCCAATTTATTTGCTTAGTGTTATCTTAAGATACCGGTTTTTCATAATGATGTATTAGAGCGTCAAGCTCTAGTAGGTAACATGGAAAAGCCTAAGAATCATATAGTTGATGAGACGATTAGGAAGAGCTCTAAAATTGCCAAACACTGTGATGATAGTAGGACAAGGCTATATAAATAGTGGATATGGGAAATCCCGGATTGACTCACTGTTAGTGCAGTGATACAGTAAACACAAATGCTGTAGCCGTAATTCCAGCGTCGATCGATAACCGTACTAAGCACTTCTGGAGGAGACCACAAAATGAGAATTACAGATATCAAAGCGATTCCACTAGCCATACCACAGCTCGTTTACGAGGTGACTCCACCTGCTTCAAGAGAAGATTTCCCTCATGTGCTGGTCAGGATATCTACTGATGAAGGCATAACAGGCTACGGAGAAGCTTGGCGCCTACCACCCCATGCTGTCAGCACCTTTGTGGAAGAGGGGTTGAAACCATTCTTGGTTGGCGAGAATCCAATGAACATTGAAAGGCTGTGGGATCTTATGTACCGCATAACCTTTCGCTATGGCAGGAAAGGACTCGCCTTACACGCTATTAGTGGGGTAGAGATTGCCCTGTGGGACATAATCGGGAAGTACAGGAAGATGCCTGTCTACGAGATGATTGGTGGGTTGTGCCGAGATAGGATGAAGGCATACGCCAGTCTTCCCCACTATCAGACTCCTGAGGAGGTAGCTAAAGTGTCGCTTCGCTGTGCTGAAGAGGGGTATCTTGCCATCAAACTTCATCAGAGGGATATGGAGTCGGTCAAGGCGGTACGCCAGGCGGTGGGTTACGATGTGACCCTGATGATGGACGTGAACGGTGCCTGGACACCCCGGGAGTCAGTGGAAAAGGCCAAAGAGCTGGAAGAATACGGCCTGTTGTGGCTTGAGGAGCCGGTCTCACCCATGGACGACTATGACGGACTTGCCTACGTTAGAGAGAAGTCCAATATCTTGATTGCCTCCGGTGAGAACGAATATACCCACTACGGATTCAAGGAATTGATAATTAAGGGCGCGGCCGATGTCGTTCAGCCTGACGTGACGAAGACCGGGGGAATACTGGAGTGCCGCAAAATATTTACTCTTGCCGAAGCGTGGAATCTTCAGGTTGCCACTCATACCATGACCTACGGGCCCGGGATCGCCGCCACGCTACATCTCTGCCTTAGTAATGTGAGGAGTGAGTACATCGAGATCAGACCCATACCGCTTGAAGCCTATTTCATCCAGCCTAGCCTACGACCGGAAAAGGGATACATTGCGGCACCTGACAAACCGGGCCTCGGCTTTGAGATAGACGAGGAAGTGGTCAAAAGGTATCCGTATACCGGATAACAGCCAGACAGGGAATGTCAGATAATATACAATTGACACAACATAACTATACTATAATGTAACTTTGAAAAGGTGAAATCCCGAATGTAGATATCTTGTAATCATAGCCATTTTATTTTTCACCACTGTTATCTTAGCAGTATTAATGCAACTCACTAGTGACCTGCTCCCCGAAAACTGTACCACCCAAAGTGAGATTTTTATGGGATAATCACACTTTAAGAGGAGGATTATACCATGAAGAGTTCAAGGTACACGCCGGAGCAGGTAGCCTTCGCCATGCGGCAGGCTGAGTCAGGCACCCCTGTGCCCGAGGTCTGTCGTAAGATGGGCATTGCCGAGCAAACTTTCTACCGCTGGAAGAAGAAGTATGCCGGCATGGGTGTAGCCGAGGTCAGGAAGCTACGGATCCTCGAGGAGGAGAACCGCAAGCTAAAGCAGCTTGTGGCTGAT
>DATKWF010000079.1:0-3791 GCA_035529715.1 Dehalococcoidales bacterium | reverse complement strand
CAACCCATATTGCCAGCTTTAAGCCAAAGGAAATCGGCTCGGCGTGAACACCGTGGGTGCGACCTATCATCGGCGTATATTTGTGCTCAATTGCCGTTTGTGCCAGTGCCGAGATGAGTTCCTTTACGTCCTGGGTCAGGATCTCGGCAGCTTCAATTATCTGCAGACTGAGTGCGGTATCCATTACGTCGGAGGATGTCAGGCCAAGGTGAATAAAACGGGATTCTTCACCCAGGCTCTCGGATACTGAGCCGAGGAAGGCGGTCATATCATGGTGCGTTTCCTTGAGAATCTCATCCATGCGCTTGATATTGCATTTAGCCAGCTTGATTTTGGGCATTGCTTCCCGGGGTATGGTGCCCAGCTCAGCCCAGGCGTCGCAGGCAGCAATTTCCACGTCAAGCCACTTGTTGAACTTGTTTTCATCTGACCAGACCCTCTTCATCTGGGGTCGGGAATACCGCTCAATCATTTTTGCTCTCCTTGCAGTTCACTCCGGTACTTTTCGTAGGTTTTTTGAATATTTTCATGCTTCAAGCCCAGGATTTCAGCGGCAAGATAGGCGGCGTTCTTTGCCCCGGCACTGCCGATAGCCACTGTGGCTACCGGGATACCGGCGGGCATCTGAACGATAGAGTAAAGGGCATCAACGCCTTTTAGTTCGCCGGCGGGCATTGGCACGCCGATAACAGGCAGGACAGTCCAGCTGGCCAGGACTCCCGGCAGGTGTGCCGCACCTCCCGCCGCTGCAATTATGACCTCAATGCCTCGACTTTTAGCGGACATCCCGTATTGTCTCGCTTTTTCCGGGGTGCGGTGGGCGGAGATGACATTGACCTCGTAGTCAATGCCGAGCTGGGTTAATATATCCAGTGTCGGCTGCATTGCTTCCGCATCCGACTTGGAGCCCATGACTACAGCTACCAGTGGCATTTTAAACTCCCTCTATTTCGGCTATGTCCTTGCGGTAATAACAGCCTTCAAAGTGAATTCGCGAAATGTTGTTGTAAGCTTTTTGCCGTGCCTCGGCAACATTCTTGCCGGTGGCGACTACGGTAAGCACTCTGCCTCCGCTGGTCAATACCTGCCCTCCGGAATCTAATTTAGTTCCGGCGTGAAATACCATGACATCCTTGTCCAGTTCATCCAGACCGGTAACCGGAAAGCCTGTCTTGTAGCTGCCGGGGTAGCCGGCGGATGCCATCACCACGCCGACGCAGGCGTTATCATGCCACTCTATATTAATACTGTCAAGTTTGTTGTCAACCACTGCCAGCATAATATCCACCAGGTCGGTCTTGAGCCGGGGCAGGGTAACCTGTGTCTCCGGGTCACCAAACCGGGCATTAAATTCTAGCACTTTTGGACCATCATTGGTAATCATTAGACCGCCGTAGAGGACGCCCTTATAGGGTCTTCCTTCACTGTGCAGTGCCTTAACCGCCGGTTCCATGATGGTTCCTCTTACCGATTTGTACAGTGCCGGATTGAAAAAGTATGGCGGACTGTAGCTGCCCATGCCGCCGGTGTTTGGTCCCCGGTCGCCGTCATATATCCGTTTATAGTCGCTGGCGGGCACCATCGGGACCACGGTGTGGGCATCGGTAAAGACAAAAGCGCTCATCTCTTTCCCGGTCAGGCACTCTTCAATAATCACCTTCTTGCCGGCGGTGCCCAGGGTTTCTGCTTCCATGAAGTTGGTCAGGGCATCAAGTGCCTGCGGGATTGAATCGGCTATGATTACCCCCTTCCCCGCCGCCAGCCCATCCGCCTTGATGACAACTGGTGGGGCCTGCTGCTGGACGTACTCTTTTGCCTTTTGGTAATCGGCGAAGCTGGCGCTGCGGGCGCAGGGGATATTGTACTTTTGCATTAACTCTTTGGCAAAGACCTTGCTTGCCTCTATCTGGGCGGCGGCTCTGGTTGCGCCAAAGATGGGCATGCCTTTGCTCAGGAACCGGTCGGTAATGCCTTCCGCCAGCGGTGTCTCCGGCCCGACGACAGTCAGGTCGATTCGTTTCTCCCGGGCTGTCCTGAGCAGCGACTCTATATCGGTTGGCTTGATATCGAGGTTGTGGGCTATTTGAGCCGTGCCGGCGTTCCCCGGCGCGACATAAATCTCTTTAACCCTGGGGCTCTGGGCTATCTTCCAGACCAGGGTGTGCTCCCTGGCTCCGCCCCCAACGACTAATATTTTTATCTACCTCACCCCCTGTGTCCCCCTCTCCTTTGAAGGAGAGGGGGAATAGATGTTGAAGGGGCTTCGCCCCTTCAAACTACCCCAACCAATTCACTCTTCCCTCAATGTTGAGATTGGGTTTACCCCCCATTTTCCTTCTGGATCAGGTTTATTTGGCGCCGTCTCACGAATAACCCTGGCTGTAATACTTTTCTTTTCAACTTTTGCAATCCTATAGTAAATAGTAGCTGTTATATCTACCATTACATCGCTAACCTCACTTTTCTTGATTATCTCAGCCCCTAACAAGTCCTTAAATCCATATGCGTTTTCTAGCATCTGAGCAGGATTCTCATTTTCGCTTCTCCAAGTCATTTGTGTGAATTCAGCCATTCCGTTCCAATCTTTATTCTTCCACGCAGTTAAATACCCGGCAAATGCCCTTTCAGCAGAAGATGGAGGATAAGAATCAACCTTTAGCATGGGATATGATTCAGGTGCTGGCGTTGGTGTTGGTGTAGGGGCAGGTGCCGGTGCCGGCGCAGGTGCAGGTATCGGTGCTGACTCACATGCCCCGAGAGTAAGCATCACAATTGCGAGTAGAACTACTACAATGTGTGCCTTGCGCATTTTGACCCTCCTTTTCTTATTTTTATTGCCCCGCTATTGTTCAGAGGAGCTTTCAAAGCGTTTAGTGTAGAATTCGCAGAGAGGTTTTAAGAAGGTAATTAATTCTTTACAAGTAGCTTCCTGCTCCTCGATAGTGCCAAACCACCAACCATTGACCTCATGAAGATTGTCTTGAAGCACTTTTTCTAGTCTCTGTCTATTTGTCTCTAACGCTTCGATAGGAACTGCATCCAAGTTTAGAGCGTGAAATTGAGGTACTTTTATGGATTGATTATTCCTTTCATGTTTCAGATACCAGTTTAAGAAGTCCCCTTTCATTAAAGGGTTCCAAAGGCGATGATTACAACCCCCTTTTGGGTAAGATTTACCCTCCTTTACCTCGGAAAGAAATAACCAATTATGTTCGTCGCACAGGGGGCAAATTTCAAATTCTTTCACCATAGGAACTCACCTCCAGTCATTGAATAGCAGTATATTTAACTGCATCTTCTATTCCTTATATGTTAAGGTTTCTTATTTTCACTCCCACTCTATGGTTGAGGGGGGTTTGGAGGTTATATCGTAGACGACGCGGTTGACCATCGGTACTTCGTTGACGATACGATTAGAAATGCGGGCGAGGAGGTCGTAGGGGAGGCGTGCCCAGTCGGCGGTCATGGCATCTTCGCTGGTTACGGCGCGGATGGCGATGAGGTAGCCGTAGGTTCTATAATCGCCCATAACACCGACACTCTTGACATCGGTGAGTATGGCAAAGCTCTGCCACAGCTGCTCGTACATCTTCGCTTTCTTAATCTCATTCATTACAACCCAATCAGCCGAGCGTAGTATCTCCAGCTTCTCTTTGGTAACTTCGCCGATGGTGCGTATAGCCAGACCAGGACCGGGGAAGGGCTGCCGCCATACCATTTCCTCGGGCAGACCCAGCTCCAGACCCACCTGACGCACCTCATCCTTGAACAGGTAGCGCAGTGGCTCCAGG
>DATKWF010000078.1:0-8149 GCA_035529715.1 Dehalococcoidales bacterium | reverse complement strand
CCTTATCACGGAGAGGGGGATATAGGGGGTGAGTTCACCATAAATAAAACCTATATGTTCTCTCCCTGATAGGCTCCCTGGTAGCCTTCCGTCTCCCCACTTAGCTGTAAGAAAACCAGCTGAATGATTCTGGCGTTTCTCTGTACACGAAACCCCTGCGGATTATAGACCACCATAAGTGACTGTGAACGGCCCGAGTAACCGGCATCCCATACCGCCGTGTTCACCGTCACGCCACAGCGGAGCAGGCTGGACCTCGGCGTAGCCAGTGCCATGACATCATTGGGCATATGGACAATCTCGTTATAGGTAATGCTGTAAACACCGGGCACCAGGTCAATAAAACCCAGCCCGTCAAAAACCAGCGGAGATAAATCGGAAACCACCCTCTGGCTGTTGGCCACGGCTATTTTCCCCGGCGACTGTAGCATAGCCACCTCACGCAGGGTAAGGTCAACACCGTTGGGCTGTACCTGCTCTTCGGGGTTAACCAGCCCTTCGATCAGCGGTGGCTCTTTTTTTAATAATTTTTGGATATCTGCCCTGGACAGGATAGCTGCCATCTTTAGTTCCTTTACTAACTACTTGTCAATCATACCAGTTCAGGACTTTGCCGACAATAAATAAACTATCATTCCTTTACAGACCGAATTGCTTTGACTACAATGGTATTGTTTCATATAGAAAGGAAAGTGAGTTAAATGATTAAAGCAGTCTTTTTCGACCTCTATCATACTCTGGTTCGCTATGACCCTCCCCGCGAAGAACTCCAGGCAAGGGCACTCAAGGAATTTGGCATTGAGGCAAGCCCCGAGGTCTTTCAGCGACCTCTGGTTATCGCTGACGAATTTATCTACCAGGAACTTGTCCGTTCTTCACTAACCAAGCGGCCCAAGGAAGAACAGATGGCGGTATGGGTTCAATATGAAAAGATATTGCTCAAAGAGGCAGGGATAAAGGCTGATGAACAGCTTATTTTTAAGTTGATGGGCAATATGCACAAGATGGATTACAAACTGGTACTTTTTGACGATGTCATGCCCACCCTGACCGACTTAAAGGGCAGAAATTTAATCCTGGGGCTAATTTCAAATGTTGACCGTGATATAACCTCGCTCCTGAACAAGCTGGGGGTAAAACCATTACTTCAGGTGGTGGTAACCTCACAGGATGCGGGTTTTAATAAGCCACATCCAGAAATATTTCAGGAGGCACTAAGACAAGCTGGCATGCCAGCTCAAGAAGCGATATATGTTGGTGACCAGTACCAGGTTGATGTTGTCGGCGCCAGCAAAGCCGGTATGAAGGGCGTGCTTCTGGACCGCAACGGCTATTTTGAAGAGACTACCGACTGCCCGCGGATCCGGAGTCTTACCCAGCTGGTAGAACACTTGTGAACCATGAAAACCCAATATGCAGGCTCAGCTTACATCACGAGGCAGGTTGCTTTGTGGCTGACGCTGCTCAGCCTTATGGCTCTACTTCTTGTTGCCTGTGGGCCGGAGGCACCGGTGGCGCCAAAGGAGGTGGAAATGGCATTATATGTATCCAGTACCGCATTTCAAGAGGGAGAAAGCATCCCGGCTCAGTATAGTTGCCAGGGACAGGATATTTCGCCACCGCTGGCCTGGAGCGAACCCCCGTCTGGCACCCGGTCCTTCGCCCTGATAGTTTATGACCCGGATGCCCCGGTCGGTGTGTTCACTCACTGGGTCTTATTCAACCTGCCTGCCGATAGCCGTGAATTGCCAGAAGCTGTTCCAACCAAGCCGCAGCTAGCTAACGGCGCTTTACAGGGTAAGAACGACTTTGACAAAATCGGCTACAGGGGTCCCTGCCCGCCGCCAGGCTCTCCACACCGCTACCGATTTACCCTCTACTCGCTGGACCAGGCTCTGGACTTAAAGTCGGGCGCTACCAGGAAGCAGGTTCTTGAGGTGATGTCGGGGCACGTACTGGCTCAGGGTCAACTCACCGGCACCTACCAGCGGTAGCCCAATCAACCTCCAAAGGGACAGCGTTGACAATCGCCCTGCGAGCACAGAGTATTATAGATGTGGATTAGCCCCTGCTGTCGCTGAGCCGAGCTGACCAGGTCACTATTCAGCCCGAGCTGATGGCTCATGTGTCTTTCCACCGTATTTACTTCCAGCCTGGGGTAGTGGCAATAAAGTTCAAACGCTTTTCTGGCAAGCTCCGGCTGAGAGGTAAACCGGCTCCAGGCGAAAGTGAAAGGTAGCAGCACGTTTACCACAATGTCAGCCGCCCGACGACTACCGAGAAGGGTGGGGATTCCCATCCGGCAGTTACAGCCAAGAGCCCAATGGCTTGCCCAGTAACCATTGGTGGTTATCAGCAGCGCTTTTTCTAATTCACGGTTACCCTTGTTTATCGGTGCCTCTTTTATCTTATTAACCACACCTTCAAATATTCCCTGTTCCCGGTAGCTCAGGGCGAGGTAACTCATAGCCACCAGGCGCCGGACAGGAAAATTGTTCGGCCTGACCTTAAACAGATGCCAGTCATTTACCGACATTACCTCACCATGCCGGGAAGAAACCCATAAATTTTCCAGCCTTTCCGCCCATCTATCATCTGACACGCCCCACCGGTACCAATCAGGGCACTGTGACGGCAGCAGACCGGCAGTACCCAGTAGCCAGGCTTGCTGCCGGGCAAGGTAATCTTCATCCGACAGCCTGTCCTGATTCAGAGCCTCCAGGGCCTGAAGCGGCAACCGGCGTGCCAGCTCAAAGCAGGGTAGCTTGTTCTTGGCATAACCCAGGGCACCCATTATCCCCTGGTAGAGGGACTGGCTCGGTGTCATTTGGGCTAAATCAGTTTGAAACTTGTCGGCTTTGGTCAGGAAGCGCTCCTCCCCACCATTATCCAAAAACTCAGTGATAATACTCGTTTCCAGACGTTCCACAGCCCGATGGCAGGGCAGACTGGAACTTGCTGGAGTACCCGCCAGGTTGTTCCACTGATTGTATGGCGTTTTTATGTACTTGCGCAGCGCCAGAACAGAGGTTTCCCCACCACTCTGGAGATGAGTAGTTACTCCGGAATCATGCCACATCACCACGTGCAGGATTACCCGGTTATAGTTCGAGTCCCGGTGGTGGCGGTGAGCTCGCCAGTCGCTTGATTTAATGTGGACTTCTACGTCCCCTTTCCTTAACCCATGGCGGGTACTGATAACCGCATCCCGAAAATCAGCACCACGGTCATCATTAATTCTTCCCGGGTAGATTACACTTATTGGCTCACCGTCTTCAGTAACCAGTCTGCTTCTATCCAGCAACTGGCACTGCCAGATTCTGGCAATCAGGCTCTCTTTCAGGTTTTCCATATATCATTACTCCTGATTAACCTCTTTCACGAATTGATTCAGCAAACCTCAAGGCATCATCATACATGGTAATATTGTCTAACCAGACATGGCTTTCTCTATCCTGGGGAAGCCGGCAAAAAGTCTGTTGAACCTCAACCAACAGGAACTGTGAGAAGTAGTGTCTCATAATAGCGGAGAAACCACAGCAACCGACCTTGACCATCCAATACCTTACCCAGCATGTTCTCAACTGGATACTAAATGAGATTTTAGTATTATACACGTAACCGTGTAAATAGTCAAGGCTTCTTCGTCTTTTCTTTGAAGGGGACGGCCTCATATCTGAACTTGGCCTGTTCGGCAACAATTGACAGAAGAGTGGCTGAGGCACCCCGGGGTCTGTACATTCCGGTTTCCCACTCGCTTATCGTCTGCTGGCGTGTGCCGAGCCTATCGGCCAGCCCACGCTGGGTCAAACCCATATGGTACCTCAGCGCCTGTATGTGCCGTCTATCCCACTTATCTTTCTTCGCCTGGTACTGATTTTTCACAACCAGATTCTACACGCTTTAGTGTTAGCTGTCAAAGTCAGCAGCCACTCCAGTGCAGGGACAACATATACGTACAGGGATATATTTGCTGAAAAAGTAGCTTTTTGCGTAGGAAATATGATAATATAGGTTGCAGAATGACTCCCATTAGCTGAGACTGGCAGTAAGTGGTTATTTATTGAGTTGCGATTAATTTCCGTTTGCGTTATTATAGGAATGTTAGCACTCTCAGGGCGAGAGTGCTAACAAATTGAAACCAGTAGTTTAATTTATCTGAAGAAGGAGGATAGAAATGGCGGTAAAACTGCAACCGTTGGCTGACCGGCTGGTGGTCAAACCTATTGAGAGAGAAGAAAAAACCAAGACCGGCATCTACTTACCGGATACAGCCAAAGAGAAACCCCAGGAGGGAGAAGTTATTGCTGTCGGTCCCGGCCGTCTGTCGGAGGACGGTAAGCGGATAGCAATGGATATCAAGGTTGGTGACAGGGTAATTTATGCCAAGTATGGGGGCACTGAGATTAAGGTTGATGACGAAGAGCTGGTGATTTTACGTGAAAGCGACGTTTTGGCTAAAAAAGCCAAGTAAAAAACAGGAGGAGAGGAAAAATGGCAAAACAAATTAAGTTCGGTGAAGAGGCAAGACAGTCTCTGAAAAAGGGAATAGATGCTCTGGCAGATGTGGTTAAAGTAACCCTGGGCCCCAAGGGCCACTGTGTGGCGCTGGATAAAAAATGGGGGGCACCATCAGTAATTGATGATGGGGTCACCATTGCCAAAGATATCGAGCTTCCCGACCCCTTTGAAAATATGGGGGTGCAGCTGGTTAAGGAAGCCGCCAGTAAGACCAACGATGCTTGCGGCGACGGCACCACTACTTCAACCATTCTGGCTCACGCCATCATCACCGGTGGCTTTAAGAATGTAGCCGCCGGCGCTGAACCAATGGAACTGAAAAAAGGCATTGAGAAGGCAACTAATGCCATCATCGAAGAGCTGCAAAAGGCATCTACCGAAATAAAGGATAAGGAACAGATTGCCCAGGTAGCTACCATCACTGCCGTTGACCGCGAGATTGGTGACCTGATTGCCGAGGTGATGGACAAGGTAGGCAAAGACGGGGTAATCACCGTCGAGGAGTCCAAGGGTATTAAATATGAGACAGAATATGTAGAGGGGATGCAATTTGACCGCGGCTACATCAGCCCCTATTTCATCACCAATCCCGAGCGAATGGAAACGGTAATAGAGGACCCCTATATTCTGATTACCGATAAGAAAATCTCATCGGTATCCGACCTCTTGCCGGCTCTGGAAAAGATACTGCAGGTATCAAAGAACCTGCTTGTTGTCGCCGAGGACGTGGATGGTGAGGCCCTGGCCACCCTGGTGGTCAATAAGCTACGGGGCACTATCAATATTCTGGCAGTCAAGGCTCCCGGCTTTGGCGACCGGCGTAAGGCAATGCTGGAAGACCTGGCAATCCTTACCGGTGGCAAGGTGATTTCTGAGGAGGTAGGGCGCAAGCTGGACTCGGTTACCGTGGAAGACCTGGGTCGGGCACGCCGGGTGACCTCGGATAAGGACAAGACGACAATTATTGAAGGTAAGGGCTCGGAAGAGGATATCAAGGCACGAATCAAGCAGATTAAGGCCCAGATAGAGGAGACCACCTCTGATTTTGACCGCGAGAAGCTCCAGGAGAGGCAGGCCAAACTGGTCGGCGGGGTGGCGGTAGTTAAGGTGGGCGCGGCTACGGAGGTTGAGCTCAAGGAAAAGAAACACCGCGTTGAGGATGCGTTATCAGCCACCCGGGCAGCCGTAGAAGAAGGTATTCTCCCCGGTGGTGGCGTCGCTTTGCTAAACTCGCTTTCCGTTCTGGACAAACTGGATGTCAAAGGAGACGAGGCAACCGGCGTTGATGTTGTCCGGAAGGCAATAGAGGAGCCGATTCGGTGGATTGCCATCAATGCTGGCAAGGACGGTTCGGTTATAGTTGACGCGGTAAAGAAGAGCCCGGTCGGCTCCGGCTATGATGCCGCCGCCGATAGCTTCGGTGACATGGTGAAAAAGGGAATTATTGACCCGACCAAGGTAGTAAGGACTGCCCTGCAAAATGCAGCCAGTGTTGCCAATATGGTCCTGATTACAGAGTCACTGGTCACCGACATACCGGAAAAGGAGAAGATGCCACCAATGCCGGGTGGCGGCATGGACTACGGAATGTAAGATTAACCACTTATGTCTGTAGCAAACAGTTAGCCAAGATAGCCGTGGCCTTTAAGACTGCGGCTATCTTTTATATACAGGAAGTTTTAGAGAGACGCCGTCCCTTAACTATAACCAATTTCTCCTGGCCCCGCAGGTCTTGCAAGGTGACCCTATCCCCTGTGTCCCCTTCCCCTTGATAAGGGGAAGGGGAAGATTATAAAAAAGAGGGGCTGACGCCCCTCTTAGACGCCCCTCAATCTAGGATAAGCAGAGTTAATCTCAGACACCCATTAGTCCAAAGTAAGCAGAGTCAAAGAGAGGCGAAGTCTCTCTTTTAATTTTCTTCCCCCTCTCCTGGAGCATAAAAGTCATTGCGAGGAGCAGAGCGACGAAGCAAACCAAAAGATAAAGACAAGATTGCTTCGCCTTCGGCTCGCAATGACACGTCAGGCAGAAGGAGAGGGGGATAAAGGGGGAGGGTTACCTAATAAAAATCTAAAGGGGGTGAGATAGTCGAACTATCTCACAGTTTTAGTAGTTCTTCCAGAGGCTCATCGGACGGAACCGGACCAACTACCGCCAGACGGAGTTGACTGCCCACCAGTAACTCCCGGCCTAACTGCTGCACTTCCTCCGTGGTAACGGCATCAACAAGCGATATCACCTGGTCAATGTTCAAGATGCGTCCGGTGAGAATTTCCTGTCCCCCCATCCAGCCGGCAACACTGCGGCTATCCTCCATGCGCAACAGCAAGCGACCCTTGGAGAATTCCTTGGCTTTGGTCAGTTCAGATTCAGGAATTGATTCTTTAAGCCAGGAAAGTTGCTGCAAGATTGCCCTGGCGGTGGCTCGCAGATTTTTCGTCTCCACACCGGCGGAGATGATAATTGAACCGGTATCGGAGAAATGGTCGACAAAGCTACTGATGCTGTAGGCAAGTCCCAGCTTATCGCGAATTTCGGTAAATAAGCGACTGCTCATACCTTCACCGAGGATAACATTAAGTAAATCAAGGGCAAAACGCTTGGGGTGAAGGAGCGGCAAGCCGGGTAACGCCAGGCACAACTGCACCTGTTCGGTATCCCGCTCTTCAATTTGCAGTCGCTTAAACATGTTTTCCCGGTAAGCCGGGTATTCGGGATGTGGTTGCTGATTGCTCCAGTTACTCAGAGCCTGGTTAACGGCACTTACCACTCCCGGTTGCTGGATATCACCGGCAACGGAAATTACGGTATTGCCGGGCTGATAATGACCGGACAGGTAACCAGACAGCATGTCTCTGCTGATAGCATTTACCGATTCCTTGCTGCCGGCGATATCACGTCCCAGGGGGTGCTGCGGCCATAGCAGCTCATCAATAAGCATGCCCACGCGCTGTGAGGGAGAATCGTTGGACATGTGAATCTCTTCAATGATAACCTGGCGCTCTTTCTCTATGTCCGCCGGGTCAAATCTGGAATTAAGGAGCATGTCCACCAGTACCTCAAGGGCAAGGTGGAAGTGAGGTTTAGCCACCTTGCACCAGTAAACAGTCAGTTCTTTGTCAGTGCCCCCGTTAAGGATACCACCAACTCCTTCTATAGCTGTGGAAATTTCCCTGGAGGTTGGTCGCTCTGATGTACCCCTGAAACAGAGGTGCTCAATAAAGTGAGAAATGCCGGCATGGGCGTCAGCCTCATATCTGGAGCCGGCGCCAATAAAAAAGCCAATGGCTACCGAGTGAGTATGGGGCATGTTGGCGGTAACCAGGCGCAAGCCGTTATCCAGCGTAGTCTTCTGATACAATGGTCCACCTCTTTAATATGGTATCGGTTGAAATTCTAACGTTATCCGCAATCAGTGTCAATTCAAGTTATCTGGGTGATCCTTTATTAGTCCTCACCTTCTCTGCATTTTTGTTTGGTGACCCTATCCCCCTTTGTCCCCCTTCCCCTTATAGAGGGGAAGGGGGAATGATTATAAAAGAGAGGCTCTGCCTCTCTTTAACTCTCCCGTGGCATCTTCCCTATGAGCAGGGAAGAAGGGGATAAACATGTTTGAGGAGCGGCTTAA
>DATKWF010000077.1:0-2647 GCA_035529715.1 Dehalococcoidales bacterium | reverse complement strand
AAAGAATAGGCTAACCCCTTACGCAGTATCACTCTTATTTCCAGGAGGCCGTATTTTAGCATGGCAATGGTGGAGAGCAGGCAGAAGAAGATGTTGCCGATGATGCCCAGAGGATACATATTGATGCCGAGGGGGGGACAGTAGTCAGTGGTACCGCCGACAAGCATGAAGATGATGCCGGTGATAACGTATGAGAACCGGATCCGGTCATCAAGGATTTTTGACCGCCGGTAGTGCTTCACCAGCAACTTAAGGCCGAGCACTATCGGGGTGTAGACGCAGAGGACATAGGGGAAGAAGAGCGGCCCGATAACCGGGGCTTTACCATACCACATCATCTGCATCCCGTTGACCACGAGTCCGGTTGGAATCAGGCCGAGGAAAGCGATGTAGCAGAAATATATGGGATAGAGTAATCTTTTTTGCTGTCGGTCACCGGTAAGGCTAGTGGTAAACCGGTAAAAGGACACCGCGGCGCTTAAAATGGCGACGAAGACTAATTTTTCCCAGAGGAAGGCTTCCGGTAGACTGGAGCTAGAGCGCATCATGAAGATGAAGAACCCCCAGGCCCCCATCGCGCCAAGGAAAAAGGCAAACGGCCGGCGGGAAGCATGGCGCTGGCCGCTAATGACAAGCAGTATCAATAAAGCGGCGCAGAAGATAACCTCTATAATTGGTATGAGAAGGTAAGCACTCATTAGTATCTCCCTGCCGCCTGCCAATCTGCTCCGCTAATGGTGGAGCTGAAGTGGTGCCCTGTTTTCCAGTTGACGTGTTGCATTACAATAGTGTCCAGTGCGGTGTTATGTCTTTAAAAAGCTACCTGGCAACGGCGACCCTCTTTTCGCTCAGGCGTAAAATCTTATCAATCACACTATCAGGGGCATTCACTCGCGGTGGTTTCAGCCGGGATAATTCGGCACCAGCCCCTTTTTGCCCGGTGTAATAATCGCTAAAGGTACCCGGCCGCAGCAGAGTTACCTCGAGGGGTTGAATGTCCATCATCGAGTCCAGGTCGCGGTAGAAGCAGTCGAGCGTCTTGAGCTGGCGGTGCAGCACTGAGGCGACCCCCCTGGCGGTATGGTCGCCATTCAGCTCAATATAGAGGTGGAGTGCCGGTTTACCCTGCTTGAATTCTTTGCGGACTGACCACTCTTCAACAGGAAAGCCAGCACCGGCCACGGCCTGAGCCACGGTTTTCTCACTTATCCGGGTAAACCCGGCGATGTCTATCAGGTCATCAGTTCTGGTCTCGAAAACCATCTGAGGCAGGTTAACAGGCGCTTCTTCATCGGCCAGCGAAGTAATCCTGATAAGGTGGCCCAATCGGTACCTGAGGAAGGGCGTCCCGTAGAAGCTGGTGATGACGAGTTCATAGCGCTCGCCCGGACTGACTTCGGAAAGCAGCAAAGTACGAGGCTGGTACCAGATATTTCGCTGGCTCTCCAGCCATTCACTTTCCGGAATGAACTCCAGGAAGTTCAAGTGAGGGATAAAAGTCAGGTCCTTCTGGTTCCAGCTCTGCATGGCCAATATACCGGCTTCAGTACAGGCATGAAACTCAAAAGGATACTTGCCCCAGTATTTTTTAATCAGCTCCCGGTAAATGCCGGTGTCAATGCCCCAGCCAATGAGGGCTTTCACCGGCCAAAGGTCTCCGGGCAGCATGTCTCTTTTTTCCAGCTTGCTCCGTAACGATGCCCTGGCCAGCCGGTAGATTACGCCCGGGTTTAGCAGACGCCGGGATAATCCGGAACTGCGGTTGCGACTGTTAAAATCGTTGCCTATCTTGACCAGGACACTGGTCAAACCGACGATGATATCCACGCCGGTCTGCAGGGAGACCTCAAAGCCTCTGGCTACCTTTTCCTTGAAGTCCATACTGTCGTGCTGGTCCGGCGATATTACTGGCCTGAGGTTGAATTCCCGGCTGGCTCCGGAAGCCAGTATCCCGGAAAGGTAGGGGCTGGGGGCGACATTGTAGAGCACGCGGTCGCCGTCGGTGAGGGAACTGCGCCCTCTCTGCCCGGAACAGGCGAGGATAAAGACAGCCATGAGACTGTCCAGCATGACGTTATAGAATTGAAGGGTGTAGGGGGCCCGTTTGAAAGAACCCGAGTCGTCAGAGGTGTGAGCCCAGGCATACGGTGTCTCGGGAAGAGAGTCTGCGTTATATTCCGCCAAATCGGGGAGATAGTCATTATATGACGTTAAGGGGACAGAGCGGCGGAATTCAGCCACGCTTTCGGGTACCTTTTCGCCGATAATCCTTCTCCACAAAGGGCACCGGGCTGACCGCTGCAGTTGCAGCATGAGGAGGGCTTCCTGTATTGACATGAACTGTTCAATTTGCAGGTCCAGGAATCCGCAGTATTTACCCCAGGCTTTACCATAATTGGCGCTCAACGTCTGACCTCCCTGCTCGATTCTTCCTAAAGCTTATTGAAGCCAAGTCACAACTTAATCACAGCAACGCCCCGGCTCATCACAAAAAAAGCACAAGCCAGTTTTTCGGACAAAATTTCACGAAGTGTCCGAGGGAATCGTCGGGAGGTGTTGACAGTGAGGTTCGAAATGGACTTAGCTAAAATAAGAAAAGGGGCTCCAGATGATAAGTGAACTGCCGATACGGAGGCCTTTTTTCTCT
>DATKWF010000076.1:0-4891 GCA_035529715.1 Dehalococcoidales bacterium | reverse complement strand
CCTGCATCCAGAAAGTTGGCCGGTTCACCGCCTGCCAGCTTAATCATATCCATGGTTGCCATGGCCAGGCCGGCACCATTGACCAGACAACCTACGTTGCCACCTATCTTAACGTAGTTGATGCCGATTTCACTCGCCTTCACCTCCAGCGGGTCTTCCTGGGAGCTGTCTCGCAATTGGGTCATGTCCTGGTGACGGGGCAGAGCATTATCGTCAAAATTTACTTTACAGTCAAGTGCTAGTAGCTTTCCATCTTTGGTGATGACCAGAGGGTTGATTTCCACCAGGGAGCAGTCTTTCTCCATAAATAGCCGGTACATACCTGTCATTATCTCTGTGGCTGTCCTGACGCTTTCAGCGGGCAAATTCATGGTGTAGGCCAGTATTCGTGTCTGGTAGGGTAAAAAGCCGGTGACCAGATTAACATATTGTTTCAGAATTCTCTGAGGACTTCTGGTGGCTATATCCTCGATTTCCATGCCTCCGGCCTCGCTGGCTATCATAACCAGGGCCCGGGTCGACGTGTCTATCAGCATACCGAGGTAAAGTTCTTTTTCAACTTGAATTGCTTCTTCGACCAATACTGTGTTTACCAGCAGTCCCTCTGGTCCTGTCTGGTGAGTGGCGAGCCGTGTGCCAAGCAGGTCTCCGGCTATTTTGGCGGCTTCCTCCGGCGTTTCCGTAACCTTTATGCCCCCGGCTTTACCCCGGCCTCCGCCGTGAATCTGGGCTTTTATGACCACCCGCCCACCGATTTGTTGAGCAGCCTCCCTTGCTTCACCAGCCGTTTTTACCACCTTGCTACGAGGCAGAGAGACACCGTATCTGGCGAGGAGTTCTTTTGCCTGATATTCGTGGATTTTTATTTGCTCAACCCCCTGGGAACTAAGATTATTGCTGCTTTGTCTAATGATAATACCACGGGACTATAATTTCAATTGGCATGGTTTATTGTTATGCCTTGTCTCTCTTTACCTCATGTCTCGCCGGTGCTACAATGATGCCAGCAATACTTCCAGAGGAGGTAAAAATGGCAGAAATCAAAGTCTCAAGCGTAGTAGCCAAGATTCTTAAAGAGGAGGGTGTAGAGTGGTACGCCGGTGTTCATGGCGGTCACGTCTGGCCGCTTATGGTGGCCATAGACAGGGCCGGTATGAAGTGCTATCACGTGCGGCATGAGCAGTCAGGTGTCTATATGGCTGACGGATGGGCCAGAGCTAGCGGCAAACCAGGGGTAGCCATGGGTACGGCTGGCCCTGGCTTTGGGAACATGATATCGGCTATGTACCAGGCCTATCTGGCCAGAAGCCCGGTTGTTTGTCTTCTCGGGCAGCATCCCACGGAAGAAGACGGTTGGGGGCCTTTCCAGGAGGCATATGCCGAGCCGCTATCGGGTCACTTCACCAAGTGGACTAAACGGATTATTGACCCTTCAATGACTGCTTACTTCATGCAGAAAGCTTTTCGGGATGCTATGAGCTATCCATGTGGACCGGTGGCTCTTGAATTTCCGACCAACATACAGGGACAAATAGTCGGGGAGGAAAATTCCCTGCGAGGCTATTTGCCGCACGGTGTCTGTGCCGCCCCATCCCGACCAGCAGGCGACCCGCAGATGGTAGAAAAAGCGACGCGTATGTTACTTGAAGCAAAAAAACCGGTGATTATCGGTGGTGATGGAGTCTACTGGTCTGATGCGTCAGAAGAACTCAGGGAATTTGTTGAGTTGCTTGACATTCCCGTGCTGACCCGGAGGATGGGTAGAGGTGCGGTGCCTGAGGACCACCCGTTAGCCTTTGGCGCTGGCTTCCGGAGACCTATCCAGATGCAGGCTGATGTAATCGCCATACTTGGCTTAAGAATGAATATGCTTGAGGGCTTTGGGATGCCTCCACGTTATCCGGTGGAGAATGTCAGGTATATCCAGGTATCTGAAGACCCTGAGGAACTGACCACCCGGCTGTCTAGCGAGTTATCAATCCTTGGCAGTCCCAAGCCGGTTTTGCGGCAAATGATAGATTGCGCCAGGGACATGATGAAAGGTAAACCAGATAGAAGTGAATGGTTGAATATAGTCAACAAGGTGAGGGAAGAAGACCGAGCCAAGGGAAAAGAGCTTGTAGATAAGGTGCGTAGTAACAAGCCTATTAATCCTCACTTCGTGGCGGCTGAGCTTGTCGATTTCCTGGATAAAGATGCCACTATTATTCTGGACTCTTTTTGCATGGCCGGATTCGCCACTGACAAGATAAAGGCCTCCTTTGCCGGACAGATACTGGATGGCGCCACCTGGAGCGGTGTCGGCCACGGTGTGGGTATCGCCATGGGCGCTCAATTAGCCAGACCAGGGAAGCAGGTGGTCGACCTTCTGGGTGATGGCGGTGTAGGTATTGCCGGTTGGGATATTGAAACCGCGGCCCGATATAAAATCCCGGCCTGTTATTTGACTTTTAACAACAGCAGCTGGATGGGTGACGCAGCGCAGAAGGCGGTTCTACCAGAGGACGTGAAGAATTGTGGCTGGGGGATACTGCCTGATATCAGGTATGACAAAATATTTGCTGAGATGGGATGCCACGGTGAACTGGTTACCGAGCCACAGCATCTCAGGCCGGCACTGGAGAGAGCTTTTAATTCAGGGAAGACTTCCGTGATTAATGTCATTCCCGATAATACTGTGTTGGCCCCTCAGCTTCAAGGCAGAATCGAATACTACAGGAAACTTTTTGGCTAGAGCAAAAGGTCAATATTTGTTAAGAGGATAACTGGAATAGTAAAGAAAAACCGCATAGGGAGGTGACAGAAACATGGCTCGTCCACTCGAAGGAGTCAAGTGCGTATGTGTTATCATGTTTCAGCAGACAACGGTGGCATTTTCCATGCTGGCAGACCTGGGGGCAGAGGTAATTAAGATAGAACCCCCGGAGGGTGAACTGGGCAGACAGCTTGGAGTGACCCCCAAGTTTCCGCTCAGCCCCTACTTTGAGACGAACAACCGTGGTTTAAAGTGCATCACGCTGGACCTTAAGCAAGAAAAGGCCAGAGAGATACTCTACAAGCTGGTAAAGGATGCCGATATCTTCGCCCAGAACTTCCGCCCTGGCGTAGCCCAGCGTCTTGGTTGTAGCTACGAGGACCTGGTTAAGGTCAACCCCAGTATTGTTTATCTCAGCTCATCGGCCTACGGCCCAGATGGGCCAAACGCCATGTTGCCGGGAACTGACGGAGTAGCCCAGGCGGCCGGCGGCATTTGCAGTACTTATGGCGAGGAAGGCAACCGCATAGTGACCGGGCAGGTCGCTGTGGCGGACGAAACCGCTGCCTTTCATAATTTTCAAGCGGTAATGGTCGGCCTGTACCACAAACTGAAGACTGGTGAGGGCCAATTGATTGAGACCTCATTGCTTGGCAGCCAGATTCGCCTGATGGGCTTTTCTATGACACGAGTTCTCTTCACTGGTGAACAAACCCCACGCAGTCGAATGCGTATGTTCGCCGGCAAGGCACCGAACATGACTGCCAGCTTCAGTGACAGGGATGGCAAGCCTTTCATGATTCAGGTGGTCGGTGAAGAACGCTGGCGGAAGGGCCTGGAAGCTACCGGTTTTGCCAAGGTGCTGGACGAGGTCGGTTGTAGCAAGTTAGGAGATATCGCGGCTTCCGAGGACACGAAGAAGACCTTCTTGGATACCATGGATAGACTGTTTGCTACTGATACCCGGGAGCACTGGCTGAAGTTACTGCGCGGGGCCGATGTGATAAGCGCTCCGCTCAACACTCTGGCCGAAGCAGCAGCCGACCCTGATGTCATCGCCAATAGATATGTGACTGAAGTTGACCATCCCAGGGTAGGAAAGATAAAAGAGGTCGGTTTTCCCTGGAAATTCTCAAAGACACCAGCCAAAGCTGGAATCGCCCCTGAACTGGGTGAGCACAACAACGAGGTGTTAAAGGGATTAGGTTATTCTGATAATGATATAAAACAGCTCAAAGATGAAGGGGTAATTTAAAACCTCTGGCAGTGTCCGGGTAAGGTCAGGTCTGTTCCTGTCATCATTTGACTAATGATTAGGTAACAAGAAGCCAATGAAGATATTTTACGGTTGGTGGATCGCGGTGCATCTTAACTCTGGCAAAACCGTTGTATAATTAGACTACACTTTATTTACTATATTCTGGGGATGACCGGAAAAGAATGCCGCCAGATTGTCCACCGCGATTTTCAAGATGTTGCCCTGGGCCCTGGCAGTGTTGGCCGCAACGTGAGGAGTCAATACTGCATTTTCTATGCTCAGGAAAGGGTTATCCGAACTGATTGGCTCCTTATCATGAACATCCAGGCCTGCTGCCGCTATTTTCCCTTTCCTGAGCAACTCGGCCAGAGCCAGGTTATCAACCAGTTCGGCACGGGCGGTATTCACGAAGATAGCATCGCGCTTCATGGATTCCAGCAGGTTTCTGGTAATCATCTTCTCCGTTTCCGGTGTATGTGTCACATGCAAGCTGACTATGTCCGATTGCTGGAAAAGCGCCTCTAACGTAACGAACTCCACCCCATGCTTGCGCGCCCGTTCCGGTGTGGCGTGCCTGGTCCAGCACAGGATACGCATACCAAATGCCTGCGCCAGACGGGCAACCTCTGCTCCGATACCTCCCAATCCGACAACACCCAGTATCTTGCCCCAAAACTCAGCAGTGAAGTCTCCTTTTTCATATATTCCCCCGTGCATTTGGCCGTTGAAATGCGTGATGCGCTTGGCGCAGCAGAAAATGAGTGCCACTGCGTGCGCGGCGACCTCCTGATCCGCGTAGTGGGGAGTGTTAGTTACTGTGATATCCATCCTGCTGGCCAGAGACAGGTCCACGAATTTCCGAGGGTCTGCGCCTAAAA
>DATKWF010000075.1:0-2341 GCA_035529715.1 Dehalococcoidales bacterium | reverse complement strand
ATTGCACAGTGCCTCGACATGGTCCCACGGGGCCAGCCTTGGCGTTGTTGGTCTCGGTGGTGGATATACCTTTGGGTCTGCCACAGCTTCCTCCTTTTAGCAAAAAGGAGATTGAGGCTTGCTGTCCCCCCTCTCCCTTTAAGAGCTAATTGAAACCCCAGGATATGGTTGCGATGGTGCCGGCATCAGCCACGTCGATGGCAACTTGCATCTGCCCGAGTATCTCCAGTTCCTTGAGTGCCTCCGCAGCTATCGTTGCCCAACCGGCATTGTCGACGGTGATGATAAGCCGGTCTATCGTGGTTAGGACCGGACCCGGGACACCATTGCTGGCAGCCGGGGTAAACACATCCTGGATGGTGATAACTCTCTGTGCTCCGCCAGCTTCATTGTCAACGATAATCTGCGTCGGGATAATCTTGGCGTTCTGCTTCTCAGCAGCAAAAATAGTTACTAGCCCCACCGCATCTAAGGCCTGTGCTAAACTAGGCATCTTTTACCTCCTCTATGTCTGTCTAAAATTACCAACGAAGCTCCGAGTAATAGCTTAGACTTTTTGCCTTTGAAAGTTGCTCGGATGTTGGAGTCTTCATCTCTTCCAGGTAGCACTTATTCACAGTTACACCGAAGACGCACTTTTCAAAGGCAATATTCGGCACCACCACGGGACCCTGGCCCGTGTCCACGAATGTCCGCGCAATCAGAGGTTCCAAATCCTTTACAAAATAGAGCAGGACTCTCTTGTCCTCATAGGGGCTGTCTTCGGGCTTGAGAGCGCCGAGATATTTGCGTGCGACCACCGTGACATCGGGCACCATCCCTGGCTGCTCAAGCCTGCTTACGAATTCGCCGGCGGGGATATAAAGCTGCACCTGGTAGTTACCCGGTTTAAACCCCAGAGCCACTTCGTAAAGCGTCCTGGTATTCTCGGGGTAGAGGTTCACGCCGCCGGTCTGGTTGGAGAAGTCGACATCGCGGTAATCATTGGCGGGCAGGATATAGGGCAGGTCCTGGTTAACCTCATTGACCCTGGCGATTCTGAAGAACTTACCCTTGACGTGGGGCAGCGTATCTGGCCACTGATCGGTGAACTTGACGAAGAAACCCTTTTGCAGGAGTTTGGGTAAGGTTGCTCCCACAGTAGCTTCCGGTGTAGGCAAATACTGAATCATCTTACACTCCTTTTCTCTCCTTTTCGTCGGAGAGTAAGTATTGTTGTGGGGAGGGGCCTATCCCCTCCCCATTACTTATTCAGTTGTTTATGGCTGACTTGTTTACGGCGTACCCTGGAGATAGATGAACGGCGCACCTCGCGAATCCAACGCAGGGTGAAAGCCATCATATGGGTTCAGGGTGGTCATAACGTATCCGGCGTATTGCTCGACCATTTGGAGTGGGTCAGCGTGGCTATGCAGATGCAGCGAGCCGTCGGCCCACCAAACAACCGCTTTATTCATGGGATGCACTCCACTTACGTCGCCGACATCAAGTTGTGCGCCCAGCCAAGTCGGCCCCCATGTTTGGAGCCAGAGGTACTGGCGGTCAGTGGGAATGACCATTGCTACACCTACAACGGACATCCACTCGTCATTCTGCGAAACGGCCGCGTATTCATTCGCCATACATGCGGCGGTGCTATTAGCAGCTATCGCTACAGGAAGGGGCCGGTCTAATGTCACTGTCATGTCAAAGGTAGTCGCCGCAGAAGTGGCAGTGTTGGTAAGTATTTCTCTGACGATACCCCTCGGTTGTAAACCGAAGGGGAAAATGACAATATGCCCACCGGCCAACTCATTCGCGCCGATGGCACCATCAGAGAGGAGCCCATCTGTTACCGCAACTGTTACCACAACTTGGAGTGCGCCTGCCAATGCAATAGGAGCAACCGGGGCGACAGCCGCGGGAGAAGGTAATCCCTCCACGGCCTGGTAGACTGGATTCTTTACACCTCTGGAGGTGTTCACTATGCCTTGTGTACCGCCGCCGCCGATAACGCCATGAGGCGTATCGACCCTGGCATAGTGGAACACCCTGCCCCCTATCAGTTGCATCCGGGAGCCGAGGGTGAAGTGCTGGATATCGGTGGCTTCCTCATAGTCCTGCATGTAGCCGGTGAGGGAGACTGCCGGCCCGAATATCCGTCCTGGTAGACGCGATGCCGGGTCAAAATTGAGCGGGCCGATGTCGCCCCTGAGCCTTCTGGCATACAATTTTGATTTAGCTTGCATTTTAGCAAACCTCCAAAAAATATTAGCTGATTCCCCCCATTTTCAGGGGGCGTCACCTTCCGTCAGCCAACGGTACTTAGTTTTCTCTTTAGCCAGTTATCAAGCTGCGGATA
>DATKWF010000074.1:0-10704 GCA_035529715.1 Dehalococcoidales bacterium | reverse complement strand
TTATAGCAATTTTTCTTACTGCGTTCTGTCTTGTTCTGGGAGCGTGCACTCCCACTCCGGCACCCACTCCAGCACCCGTGCCAGAACCAGTACCAACCCCGGCACCCGCTCCAGAGCCAGCACCAGCCCCGGCGCCGGCGCCAGCACCCGAACCGAGCCTATATAAGGTAGGCGAAACAGCTGACCTCAGCAAGGGAGCTTCCATAACAGTTGAATCATTCGAAAAACGAGAAGACCTGGGCTTTATCACTTTGTTAATTGATAATTCCACAGGTTCCGAGGATATAAAGGTTGACTTTATTATGTCCTTTTTGGTTGAGGACAAAGCGGGGAGGACAGCCCAAGCCAACATCCATGCCGAGCGTGATTACCCTGCCCCTGACGGGACTGTGCCGGCCGGTGATAAGCTGAGAGGAACCCTGGTCTATGAAATCGCGCCTCTGGGTGAAGGGCTTACCCTTCTCTTCAGCCACGATTTATCAGCTGGCTACGTGACTATAGCCTTAGAATAAAAAAGTGCACGAGAACCTCAATCGGGATTTGGCTTACTCTCTCTACTATCAGTGGTATAAAAGCCCGAACCCTTAAAGATTACAGGCACGGCTGAAAAAATTCGGCGTGCCCTGCTCCTGCACCTGGGACAAGGCACATCAGGTTCATCATCGAAGCCACATCTCAACTCAAATTTAGTTGAGCAATCATTACACTTATATTCATAAACTGGCACTGCTTTCCTCCAGTTCTAACTCATCAAGCTCTCCATCCGGCTCGCTGTCCGGTGAGTCGGGTGGCTCAAAAACGCCAGTGTTCTGCTTTAGAACGGCAAATCCGGGCCAGGAATTGTAAAATTTCCTCTCTTCACCGCACAACTTGCATACGCCCCGACTGGTACTACCTTTAGCGTCTTCAATAATCCAGTAGTGCTGGCATTTGTTCCCGGTTTCCAGTTTCTCAGGTGCTTCTTTAAGCTTATGACTCATCATGCACCCCCTTACCCTTTAGTCAAATTTATTTTAGGTCAGGGGGTAACTATTGTATGTGACTTTTGTCCCATTCCAGACAAAATGGCGGGGAGATACCGGTAAAGTCCAATGAATATAAAGAGGGAACTGAAGAAAGTGAAGAGGCAATAAACGTTACGAGGTACTCGCTACAGCTAGTGCTCCTCAATAACTATTTCAAAGGGGCAACTTATAGCTCCAGTGGGGCAAACAGCTTCACACTCCGTGCACCACTCACACTCCTCCCTTTCGACAATAGTTATAACATTATCAACCATCACCAGAGCGTGGCAATAGCACACTTTGATACACAACCCGCACCCGTTACACTTTTCCTTATCTACCAGCGGCATCTCCGCCATTTTCATTTGCCTCCATCCGTATTCATCTTAAGCTAAAACCACTTAGCTGTCTGTGACCTTTATCTCAAACGGCTACCCCCGCCATTTCTCTAAGTGTTTCCTTATTAGTAATTACGATGCGATGGCGGTCCATCCTGATTGTTCCTTCATTCTCCAGAACTTTGAGCGACCTGCCAATCATTTCCCGGACGGTGCCAGCCATGGCTGCCATCTCCTGCTGGGTAAGTCGTGACTTCCGCTCCGTCCCGTCACCGGCATACTCCAGGAGTATCTTGGCTACCCGGCTGGTAACATTCCTGAAGGACAGATCTTCCACCAGTGATACCAGATGCTCCACCCTACGCGACAGAACATGGATTGTATTAAGGGCTACCTGCGGGTGTTGCTGAAGAACCGCCTCCAGGTCGCCTTTCCTTACGCCGTAAAGACCAACCGGTCTTGTGGCCTCAGCACTAACCAGATTCGGGCCACCATCAAAGGCAGGGACATCAATGATGGATTCGCCAGGACGCGC
Source organism: Dehalococcoidales bacterium (assembly GCA_035529715.1). Classification (GTDB taxonomy): domain Bacteria; phylum Chloroflexota; class Dehalococcoidia; order Dehalococcoidales; family RBG-16-60-22; genus DATKWF01. The sequence goes on along the minus strand of DATKWF010000074.1, from coordinate 8,827 downwards.
GAAGTAAAGTATCTGTTCCTTGCCATCTGCCGAGGTTTTGAACACTTTAACCACACCGGAGATGACAAAATATAACGCCTTTGCCGGCTCACCTTCAAACAGAATTATCTCCCCCGCCTCCACCGTCTTTTCAAATATGAACTTCCTGATTGAATCAAGCTCGGCAATGCTGAGGTTGGAAAAGTGGGCAATAGATTTCAGGGATTCCACCTGGACAGCCATAGCTTCCCAACAAGACAAAAGATTTTAGACTTTTCCCAGAATTATATCAGCTATTCAAGAATTCAGCAAAAGGCAACGGTCATGCGACCCAGAATTGAGGCGGGGTAATCATGAAGAGAAGCGTTCTATCAGTTAGACTTCTGGAAATAGTAGCCGACTCCAGGTTCAGTTACAATATATCGGGGCGTGGCGGGCTCTGGTTCTATCTTGCGACGTAGATGCGAAATATAGATGCGCACGTAATCCAGGTCATCAGTATATTCCCATCCCCACACCTTTTCCAGTAGCTGCTGGTGAGTAAGAATATGGCCAGCGTTCCCCTGCAGGAATGCCAGCAGGCGAAATTCTATGGGGGTTAATTTCACCCGCTTTCCCTTCACCACTACTTTCCGCTCAGCAATATCCAAAGTGAGGAAACCGTCGCTAAAAATGCTCGCCTTCCCATCGTTCTTGGATGGAGGTAACTCAGCACGCCGCAATATTGCCCGCACCCTCGCCACCAGCTCCCTATTCCCCACCGGCTTAAGGATATAGTCGTCGGCACCATGGTCAAGCCCGCGTACTATATCTTCCTCACCCATTTGATGACCGGTTAGCATAATAATAGGTATATCGGAGAGGTCACGGATACGATGGCAAATCTGCCAGCCGTCCATCCCCGGCATCACCACATCCAGAAGCACCAGCACCGGCTTTTGGTCAAACAGGAGACGCAAGGCTTGCTGCCCATCCATTGCCTTGACTACTTCGTACCCTTTTTCGGTAAGAACCTTATCAACTAATCTGGCAAAAGCCGGGTCATCATCAACTATAAGAATTCTATTTGCCATCGTCTCTTCACCACAGGCGCTTTTATTTTAGTTTGCAGGAGTCGTCTAACACCAGCGTCACAAAAGCAACCCCAAAAATCACAAAAAAGTCGCAGTCATAGTACAACTTGACCCGCTCTAAAAAACGCCCGATGTAAGAAGTCCGGCACTATTTTATACTCATGCTGTGGTCATTCTATTCATTGCCCCAGTTTTTCGGCAATCACCTCATGCAACTCACGGCTGTTAACAGGCTTTGACAAACAGCCATCAAAACCAGCCGCTATGAATTTCTCCTTGTCCCCCTTCATCGCATACGCAGTAACAGCAATGATGGGAATACAGCTGAAGGCTGGCATCCGCTTCAGCTGCCTAGTTGCCTCAAGTCCACTCAACTTGGGCAATTGCACATCCATCAGAATGAGGTCGGGCTGCTCACTCACCGCTACATCCAGCGCCTCTTCCCCATCGGTTGCCTTGAGTAAAGTGTAACCACCATCTCTGAGTAACAACTCTATTAACCTCATATTCAGCAGGTTGTCCTCTACAACCAGTATCTTACCTTTCACCGCCCGTTTCCCCCTTCCCCAGCGGCTTTATTTCTGCGCCTGGGATGTGGCTGACCGTGTGTTGCCAGAGGCAGGGTAAAGATAAAGCTACTTCCTTTACCGCACTCACTCTCAACCCAAATTCGCCCGCCGTGCCTGTCTACAATCTGCCTGGTGATTGGTAGTCCCAGCCCGGTGCCACCCTCCTCCCTGGCTAAAGAACTGTTGTCCAGCTGAGAAAAAGGTTCAAATATCTTCTTCTGGTCATCCTCCTTAATACCAGTGCCACTATCAATTACACTGACCCGGCACCAGCCATCCTCACTGACCGCCTCAATCTTCAGTTTACCACCATCAGGAGTGAATTTAGTGGCATTACTCAGCAAATTTAGCAGCACCTGCCTCACCTTGGATTTATCAGCGTAAACCAGTGGCAGCCCCCCTTCCACATCAAGCTCAAGCTTCTGCTTTCGCGGTCTGATTACCGGCATTATCTGGCTTCGCAACGATTCAATGATATCTGGCAGGTCAATATTTTTCATGCGGAGTTCCATCTTGCCCGACTCTATCTTGGACAGGTCAAGAACATCACTAATCAAGCCCAGCAGGTGCCGGCCGCTGTTCAAAACATCATTAAGACACTGCCTCTGCTCTTTCTTGAGCCTCCCCGTCACCCCATCCAGCATCAATTCGGTGAAACCAATAATGACATTGAGAGGAGTGCGCAACTCATGGGACATATGCGCCAGAAATTCGGACTTTGCCCGACTTGCCATCTCCAGCTGCCTGCTTTTCGCCAGGACTTCCTCCTCCATCCGCTTGCGCTCGGTTATGTCCCTGACAACGTGAACGCAAGCTATCACCTCACCTTTCTCATTGAATATGGGTGATGCCGATACTTCAAGATGAATCCCGAGATGGGGTTCAAAGAATTCCGTCATAGTTGACCTTTTGGTCTCAATCGCTTTTCTAAGGGGACAGTCGGATATGGGTTCATTCGTTCCATGGAATATTTCATAACAGGGCTTACCGATAAGCTGCGCGGGCTTCATCCCGAAAGCATCAGCAAAAGCCTTGTTCACCCTGATAATCTTGAAGTCTTTATCACAAATGGAAATCCAATCAGAAATGGCGTCAAAAGTTGACCGCCACTCCTGTGCTGCCTGTTCTACCTGCTGCCGCGCTCGCTTTTGTTCGGTGATGTCATAGTATATTAACTGAAATTGCCTCTCGCCACCCCAAAGTATCTCCCGGTGAAACACCTCCAGGTTCCGAATCTCGCCGTCCTTGCGGACAATGTTCAGCTCAAATTGGTCGGGAACAGGCTCCCCAGCTTCCCTCTTTCTTACCCTTTCCTGCTGTTCGGCATAACTTTCGGGAGTATAGCGTTCGCTGGCAGGGACAGCTTTCAGTTCTTCAATACTGCTGTAGCCATAAATGTCCAGAAGAGCCTGATTAGTATAAATGGTGTTTCCATCTGCATTAATAATACGGATGCCTAAAGGGGAATCGCCCAGAGAATTACGAAAGTTCCGCTCTTCTGCCCGCAGTGCCTCCTCCACCCGCTTAGGTTCGGTTATGTCACGGAAGAGACCCAAGATAAGTTGATGACCGCGTATAGTCAAGGTCGAAGCGCTGATTCTCACCGAGACGATTGTCCCATCCTTCCGAATGACCTCACCATCATAGTCTGCAACGTGCCCTTGCTGAATATGTGCATCAAATTTCTGCCTATATTTGTCAGCTTGACCCGGTGGGTGGAGTTCCGACTGGTGCATACCCACGATTTCATCACGGCTTCTTCCCAGCATTAATTCCCCTTGCTGGTTGGTTTCGATAAGTAGTCCTGTTTCGGCATCAGCAAGAAATGCAGCATCACCTAAGTTGTCAAAGAGATGGCGATACCTTTCCTCCGACTCCCTTAACGCCTCCTCCGCCCACCTTTGCTCGGTGACATCCCGCTGGATTACCTGAACGCCCAGTTTCTTACCGCCTGCCTCCAGCAAAGCTATAGAAAGCTCTGTCCAGCCGGTTGTCCCGTCCTTACACTGATAGGCCATATCAAAAGGCTTGGGGACTTTCCCCCTTACTATGGAACCGAAAGCCTTCATATACCTGGGGATATCCCTGAGCCTGACGGGTGCTATTCTGGAGAAGTGCTTGCCCACAAATTCGTTTTCAGAATAGCCTCCTACCTTGTAAGCCGCCGGGTTGCTCGCCGTAATCACACCCTTCATGTCCAGAGTGGTTATGCCAATCGGTGACAGTTCAAACAGCTTTCTATACTTCTCCTCGGATTCCCGCAGCTTATCCTCGGCCGCCTTGCGCTCGGTGATGTCACGAAAAACTCCCCTACTCCCAGAGTAGTTACCTTCACTATCGTATATTGCATTAACGACTAGCTCACCAACAATTTTCTTACCATCCTTGGTTAACCACATGTTCTCCGTGGTAATTTTCCCTGTTGCAACTAATTCCTTTACTTTAGGTATGAAATTAGCCTTGGACTCTTCACTCAGGAGTTCAGAAATATTCATTCCAAGCAATGCTTCTTTAGAATATCCTAGCGTCCTCACCATCGCTTCGTTCACGTAAAGAATGTTTTCATTCCTGCCTGCGATAACAAAGAGATCAGTGACACTATCCATAAAAGTCCGTGTCTTCTGTTCACTCTCTATCAGTGCCTCCTCCACCCGCTTGCGCTCGGTGATGTCACGGGCAATCGCCAAAATCTCAACGGGTTGCCCATCAGGCCCACGCAGGAAACTATGTTTAATCTCAACCGGGACTATAGAACCGTCCTTACGTTTCAACTCAAACTCCAGGGTTCGTGACCTGGACGGGTCCTTCTGTTCTGTCTTTTCTATGGCCATTTCTTCGGCAAGGACCTTCATGGCAAGCTCAAAGGAATCAGGGGTAAAGACTTCTTCCATTGTCCTGACCATAGCTTCCTCAACGCTGTAGCCCAGTAGTCGGGCAATAGAAGGACTGAAGTAGGTAGGCTGCATGTTTATGCCCACTGTCCAAATGGCATCTGCCGCATTCTCAGCAACCAGACGGTAGCGGTTCTCACTCCCCCGCAGTCTTTCCTCTGTTCTCTTGCACTCACTGAGAGCCAATAAAGGTGAATTATCGGTCACTTCTACTGTCTTAGTCATTATTACCTCCCTGCGTGCCGCCCATGAACTCCTGTCCATGCCTCAAAGCACCCTGAATTCTCAGATAAATTTCCCGTCTCATCTACTTTACGCTCAGACCACTTTCCAGATGTTATATATATGCCAATTGTATTATGATGTCCAAAAATTTGTCAATAGACATTAACGACATCTAACCAGTTCGCCCCTTCGTGTGCTTCCGATTTTAATAAAATTTTAACATCATTTTTACGGCAAATTTACACCAACTCCCCAAAAATGGAAATGTATAAAGCAAAAAGTTAAATAAAAAGGGTAAAAAGAAATGAGGATTGTGTGTGCGTGGTGCGGGAAAGACTTGGGCGAAAAAGAGGGTGCAGGTAAAGAAAAAGTCACTCACGGCATATGCCAGGAGTGCCTGGCTAAGTTAGAAGCGCAAAAAGAGAGCAAGACCGAAAAAGAAACAGAGTCGGATGAATGCTAAATAAAGGCGCTGTCCTTACTATCTCCCCTTCAGGTATTTTTGAACAGCTCTCTCCAGGAAGAAAACGGCAATATCAGCCCGCCGAAATCTCCTCTCCCCTCTTGGGCCGATGCGGTACGCCTTGATTATTTCGTGGTCATTCCACCATCTCACGGTACCGGGATGTACCTTAAGAAGGCAAGCCACCTGACCTGTAGTCAGCATATTGCTCATCTGCTCATAATGCACCATTTTTACGGCTACCATCCCTCTCTTAATATCATATCCGGTTCAGCGTTACCATTGAACCAGCAGGCAAACACCGCCTCTGGTGGAGCATCGCTCAGAATATCTTCCCTCATCCTCTCATATTGTCCCTGATACTCAGGCATCTGCTCACCCTCGCCATCAAACACCATGACCATACCATTTTGAAGTATAATAACAGTTCTTATCACGCTTATTCCCTCCCTTTATTAACGCGCTTCCGCCTGGTACTCCTCTGGACTATCAACGGAACGATCAGGATAGCCAAGCCATAAAACAGCCATATGAAGATGAGTTCAAATATGAATTCAGAGGTCAAACCCCATCTAAATATCACCCGGCTCAGCTCTATCGGTGCATATATGGTCAGAAAGCAGACTAACAGCACCAGTAGCCCCCACATTTTTATTTTCCTTTCCTCCTCGTTTGTTTCAGCTACTCTCATGCTAAGCTACCAGTATTAATTGCCCATAAAGTCAGCATTTAAATTCTGTTAAAATCCCTCGCCCTTAGCCATGGAGTTTTTATCAGCAATTTAACTTTGTGCTATACTAAATCAAAGACAATTAAGACCAGATATCTAGTCTTTGATTCACGGTGAACGAATGAGCAAGCTGATAGACAAGCTAAATCAGGCAACCAAAGCCGTACCTCAGCCAATGGGATTCAGGGCAGTCCAGCCATCCCCAGCGAGGCTGAAACCACTACTCATTGCCAGCCTGACTCAGCCAAGCAGTGTTACCGGTGCCGATGCAGTGCTAATTACCAAATTCAGTGGAACCCAGCAGAAAATTGCCCAAGCCTTTTCCAGCATTCCCTGGGGCTTGTGGTTGGAGAATATCAGCAGGAGAGGAATTGAACCAATGGTGAAGGCTGGCTGCGATTTTGTGGTCTTCCCGGCTAATGCCACACTAGCCATAACTCAGGGTGCTGATAAAATAGGTAAAATTCTGCAGGTAGAAGCATCACTAAATGAAGGACTGCTGAAGACGGGCAATGAACTGCCCATAGATGCGGTATTTATTATTGGTGAACCGGGAGAAAAACCTTCCCTTACCTGGCACCGCCTCATGCTCTATCAGCGCTTTGCCAATTTACTGAACAAACCCTTATTGGCCACCATACCAACAAAGGTGAGCGCTAATGAACTTCAACTTCTCTGGAAATCGGGGATAGACGGTGTGGTGGTAGAGATAGGAGCAAGGGAGCCTGCGGCAAGACTTGTAGAGCTACGCCAGCAAATTGATAAACTGACCTTCCCGGCACGCAAGCCGGGGAAGGTAGAGGCTCTGCTACCTCATATCACTGAGGAAACGAGCACGGTAATTGAAGAAGAGGAAGAAGAGGAAGAAGAGTAACTTTACAGACCAGATGAACCCGGGGTTACTTATATCAACATCAGCGTGAAGACCGCGCCATTTGCCACGACTTACCCTCAGTCGTAATCGTCGGCGCAATCACCATCTCTGCCTGGTGCATTTCCCGAACGGTAGACGCCCCACAGACACCCATCGCCGTGCGGATAGCCCCGACAAGGTTCTGACTGCCATCAGTAACCGAAGTAGGCCCAAAAAGAATCTGCTCCAGTGTACCAGCGCTGCCAACCTTTATCCGGGTGCCTCTGGGTAGTGCCGGGTGTGGGTTGGCCATACCCCAGTGATAACCCAGCCCCGGTGCCTCTTTGGCCTGAGCCAAAATGGAGCCCAGCATCACGGCATCAGCCCCGGCAGCAAGTGTTTTGCAGATGTCTCCACCTTTACGAAAACCACCGTCAGTAATAATCGGCACGTATCTGCCCGACTCGCGGAGGTATTCGTCTCTAGCCGCCGCACAGTCAATGGTAGCCGTTATCTGGGGAACACCCACACCAAGAACCTCCCTGGTGGTGCAGGCTGCACCCGGCCCCACCCCCACCAAAACACCGGAGATTCCCGCTTTCATCAGTTCCAGACAGGCACCATAGCTCACGCAGTTGCCCACCACCACCGGCACGGACATTGACTTACAGAGCTCGGAGAAAATAAGCCCCCGGTAGCTCTTGGATATATGCCGGGCGGTGGTAACCGTGGACTGCACCACAAAAATATCAGCCCCAGCCTCAGTAGCTACGGGAGCGAAGAGCTTGGTATTGGCTGGCGTCGCTGCCACCGCACAAACACCTCCCCCTTTTTTAATCGCTTGTACTCGCTCCCCGATGAGATTCTCTTTAATCGGCTGGGAGTAAATTTTCTGCAACAGGGCAGTAACTTCAGCATCCGTTGCCTGAGCAATTGCCGACAATGCTTCAGCGGGATTATCGTACCGTGCCTGTACTCCCTCCAGATATAGAACAGCAAGTCCCCCCATCTTGCTCATCATGATAGAGAAATTAACATCGGTCACCGCATCCATTGCTGAAGCTATAATTGGAATAGAAAAGACAAAATTCTCTATCTTGAAATCAAGATTTGTCTGGTCTGGATTAATGGTTACATCTCCGGGCACTATGGCCACTTCGTCAAACCCGTAAGCACGCCGCAATTGTTTAAACTGATGATTAGTCATTCCATTCACCGCTCTTTTGAGTAAGAAATATAGCAGAATCCAGGGGATAAAGTCAAGAAATTTTAGTTCGATCGCTTGTTGACTTCACTCCATTCAGGTTTTTATTTGGGAGGGAGCAACCTCACCCCCTTAATCCCCCTCTCCTTGGCAAGGAGAGGGGGAACAGTATGTAAGAGAGGCTTCGCCTCTCTTTGACTCTCCATCATTACTTTCTTTGTGAAAACAAGAAGAGAGAGATTTTAGAGAGGGGCAAAGCCCCTCTCTTACCTACACTCCCCCTTCCCTTGATAAGGGAAGGGGGATAAAGGGGGATAGGCTGTTAAACAACTTCAAAGCTAGACAGGTGATGAAGTGTAGGCTATAATGATTAAGTTGAGGAAGATAAACGACGATGCCGGTTCTTTATGTTGTGGCTACCCCCATTGGTAACCTGGGTGATATTTCCCAGCGTGCGCTTTGCGTCCTGAGCGAGGTAAAGCTCATCGCTGCCGAAGATACGCGCAAGACAAAACGACTTCTTGCTACCTATGATATTAAAACCCCGATGACAAGCTATCACGAGCACAATAAGCAGAGTAAACTGGATTATCTTTTAAGCTGCCTTGAGGAAGAAGATATGGCTCTTGTCTCTGAGGCCGGTATGCCGGGAATGTCAGACCCCGGCTATGAACTGATTATGGCAGCCAGCCAGCAAGGTATCCCGGTTGTTCCTGTTCCCGGACCTTCTGCCATTATCACGGCACTTGTCATTTCTGGACTGCCTACGGACAGATTTCTATACATTGGCTTTCTCCCCCGCAAGACTGGCGCCAGGCAGCGTCTCTTGGAGTCGGTGGC
>DATKWF010000073.1:0-10065 GCA_035529715.1 Dehalococcoidales bacterium | reverse complement strand
AGTGAGCAGAAAGAAACCCTGATAGCCGGAGATAGTGTTGTCTTTATCCCTGCCGATGAGAAGCACAACTTCGTTAATAACGGCAACGAGTCTCTTCGCTTTATCTGTCTTATCCCAACAACTGGTGTCTGCTCTCTACAGCCAGAGGGTTAAAACAGGTTAGTCCCCTTCGGTTCTAGCCTTACCTTTTACCAGCCCCACCCCCACCGCCTCCCGCAGTGTGCTGACCGGAATAAGCTCAATATCTTTGGAGCTGACCCTGGCGCCGGCTCTGGGCACCAGGCAGCGCTTGAAGCCCAGCCTGGCAGCTTCATCTACTCTTCTGTCCAGTTGGGGAACGGCTCTCAGTTCGCCGCTCAGCCCCACCTCACCCACCGCCATCAGGTCAGGGTCAACTCCCATGTCACGGAAGCTGGAAGCAATCGCCAGGGCAATGCCCAGGTCAGCCGCCGGCTCACCAATCTTAAGTCCGCTGGTAACATTAACGATAATATCCTGGTTACCCAGCCTCAAGCCGACCCGCTTGGTCAGCACCGCCGTAATCAGCAGCAGCCGGTTGAAGTCAACGCCGTTGGCGGTACGCCGTGGCAAGCCAAAGCTGGTGGGAGTGGTCAGGGCTTGAATCTCCACCAGCAGGGGTCGGCTCCCCTCAAGGGTAGGCACCACCGCTGAGCCCATAGCCTCAACCCCCCGCTGCGATAGAAACGCCCTTGATGGATTATCTACCTCAACCAGTCCCTGCCCCTTCATCTCAAAGACGCCTACCTCGTTGGTGGAGCCATAACGGTTCTTCACGCAGCGCAGCAAGCGGTAGGCGCTGAAAGGCTCGCCCTCGAGGTAAAGCACCACGTCAACAATATGCTCCAGGACCCGCGGACCGGCAATCGCCCCGTCCTTGGTCACGTGCCCGGCAATAAATATGGGCACGGCACCGGCCTTTGCCCATTGCATAAGTCGTAGCGTGCACTCCCGCACCTGGGTTATGCTGCCCGGGGTGGCATCCAGTTCAGGGATATTAACAGTTTGAATAGAGTCAATGACCACCAGGCTCGGGGATAGCTGCTCAATCTGACTCAGGATAGCCTCAATGTCAGTCTCCGCCAGGAGATATAGACCCTCACCCTTTACTCCCAGACGCTCTGCTCTGAGCTTAATCTGGCGCAGTGTCTCTTCTCCGGAAACATACACCACATTGCCACCCCTGCTCTCCGCCACCGAGGCAGACGCCTGCAGCAGGAGGGTGGATTTACCAATTCCGGGATCGCCGGCAATCAGCACCAGGGAGCCGGAGACCAGCCCGCCGCCAAGCACTCGACTGAACTCGTTCAGGGAAAGTGGAAAGCGGTCTGCCGACTCAATGGTTACCTGAGATAGTTCCTGCGGTGAGCTGACCGGGGAACGGGAGCGGGATGAGGGAACCGGGACAGATACGGCTGTCTCCACGAAGGTATTCCACTGCTGGCAGTCGGGGCAACGCCCCAGCCATTTCAGGCTCTCCTTGCCGCACTGCTGGCAGACGAAGACAGTCTTCTTATCTGACTTCTTGCTCACAGACAGACTTTACCCGATTTTAAGCAATAAGGCAAGGGTATCTTGGACAGAATTTTTAACCTGTCCCCCGGTAAGTTTTTATCTACCTCGCCCCCTGTGTCCCCCTCTCCTTCTGCCTGACATGTCATTGCGAGCCGAAGGCGAAGCAATCTTATCTTTATCTTTTGGGTTGCTTCGTCGCTCCGCTCCTCGCAATGACTTTTGTGCTCCAGGAAAGGGGGAATTATATGTAAGAGAGACAAAGCCCCCCATTAACTACACCCTGGGGAAGCCTGAAGGGGCGTCAGCCCCTCTTCTACTCTCCGTTAGTTTGGGATAGCAGGTAAGGGAGTTTTAGATGGACGAAGTCTCCGGATATATTTCACAGGGTGTCTAAGAGGGACGAAATCCCCAGATAAATTTCATAGGGTGTCTAAGAGGGGCGAAGCCCCTCTTTTTCTACTTTCCCCCTTCCCTTAACCAATAACAAGGGAAGGGGGACAAAGGGGGATAGGGTCACCTATTTAATAACCAAAGGAGGTAGATTACCAGATAAATAGGGGTTTGAAATAAACAGATTATTTTGATATTTGAAGTGGCTCAGGTAATATATCAGCCAATCATGCCCAGGAAGACGCCCCCGGCAATCGCCGCCCCGATAGCCCCGGCCACATTAGGCCCCATAGCGTGCATCAGGAGGAAGTTTCTCGGGTTTGCCTTCTGCCCCATTACCTGCACCACCCTGGCCGCCATGGGTACTGCGGAAACACCGGCAGCACCTATCATCGGGTTAATCTTTTCCTTGGAAAAGAGGTTCATCAGCTTAGCCATCAAAACACCGGCGGCAGTAGCGGTACCGAAAGCTACGACTCCCAGCACCAGTACCATCAATGTCTTGGGCAGCAGGAAGTTCTCTGCGCTCATGGTAGCGCCTATAGCCAGCGTCAGGAAAATGGTCAGCATATCTATAAATGCCGTCTGCGCTGTTTTACTCAGCCTGTCGGTAACGCCGCAGGTCATAAATAGGTTCCCCACCATGAAGCAGCCGATAAGCGGGGCTGACATGGGGACAAACAGGATTACAATCACCGCTGAAACTACGGGGAACAGAATTTTCTCCAGCTGTGAGACTTCACGCAGCTGTGGTTTCATGTAGATAGCCCGCTCTTTTTTGGTGGTAAGCAACTTTATTATTGGCGGCTGGATAATAGGCACCAGCGCCATGTAAGAATAACAGGCAACAGCGGTAGCCCCGATTATATGAGGCGCCAGAAGCGAGGTAACATAGATTGTAGTTGGTCCTTCGGCACCTCCAATTATGCCGATGGAGGCTGCCTCGGCTATGGTGAACCCGTCCAGCATAAAGAAATTGGTGGCTAAAGCGGCAAAAAAGGCAAAATAGACGCCAAATTGAGCCGCCGCACCGAGCAGCAGGGTCTTGGGATTGGCTATCATCGGGCCAAAGTCGGTCAATGCCCCCAGGCAGAGAAAGATGAGCGGCGGTATAATCTGCCACATTATGCCAAACTGGAATACCCTGGAGAGTAACCCTACCGGCCTGGTCGGTAAAGGAGTCTGGGCACTGGTAAGCATTACCGCCACTATCTCGCCCGGCTCAACTTCCTGACCCGGTGAAACGTTGAACTCCTTGATTCGGCCATGAATTGGCGCTAGAACCTCACCTGAGTCCAGCTTTAAGATGACATCGCCTTCATTGAACTTGTCGAGCCCACCTACCTCCATACTGACTACCGTGGCTGGCACTTCCGTAGTGTTTCTGATATCCAGCTCATAGTCCATCAGGCCGCCAAGGGGAAGGTTAATCAGCATTATGCCAAAGCCTATCGGCACTAATAAAAGGGGCTCCATCTTCTTGGCAATGCCTAAGAAGATTAGAGTCCCTCCAATGATGAGCATTAACAGATTGCCCCAGTAGAAAACCTGAAACCCGGTTTCAAAAAGACCGAACACGAATCTCCAACCTTCTAATATTCAATAACAGCGACTATATTGCCTGGCTTGACCGTCTGATCAACAACAACCTCTAATTTCGCAATAGTGCCACTCACCGGAGCCAGTATAGGGTTCTCCATCTTCATTGACTCCAGCAAACAGATTACATCCCCCTCCTTAACCGCATCCCCTAATTTCACACTTACTTCTAAAATTTTACCAGTTATGGGAACTTCTATAGTCTCCTGTGCCAATTTTAAGCTCCTTTCTGTGTATTATTAGTTTTATCCTTACTGGTGCTGGTCTTAATAATCACCAGCCCGGTTAGCCATATGACTACGGCTAGAATAACTAGCAAGACAAAAACCATGCCAAAGCCCATGCCGCCCACTTGTCCCGCAAAACCCCAATCTACTGCCATTTCACAGCCTGCCTTTATTTCTCTTACTTCTCTTACTGAAGAATTATTGGATGACTTTTATTTATGAAAAGGGCGGTTAGTTAACCCTTACAGTCTTCCACCGCCCTTATATTACACAAAACCAGCCCGGTTGTCATTATATATTATTTGTCGTCACCCATCAAGGCTTCTACCGGGGCTGGGTGGACTACAATCTCTTCCTTCTCCACATCAACGACAACCGTGTCACCTGACTGGAACTTGCCGCGGAGTAAATCTTCGGAAAGCTTATCTTCAACCATATTCTGGATCACCCGGCGCAGTGGTCGTGCCCCGAAGACCTCGTCATATCCCTTTTCGCCCAGGAAATCTTTGGCGGCTTCGGTTACTTCCAGTTTTACGCCCTTCTCGGTCAGCTGTTGCGTTACCGAAGTCAGCATCAAATCAACTATCTTTCGTATTTGCTCCCTGGTCAGGGAGTGAAACACCACCACGCCGTCAACCCGGTTGAGAAACTCGGGCCGGAAAGTCTTCTTCAACTCGCCAAGCAGGTTTTCCTTCATCTTCTCATAAGCCTGCTCCTGGCTTTTGACCTCATTAGTGTGGGAGGCAAAGCCGATGGTAGTGCCTTTCCTGATGAGGTCGGCACCCACATTGCTGGTCATAATAATAATGCTGTTGCGGAAATCAACCCGGCGCCCCTTGGCATCGGTTAAATGCCCGTCATCAAATATCTGGAGCAGCAAGTTGAACACATCGGGGTGGGCCTTTTCAATCTCATCAAGAAGTACACAGGCATAGGACTTGCGTCTCACCGCCTCGGTTAACTGCCCGCCTTCCTCGTAGCCAACATACCCTGGCGGTGCCCCCACCAGCCGTGATACGGCAAATTTCTCCATAAACTCGGACATGTCAAGCCTGATTAAGGTATCCTCGCCGCCAAACATAAACTCGGCAAGCGCTCTGACCAGCTCGGTCTTACCAACGCCGGTCGGACCGAGAAAGATGAAGTTACCAATCGGACGCCTCGGGTCCTTTAGACCGGCCCGGGCTCGCCTTATCGCCTTGGCAATAGTGTTAATCGCCTCGTCCTGGCCAATAATACGGTGGTGCATCACCTCTTCCATATTAAGCAGGCGGCTGGTCTCATCGCCGGCTAACTGCACCACCGGAATACCTGTCCACATATTTACCACTTCAGCAATGTCTTCTGCCTTTACCACCACCTCCTGCTGCTCCAGCTCAGCCCGCCACTCCTCTTCCATCTTCTTTATCGCTTCCTCCTGTTGGAGCTCCCGCTCACGCAGTTCAGCGGCATGGTCGTACTCCTGCGCAGCCAGGGCAGCATCCTTTTCCTTCCGCACAATACCCACAAGCTGCTTGGCTTCCTTCAGGGCAGCAGGCATGGTGCGGTATCCAATCCTTACTCTTGACGCTGCCTCATCAACCAGGTCAATAGCCTTATCGGGCAGAAAACGGTCGGGGATATATCTTGCAGCTAACTTGGCTGCTGCATCTAATGCCTCATCGCTTATTTTCAGCTTGTGATGCTCCTCATAGCGCTCTTTAATCCCCCGCAGAATATCCAGCGTTTCCTCTACGGAAGGCTCTTCTACCAGGACTGGTTGGAAGCGGCGCTCCAGAGCTGCGTCCCGCTCCACGTGCTTGCGGTAATCATCAAGGGTGGTAGCGCCAATGCATTGCAGTTCCCCCCGCGCTAATGATGGTTTAAGGAGGTTGGCTGCGTCAACCGCCCCCTCAGCGGCTCCGGCGCCGACCATGGTGTGGAACTCATCAATAAAGAGCACGCAGTTTCCTGCCGTTCTTACCTCGTCAATAATTTTCTTGACCCGCTCTTCAAACTCGCCCCGGTACTTTGTCCCGGCGACCAGTGCCCCCATATCCAGTGCTATTAACCGCTTATTCTCCAGGGTCTCAGGGACATCACCGGTGATGATTCGATGAGCCAGGCCTTCAACAATTGCCGTCTTGCCCACGCCTGGTTCACCAATAAGCGCTGGATTATTCTTTGTCCGACGGCTGAGAATTTGAACTACTCGCTCGATTTCTTTAACTCGCCCGATAACCGGGTCAAGCTTACCTTCCCGGGCTTTCGTCGTTATGTCGATGCCTAACTGGTCCAGAGCCGGCGTACGGCTGGTGCTGCGGGCAAGCTTGGCTCTGGCGGGCGCACCCTGGCTGAGAACATTGGTGGCTTCAGCACGCACCCGTTCCAGGGTAATCCCGAGGCTATCTAACACGCCGGCAGCTACCCCCTCCCCCTCACGCAGCAGTCCCAGCAGAAGATGCTCGGTGCCAATATAATTATGCCCCAGGTTACGTGCTTCATCTATAGCCAGTTCAATTACCCGCTTGGCCCTGGGAGTAAGTCCGGTCTCATTGGTACTGGCTTTCTCACCGCGACCAATGATAAATTCCACCGCCGACCGCACCTTACTCAAGGCTACACCCAGGTTGATGAGCACCTTAGCCGCCACTCCCTCTTCCTCACGCACCAGACCAAGCAAAATATGTTCGGTGCCAATATAGTTATGGTTGAGCTGGCGTGCTTCTTCCTGGGCTATGGTAAGAACCCGGCGTGCTCTCTCTGAGAATTTTTCAAATCTGCTGGCCATTCTTCCTCCACGGCCTGCCTACCTCGTAAACGCCATCACTACTTAAAGTATAGAGCAACTAATAGTAAAGGTCAAAAAGCCCCCTGGCAGTGACATATTTTCCACAAGGGGTTGCCCCCTCAGTATCGTCTGTGCTGGGGTGTTTCACTTCCGTGTTCGGGATGGGAACGGGTGGTGCCACCCCGCTCTAACCACCAGGAGGCTCTCTCCAACTGATACATCGGTATTAAAGACAAACTTATAATAGCATAAACCAAATGAAAATTACAACCAGGGTTAATTTTAACACAATTCCCGTCACAGGAAAAGACCACTTCTTTGCTTAAAAAGAGAGATACCGCAGGAGAGTTGAAGAGAAATGGAATTTTTTGTATATATACGCCTCCCTACCCTTGACAACACCTGAGGCAAGTGATAGCTTATTGGGGAGAGCTACTTAAACCTCAGCCCGCCGATACGCTAAGCGTGACTTGGCGCGGTTGGTGGCTACGCCTGATGATGGCTTCATAATAATCTTTTGAGGTGATAATAATGGGTATAGAATTGGTTCATATTGGATTTGGTAATATACTGGCCATGAACAGGGTTATTGCTATGGCTTCACCAAACTCGGCACCCACCAAGCGCACTATTCAGGAAGGTAGAAAAAAAGGACAACTTATTGATATGACCAATGGCAGAAGGACCAAGGCGGTCATTTTCATTGATAGCGGGCATACTATTCTGGCAGCTCTTGCCCCAGAGACTATAACCGGCAGGCTACAGGCAAGTCGAGTTAGCCCGGTGCTGAAACTGGAGCAAAGCGACGAAAAAGATGAGCCGTGAACACCTATTTCCAATCACTCCGCCGGCAAAACCGCTACTCATAGTACTTTCCGGTCCCTCCGGAGCCGGCAAAGACGCAATTTTAACCAGAATGAGGGAATCTGACTGTCCTCTTAAATACGTTACCACGCTAACCACGCGTCCCCAGCGACCCGCTGAGACAAATAATGTAGACTACCACTTTGTCTCGGCGGAAAAATTCCAGGAAATGATTGAACGTAACGAGTTGTTGGAATATGCCAGCGTCTATGGCAACTGGTATGGTGTGCCCAGGAAGCCGATTAAGCAGGCGCTGGACGCCGGGCAGGATACCGTAGTAAAGGTTGATATTCAGGGAGCCGCTACCATAAGAAAAATATTACCCGGGGCGGTCTTTATCTTCCTGGTGCCGCCGTCAATGGCAGAACTCAAGCAGAGGCTCAAGCAGCGACACACTGAAACACCCATTGATTTGGCTCTGCGCATCAAAACGGCAGAGAAAGAAATAAAGCAGCTATCCTCGTTTGACTATGTAGTATTCAATCGGCAGGGTGATATTGACCGGGCGGTATCCGAAATTCAGTCTATTGTTACCGCCGAGAAGTGCCGCGTAGCCCGGAGAGAAATTACTCTATAAATCTAGAAAAATGGTTTGAACAACCAGACAAATAGATAGCCCAGCACCCCACAAATAGGAAAGGTCAATACCCAGGCAGTCACAATATTACCGGCTATTCCCCAGCGCACTGCCGAAAACCGTTTTGTAGAACCCACCCCCATAACCGCGGTACTCACACAATGGGTAGTGCTTACCGGTATACCGAAGTGCGAGGCAACCTCAATAACGGTAGCCGCTGAGGCGTGGGTGGCAAAGCCGTGAACCGGCCTGAGTGTAAAAACTCTCATTCCTATTGTTTTAATAACCCGCCAGCCGCCCATAGCCGTACCGGCACTGATGGATAAGGCCGATACAACTATCACCCACCACAGGTCGGGATCCAGTACCGAGAGACGGTCCCATAGTCCGGTGTCATTGTAAAAAATCACCAGCGCCATAGTGATGACACCTATAGGCATCTGGCCGTCATTCTTACCGTGGCTATAAGCCATAAAGGCAGTACTTAAAAATTGCAGTTTGCTGAACGATCTTCGCATCTTGTCCGGGGCACTCCGGCGAAACACCCAGTACAGACCGACCATTATCACAAAGCCACCGGCAAAGCCAAGCGAAGGGGCGATAACTACTGCTGCAAGGATACGATACATGACGTTCCAGACCACCGCTTGACTACCCGCCACTGCCAGCCCGGCGGCAGCCAGCCCGGCAATAAACCCGTGATGCAGACTTATTGGCAGGCCCCAGTAAGTGGCTAAAGTCCCCCAGATTATAATTGAGGCTAAGGCGGCAATCACCACCGGATATGAGATTGCTTCCTGAACCAGAATCCCCTTGCCGATGGTGTGGGCAACTGCAGTGCCGGTGGCGGCACCGGCAAAATTGGCTACGGCAGCTACCATGAGAGCACTGCGCGGGGAAAGAGCACGGGTACTAATAGCCGCGGCGATGGCATTGGCGGCGTCATTGAAACCGTTAACTATGCCAAAGCCCACTGCCAGAACAATAATGAGAATCAGGATTCCCAAAGAGGAATCAGGCATGTTTGAGCGCTACCCCTTCCAGGACATTGGCAACATCCTCACACCTGTCGGTTGCGCCCTCCATGTGCTCGTAAATCTCACGCCATTTAATCACCTGAGCAATGTCCACCGTATCATCAAAAAGCTCAGCCATCGCTGCGCGGAATGCCCTGTCAGCCATGTTCTCCAGCCGGTTAATCTCCACACACTGCTCAAGAATCTTCTTCAACTCGCTACGGCGGCGCAGCCCGCGAACGGCCTTTTCTATCTCAACTGTCGCCTTTAATATAATATCGGCTAGTTCCTGAGCTCGCTGGCTGGGATTGTCTATCTTGTAGATAAGCATGGCATCCGCCGCCGCATGAATCAGGTCGGTGACATCATCCATAGTATGGGCCAGCAGGGCAATGTCCTCCCTATCAAAAGGGGTGACAAAGGTACGGTGTAACTGCGCTATAATCCGATGGGTAATGGTGTCTCCCGTGTGCTCCAGCTCCGTTATCTCCGCCACCCTTCCCTCGATGACCTCCCAGGTGTTAATCATATCGCTCAGTGCCTGAGATATCTTCACCATATTGTGAGCACTCTCCTCAAAGAGGTCAAAGAATTTGGTCTCCCTGGGGATAAAAGAAAACTTAACCATAATTTACCTTCCTCCGTTGGCAAGAGGCATTCTGAAGTAACCACGGATTAGAAAGGAAGGAATGGGGAAAGAGATTGCAACAAGGGGCGGAAATGATAAAAAGACCGCGAATTCTTTCCGCATGCCAGCACATATAAGGTAAACTCCTAAGCTAGTCAGCCCGCAACTTCAATCCGCTCTTATTTTGAGTTTAGTGGAGATACATTCCATTGTCAAGACACTGTACCGGGATTATCTCTTAACCTCACCCCCTTAATTTATTTAGTAACCCCTTCCCCCTTTATCCCCTCCTTCTGCCTGACATGTCATTGCGAGCCGAAGGCGAAGCAATCTTGTCTTTATCTTCTGGTTTGCTTCGTCGCTCCGCTCCTCGCAATGACTTTATGCTCCAGGAGAGGGGGAGGAATATTGAAAGGGGGGACGAAGTCTCCAGGTACATTTAATAGGGAGTTTTAGAGGGA
>DATKWF010000072.1:0-12093 GCA_035529715.1 Dehalococcoidales bacterium | reverse complement strand
GAAAAACTCCTCGGCTACATCGAACACATGAAAAAACAACCACCCCGGAAGCAGTAGTGGGAACTCTCTCTAATTAAAACACGCTGGTGCCTGTCCATAAAACTGCAGCAGGAAACACGTGCCCCTATTACAAGTGGCACTACTTAAACGATAGAAACTACTGCCACACTACGCCGGATTCCTGGGCGGTGAATTGCCAAAATATACCTTGGTATGAGGCCAGGGTATTTCTATACCCTCAGCATCAAATGTCCTTTTCAGGCGAAGCCTCAACTCCCTTGTTATTCCCCACTGCTCCAACGGCTTAACATCACCTAAAATTTTGATGTCTATCCCGGAGTTACCGAAGTTATTAACACCCAGTACTTTGGGTACCGTTCTAAACAGCTTGCTCCACTTTTCATCTTCAGCCATCTCCCGGCAAACGCGGTTTATCACCTCTATGGCAAAGTCAAGGTCAGTGCCATAGGCTACCGGCACATCCAGATGAACGCGGGCAAAGTGCCGACTATAGTTGCTGGCTACCCTGATTTCACCGTTGGGGATATGATGGACGGCGCCATCCAGGTCACGCATCACCGTCTTCCTGAGATTTACTTCTTCCACCGTCCCCCAGATATCGGCCACCTTGGCTACATCCCCTACCCGGTACTGGTTTTCCAGAAGGATGAAGACACCGGCAATAAGGTCCCTTATCATGTACTGGGCGCCGAAACCAACAGCTATGCCAACGATACCGAGACCAGCCAGAATCGGCCCAATATTTACATTCATCTCAGACAGGACCATGAAGGTGACCAACAGGATAATAATAATCTTCCCCAAACTCATAAAGACACCCTGAAGGGTATCTCTTCTCCTCTTCATGCCTTCCCGGCTTTCTCCCCGCCCGGGTTTGGCCATAGCTTGCCTTAAAAGAGGCGGAAGAAATCTCTTCCAGGCATACCACAACCCAATGCCCACCACCAGTAAGATGAGAATGCTGGTGCCACTCTCCAGAAACCATTTCTGTATGGTCTCTGGAGTTATTATTCCATAGATGCCTGTACGAGATAATGTGATAGCCACGAATGCCAAGGCTATTATTACTAACGAGATTCCCTCAATAGACCAAAAGATAAAGGTCATATTTCTCTGTGTGCTTTTTTGCCGCTCTTCTGGTACTGCACTTAGAACTTTATTGCAGATGCGCTCCCTGATAAAAAGTAGAAGGACCAGGACAAAACCCGCGGAAATAATAATCCACACGCCATTAGTGGTAAACCATTGCCACATAACAACACCCCCCGAACCGATTAAGTATATTATACTATTTTTTATCAGAATACGATTAACTGACTAGCCTAGGACTACCTCACTGCCATATTCTGGAACCGATATCTGCCAGCCGGTTTTCTCTCTCAGGAAATCGCCGAACCGCTGGGCTGATTCAGCCTCCCCGTGAACGACAAACAGCTGTCTTGGAGCCTTTTTCAAGCCGGAGAGCCATCGGAAAAGCCCATCCCGGTCGGCATGGGCGGAAAAACCGTGGAGCTGTGCTATTCTTGCCCGCACCGGATAACGCTGCCCCAGTATCCTTACTTTTCTAGCACCCTCAACAATGCTTCTGCCCAATGTGCCGACTGCCTGATACCCCACGAAGAGTACCGTGCTTTCCCGCCGGGTAATATTGGTCACCAGGTGGTGCTTTATCCTGCCCCCGGTACACATACCGGAGCCAGCTATTATCATTGTCGTTCCCTTTATGTGATTAATCGCTTTTGACTCATCCACTGTCCGTACCATCTCCAGGCCCGGGAAATCAAACGGGGACTTTTTCTGGCGCATCAGTTCGGTCATTTCACGGTCATATAATTCAGGATGTTGCTCAAACACCTCCGTGATACTATTAGCCATCGGGCTATCAAGGAAGACCATCAGATGTGGAATTCGGTTTTCAAGGAGCAACTCGTTCAGACAGTACATGATTTCCTGCGCCCGCTCCAGGGCAAAGCTGGGCACAAGTATATTCCCGCCGGCTCTCTGCGTCGAGTTTATAACCTCGGCGAGACTTTCACCGATATCCACCGGCTTCTGGTGCAGCCTGTCCCCGTAGGTGGACTCAACCAGCACATAATCTGCTTCTTCAAAGATAGTCGGGTCTCGCAGTATCGGTCGGTTTCGCCGACCAACGTCACCGGAAAAGAGAACCGTCCTTTTCTCTTCCCCCTGCCTGACCACAACCTGTATCATGGATGAGCCCAGAACGTGACCGGCATCATAAAACGCAACCTCAACCCCGTCACCAATATGAAAAGTCTCCCCGTATTTTCTCGTTTCAAACAGAGGGAAAACAGCCTCAGCATCATCAACAGTATAGAGAGGAATCTCCGAGAAAGGACCTTTTCTACCCTCCCGCTGATGCCTCTTACTTTTAAATTCAGCATCCTCTTGCTGCAACTTGGCGGAATCCAGAAGCATGATTCGAACAATCTCAGCAGTAGCCTCCGTGCAGTAAATCTTGCCCCGGAAGCCATCACGAACCAGCTTGGGAAGCAGACCACAATGGTCAAGATGAGCATGGGTCAGCAGCACTGCATCCAGAGTAGCGGGAGGAACACGGAAAGGCTCCCAGTTGCGGCTCTTGAACTCCCTTTCCTGATAGAGTCCGCAGTCCACCAGAACCCTGGTATTGTTAGTCTCCAGCAGACACCGTGAACCGGTTACATTACGGGCTGCACCTAAAAAATTCAGCTTTATCTGCAATTTAACGCCTCCGTCCAGTCTGTTGCCTTATGATACCACTTTATCCACTCTGCTTAAACGCCCCACATCTATAATCCAGCCAAAAATTTGACAAAACATTCTACCGGTATTAAAATAGACTAATATAATTACTTTAGTCAACAATGGAGATATTAGAATGAAGCTTTCTACACGGGGACGGTACGGCACCATGGCACTCCTGGACCTAGCCCTGCACTGTGGTAAAGAACCGGTGCCACTAAAAGACATCGCCCGCCGGCAAAGCATTTCCCTGCCCTATCTGGAGCATCTAATTGCCCCGCTTATCGGAGCTGGAATAGTCGGCAGCACCCGTGGTGCCCGGGGCGGGGTGCAACTGGTCAGACCCCCCATGGAGGTAAAGCTCAGTGAGGTGATTCCGCTCCTTGAGGGCTCAATAGACCCTGTAGAGTGCCTTAACAATCCGGAATGCTGCTCCCGCTATGACCTTTGTGTCACCCGCGACGTCTGGGCGGAAATGAAAAAGGCGATGGACGGCGTTCTGGAGTCAACCACCCTGCAAGATTTGGTGGAGCGACAAAAAAAGAAGGAACAATCCACAGAGGCAATGTATTATATATAATGCCGGTAGCCCGGTGAAATAAGGGGAGAGGTAACTGATTATGCTGACCCCAGAAGAACTAGAAAGATACGAAAGGCAAATACTGATTGAGGGTTTCGGGGAGGAGGGGCAGGAAAAACTCAAGCAGGCAAAGGTATTCGTCGCCGGTGCTGGCGGACTTGGCTCCCCGGCATCAATCTACCTAATCGCCGCCGGGGTGGGGACAATGCGAATAGTTGACCACGACCGGGTTGAGCTCAGTAATCTAAACCGGCAAGTATTGCACTGGGACGAGGACATGGGCAAGACAAAGATTGATTCCGCTTCGGACAAGCTCAAGCGACTAAACCAAAACGTGAAAATAGAGGCTATAGAGGAAACGATAACTGAGAAAAATGTTTCGCAACTCGTGGCCGGGTTCAATTTAATAGTTGATGCCATGGATAACCTGCCAACAAGATACATATTAAACAAGGCAGCCATAGAGAATAATTTACCCTTCTTTCATGGAGCAGTCTATGGTTTTGAGGGCAGAGCCACGACTATAATCCCCGGGGAAACGGCCTGCTTAAAGTGCCTGTATCACGGCGTTCTTCCCGGGGAGAAGTTCCCGGTAATCGGGGTTACCCCGGCAGTTATCGCCTGTATCCAGGCAACGGAAGTAATAAAATATATCGTTGGCATCGGCGAACTGCTGACCAATAGGCTACTAATCTTTGACGGACTTGGTATGAAATTCACCGAGTTTAAAGTCAAGAGAGACCCTGATTGCGAGCATTGTGGACATTTAATAACCAGGGGATAAGAAATGGGCATAAAGATTCATATCGATTCACTCCTATCTGACTATACCAATAACCAACGGACAGCCGAAGTGAAGGGAGACACCGTTAGTGAGTGCCTCCAACATCTGGCAGAGCAGTTCCCTGAGCTTATACCTTTTACCAAAGAGGGCAAATTGTTGGTCTATCAAGATTTTTACCTCGGTGTTTTTGTTAACGGCGAGATTGTTTACCCGAAGGAAATGGACAAGCCGGTTAAGAATGGGGACGAACTCTCGTTAATACTCATGGTTGGTGGAGGCTAAATACTAATGGCAGACAAAACTCAAGGGATAGAGAAAATCCGGTATAAGTCAATAGAGATACCGAAGCTGACCCGAGGCATAGCCAGGGATTCCACCGAGCTGATTGGCAATACACCTCTGGTCAGATTGAACCGGATAACTGAGGGAGTAAAAGCAGAGGTGGTGGCAAAGCTCGAGTCCTTCAATCCTGCCGGGAGCATAAAGGACAGGCTAGGGACATCAATGATTATAGATGCCGAAGCCAAGGGGCTCATTAACCAGGATACCGTTATCGTCGAGCCTACCAGCGGTAATACCGGCATTGCCCTTGCCTTTGTCTGTGCCGCCAAGGGATATAAACTTATTCTAACCATGCCTGACACCATGTCATTAGAGCGGAGGCAGCTTCTATCCGTTTTCGGTGCTCAACTGGTGCTAACCCCCGGAGCGGAGGGGATGCCCGGGGCAATAAGAAAGGCAGAACAACTGGTCTCGGAAAACCCGAACTACTTCATGCCACAGCAGTTTAAGAACCCGGCGAACCCGGAAATACACCGAATGACGACCGCCGAGGAAATCTGGCGAGACACCGATGGCAAAGCAGATATCGTGGTTTGTGGAGTGGGGACGGGAGGAACAATTACCGGGATTGCCGAAGTAATCAAAGCAAGAAAACCACAATTTAAGGTTGTTGCCGTTGAGCCGGCTGATTCTCCGGTCCTTTCCGGTGGAAAGGCGGGGCTCCACCAGATTCAGGGCATTGGCGCCGGCTTTATTCCCGACGTTCTGAGAGCAGAACTGATTGATGAAATTATTAAGGTCAGCAATGAAGATGCCGGCACAATGGCCAGAAGGTTAGCCAAAGAGGAAGGGATACTGGCCGGTATATCATCCGGAGCAGCTGCCTGTGCAGCATTAGAAGTAGCCAGAAGGCCTGAAAATAAGGGTAAGCTTATCGTGGTAATTTTACCCGACACCGGTGAGCGCTATCTATCTACCTGGCTCTTCCGTGAGCTTTATCAACCTGCACCGAATGCAGAGAAATAGGCTATAATAAACATAATCAAAGGAATAACCATTATCTTTATGTAAAGCAGAGGCCCAAAAGACAAACAATATGTTCAAGACCTTAAAAGAGGACATCCATACGGTATTTACCAAAGACCCGGCAGCAAGGAACCTGGCTGAGGTTATCTTATGCTATCCCGGATTACACGCCTTATGGTTTCACCGCCTGGCCCATTTCCTGTGGCAGCACAAACTCAAGCTGCTGTCCCGCATTCTATCCCATATCAACCGCTTCCTGACCGGTATTGAAATTCACCCCGGAGCCAAAATTGGCCGGCGGTTCTTCATTGACCACGGGGCGGGGGTGGTAATCGGCGAGACATCCGAGATTGGCGATGACGTTCTTTTCTACCAGGGAGTGGTGCTGGGTGGAACGACAACAGAAAAAAAGAAGCGTCACCCCACCATCGGCAACAATGTGGAAATGGGAAGCGGGTCAATAGCGCTGGGTGCCATCACCATAGGTGACGGCGCCAGGATTGGTTCAGGTTCAGTAGTTATCAAACCAGTCCCAGCCGGAGCTACAGTAGTGGGCATCCCGGGAAGAGCCGTGAGCGATCGTCACAAACCCCTGATGAACCTGGAACACGGTAAGTTACCCGACCCAATAGCCGAAGCCATCAGGTCGGTCCTAAAGGAGCAGGATAGGCTGG
This sequence comes from Dehalococcoidales bacterium, assembly GCA_035529715.1. GTDB lineage: Bacteria > Chloroflexota > Dehalococcoidia > Dehalococcoidales > RBG-16-60-22 > DATKWF01. The sequence continues at coordinate 5,981 of DATKWF010000072.1, read as the reverse complement.
ATGAGCGCCTGAAGAGACTGGAGAGCACAAGCGGCACAGTCGTTCCTCAAGATGAACTGAAAGAGAAAAGGAAAGAAATTGAGCGGAAGTTAAGCACGAAAGACGAAAAATGATATGGAGGATAGAGAAAGAATAAAATGGTCAAACGACGGCTAATATTCACCTTTCCGACAGAGCTAATCAAGGAACCCATCATTTACAACCTCGGCCAGCACTTTAATGTAATCACCAACATTCATCTTGCCGATGTTTCCGAGGAAAAGGGCTGGATAGTGCTTGATCTGGAAGGGGAAGAGAGTGATATTGAGCAGGGTATTGCCTGGGCGACTAGCCGGGGGGTAAGGATTGACCCATTCGTCGGAGATATTTCGGGAGGGTTAGAATGAAAAGGATATATCTCGACTATGCTGCCACCACCCCAACACACCCCGAGGTGGTAGAGGCAATGTTACCCTACTTTAGCGGAGCCTTTGGTAATCCATCAAGCCTCTATAACTGCGGGCAGGCAGCTAAGGAAGCCCTGGAAGAAGTAAGAGCCAGGGTTGCCAACCTTATTGGCGCCCAAAGCAAAGAAATCGTCTTCACCAGTGGCGGAACAGAGTCGGATAACTCCGCCATAAAGGGTGTGGCTTACGCCAACAGGGACAAGGGGAATCACATCATCACCACCGCTATTGAGCACCACGCCGTGCTGGAGACATGCCGGTTTCTGGAGACAGAGGGATTCAGTGTAACCTACCTGCCGGTAGACGGCTACGGCACGGTTGCCCCCGAGGATGTCCGGAAGGCGATTACCAAAAAGACTATCCTGATCTCGGTGATGCAGGCTAACAATGAGGTAGGCACCATAGAGCCAATAGCCGAGATAGGCAAGATTGCCAGAGAAGCCGGGCTCTATTTCCATACCGACGCCGTACAGACAGCAGGACACATTCCAATAAACGTAGATGAGTTCGGAGTGGACTTACTCTCAATATCAGCCCACAAACTTTACGGTCCCAAAGGGGTTGGCGCATTATATATCAGAAAAGGCACCAAACTGCTCCCCTTCATGCACGGCGGCGAGCAGGAGGGAAACCGACGGGCAAGCACTGAGAATGTCCCCGGTATCGTCGGTTTTGGCAAAGCGGTAGATCTGGCTCAGCCGGAAATGAATGAGGAAGCGGAGCGACTGACTTCTCTTCGTAATAAGCTCATTAACGGACTTCTGGAACGGATTGACCACGTACGACTTAATGGTCACCCGCGAAACCGGTTGCCCAACAACGTCAACGTAAGCGTGGCTTTTGTAGAAGGAGAATCAATGTGCCTGAACCTTGACCTGGAGGGTATTTGCGCGGCTACCGGTTCAGCCTGCAGTTCGGCAAGCGAAGAGCCATCTCATGTCCTGATGGCGCTCGGAGTACCCCCCCAGGAGGCACACGGCTCGCTGAGGTTCAGCCTGGGTAAGTGGACCACTGAGGAAGACATAGATAAAGTTATCGAGTTATTGCCTCAAATCGTAGCCAAGCTCAGAGCTATGTCACCACTTTTGAAAAGCAATTAGATTGACAACATTACCTTCTCTGTGATACAAAAAGGAAACTGAATATTTGCTGGGGGAGCTGGAAAGCTGAGAGTCCTGTAAGGACAACCCTTGGAACCTGATCTCGGTAATGCGAGCGTAGGGAAGTGACAGACTGAAATCAGAAGGCTTTATCATGTTCCAGCTTCTGGTTTTTTCTTTGCTTTCTATCCCCCGGAAGAGAATTAATGTGAGCGTACCAGAAAAGGAGGCAACATGTTACCAGAAATAGGCAAGCTGGACAAAGCAACTTTTGACAAAATCATTTTCTCAAGGCTGGGCAAATCGGACAGCAGCGTCCTGCTCGGTCCCAGGCACGGTGTTGACGCTGCCGTAATTGAACTACCGAAAGGCGATATCATGGTCATCGCCGAAGACCCCACTTTTGGCCTGCCGGTGCTGATGCCACACTTCGGGTGGGCTATCGTGCATATCTGCGCCAGCGATGTGGCGGTGCTCGGAGTCAAGCCCAGATATTTGACCATCTGTCTGATGCTACCACCCGGAGCCGAAGAGAATGTGCTGGACGGCATCTGGCGGGAAGTTCATCAGGAATGTGAAAAACTGGGTATAGCTGTAGTTGGTGGGCATACCGGCATTTATCCCGGAATCGCCTATCCACTGAATGGCGGCTGCACTGTGATTGGGCTGGGCACCAAAGACCAGCTCACCCCACCCTCCAATGCCCGGGTTGGCGACCGGATAATCATAACCAAAGGTCCCGCCATTGAGGCTGCTGGCATTCTGGCTTTCCAGGCGGAGAAGGCCCTGGAGGAAAAGCTGGGCAAAGCCCTAGTTGATAAAGCCAAAGATTACTTCCTTGAGATGACCGTGGTCAAAGACGCCGGGATAGCCGCGTCACACGCTAACGCCATGCACGATGCCACCGAAGGCGGCGTGCTCAATGGTGTCTATGAGATTGCCGAAGCCTCCAACACAGGAGTGACCCTGTTTGAGGAAAAGATATTTATCCCGGAAGAGATTGACGCCGTCTGCCGGCATTTCAGTATTGACCCCCTCATCTCAATAAGCGAAGGTACACTGGTAATAACCGCGGCACCGGAAAATACTCCCCGCATAATAAGTGACCTGAAGCAAAGCGGTATTGCTGCCTGGGAGATAGGTGAGGTTACCGCAAAGGATAGAGTTTTCATACGCAAGAACGGCAAAAAAGAGGAACTGACGCCGGTCAGCGTTGACCCGTTCTGGGCAGCCTACTTCAGCACGCTGGAGGGATGAAAATTGAACAAGGCAAGGCAGGCTCAAATGTTACTGGACAACCTGGTAAAGGCAGTTGAATTGCTGCGGAATTGTCCCGAGTTTTCTCGTCTCGTACCCGAGGTAAGAGTCAACCTGGTATACGCCCTGCCGGAAGCAAGGACGTCTGAGGAAGTAGCCGCCATAGACGGCAGGATAACCGTGGTGCAGGGTTTACCCCATGCCTCAGGTCTACCACACTGGGGGGCATCAGACCACATGGCCAGGCTTATTATAGAAGTGCGCCGGTACGACCCCTCAGTCAATGCCGGTATTAACTTTAAATGCGATAAAACGATAATTGAGGTCGTCAAGCGGTACTGCTCCGAGCAGGGCATTCTTTTTGGCTGGATTGACCGGAGCCAAGAGCCTGCCGAGGTAACCGAACAGGATGGCACTTCAATGCCCTGGAAAATTAAATACCTGGATAGCAATTATGGCGGAATACCCAGGCTATTTTACGAAGGAGAAGGTTGGGGAAAGGAACCGTTGTTCGTGGCACTGGGCACCGATGCAATTGAAGTAGCCGGTATAGCCATAGAAATAGCCCGGCGCTACCAGCGAGTAACCGCAGGCTGAGTCAACTTATCACCCGCCGGATTAGTCAGTTTTGAGTTTCAGCGTCAGGCAAACTCCCTAATAAAGGAGACACTGGTGAAAGTAGTTGTTGCCATGAGTGGCGGGGTGGATTCATCCGTCGCTGCGGCTCTGCTCAAGCAGGCGGGCCATCAGGTGACCGGCGTTACCATGCAAATCTGCCCTCCTCCCAAGTGTGGTATCATCGCGGCAGAAGATGCTAAAAAGGTAGCCGATAAACTCGGTATTCCCCACCAGGTAATGGACTTCAGCGACATTTTTGCACAGAAAGTTATCGCCGAATTCTGTGAAGAGTATAGGCGGGGGAGAACACCGAATCCCTGCATACGGTGCAACCAGTATATTAAGTTTGGCATCCTGCGGGAAAGGGCAAGGGGACTGGGAGCCGATTTCATTGCCACCGGACACCATGCCAGAATAGAAAAGGATGAGGCTAAAGGGCTATGCCTTCTCCAGAGGGGGGCTGACCAGGACAAAGACCAGTCCTACTTCCTGTATGCGTTAACCCAAGAACAGCTGAGCTACACCCTGTTTCCTATCGGCAACCTTACCAAAGAGAAGGTAAGAGAAATAGCCAGAGAAATGGAACTCCCGGTAGCAACCAGGCCAGAAAGTCAGGAGATTTGCTTTATTCCTGAGGGTGATTATGCCAATTTCCTTAAAGACTATATCCCCCGGGCAGCCGAACCAGGTCCAATCCTTGATGAGCAGGGTAACCGGTTAGGCAGCCACCAGGGAATCATGTCCTACACTATAGGTCAGCGCAAGGGACTGGGCATCTCATCCAAAGAGCCATTATATGTAACCGCCATTGAGCCGGAAAGAAACGTCATCGTTGTGGGCAGCAAAGATAGAGTATTCGGGGACGAGCTTATCGCTGCCAAGTTGAACTGGATAGCCATAGCCAAACCCACCTCGCCTATCACGGTAAAAGCCAGGATAAGGTATCGCCACCGGGAAACTGAAGCCACGGTAAAACCCTTAGATGAGAGCCGGGTTAGCGTCAAATTTAAAGAACCGCAGATGGCAATCACGCCGGGACAGGCAATAGTCTTTTATGATGGTGATATTGTTCTCGGCGGTGGGACAATAGATTCGGTCGGGAAACCGACGACAATTAGCGGCTGAGCACTGCCTCTTTGGATTTTACACAGGCAGATGGTATAATAGCCATCTAATACCACTGAGAAACGGAGCCAATATAGATTATGCCTTCAGTAGTTGCCGTTTGCAAAAGCCGGAAAAAGGGCACCAGAAAAGAAGCCGTCGCCGAAGGTCTCTTTAAAGAAGACTACGGACTTACCGGCGATGCCCATGCCGACTGCCTGACCAATCGGCAGGTAAGTCTGCTTGCCATGGAAAGTATTGATAAGATGCAAAGCCTGGGCTTAAAGCTGCAACCGGGAGACTTTGCCGAAAATATCACCACCGAAGGGATGGACTTGATTCACTTGCCCGTCGGTACCAGAATACTGGTTGGTGATGAGGTCATCCTGGAAGTCACCCAGATAGGTAAAGAATGCCACACCGCCTGTGCTATCCGGCGGCAGGTAGGTGAATGCATCATGCCCGAAGAGGGAGTATTTGCCCGGGTAGTTCACGGTGGACTGGTAAGACCGGGTGACATAGTGAAAACAGGAGAAAACACATGACCAGCAAAGACTTACCCTTAGCGGAAAGAATTCTGAAACTGAAGCAGGAAAGAAATGCTGTCATCCTGGTCCATAATTACCAGCTGGGCGAGGTGCAGGATATAGCCGACTTTGTCGGCGACTCCCTGGAGCTGAGCCAGAAGGCAGCCAAGACCACTGCCGACGTGATTGTATTCTGCGGAGTTCACTTCATGGCGGAGACGGCTTCCATCCTCTGTCCGGATAAGACAGTCTTGCTGCCGGATAAGCATGCTGGTTGCCCGATGGCTAACATGATTACTGCCGAGCAGTTGAGACAGAAAAAAAGAGAGCTTCCCGGTGCGATTGTGGTTTGTTATGTCAACTCCACCGCCGATGTCAAGGCAGAGTCAGACGTTTGCTGCACCTCAGCCAACGGGGTCAAAGTTGTTGAAAGCATAGCTAATGATGAGATACTCTTTGTCCCCGACCAGTACCTCGGCCATTATATCTCTACCAGGACCGATAAAAAGATAAACCTCTGGCCCGGCTACTGCCCCACCCACGTCCGGATACAGCCGCAGGATATTATCAGGTTGAAGCAGGAATACCCGAAAGCCATGGCAGTAGTCCATCCCGAGTGCCGCCCCGAGGTGATTGCAGTTGCCGACGAGGTCATCAGCACCGGCGGAATGATTCGCTATGCCGGCAGAGAAGACGTCAGCGAGATGATAGTCGGGACGGAGATAGGCATAATCCACCGACTCAAAAAGGAAAACCCGGGTAAGAAATTCATCCCGGTCTCAGAACAGGCAATCTGCCCCAATATGAAGCTAATCACCCTGGAGAAAGTCCTGTGGGCTCTGGAGGATATGAAACCCGAGGTAAAAGTCCCGGAACCGGTCCGCATCAAGGCAAAGGCAGCCGTGGACAGGATGCTGGAAATCGTCTGA
>DATKWF010000071.1:0-13941 GCA_035529715.1 Dehalococcoidales bacterium | reverse complement strand
CAAAATTCTCTTACCTTACCGCCACGCCCAGGAAGTATGGCCATACTACGATACCAAGAATGATTTTCCACCAGACCAGTTCGGCGAAGGCGATGGTGAAAAGCCAGCCGGCGAACCAGAAAAACGCACCTGCCGAGCCAGCTCCTGCCCCTCTGTAATGCCTATGTCTTTCTTCCTCTGCCATATTGTCCTCCTTTCCACACTGACATCACACCTGATTTAGCACTTGAATAAATTCATGCTCAGGTATCTTTCTCCCCTGTCCGGCAGGACCGTAACCAATTTATCATATTCCCCGGCTACCTGTAACGCCGCCAGCATGTTGGCGCCGGCGCTTATGCCCACCAGCACTCCGAGACTCTTGAAGAGCTTTCTTGCCATATTAATCGCTTCTTCACTGCCAACGGTGATAACCCGGTCAACCTTGCTCATGTCAATCAGCTTGGGGATGAAGCCGTCACCAATCCCCTGTATTTTATGCTCCTTAATCCTGACTTCGCTGCCCCCAAACATGACCGCCGCTTCTTCCGGTTCCACTGCGATTACTTTAAACTCCGGATTAACTTTTTTCATCACATTGGAAATACCCATCAGTGTCCCGCCGGTACCAACGCCAGCCACCACGGCATCCGCCGGTCCGATTTCCCTTAGAATTTCCTGGCCTGTTTTTTCCTGCGCAGTTATGTTGCTGGGATTACTGAACTGCCTGGCGATAAATGTTTTCGGTTTTTGGGCAATCTCCTCCGCTTTTTCCATGGCTTCTTTAAGGCTGCCGCTCTTTGAAGTCAGAATCAGTTCGGCGCCAAATGCCTTCATCATTTGCTTTCGCTCTTCACTCATGTTTTCCGGCATGACCACAATCATCTTGTAGCCTTTAACCGCCGACACCATGGCCAGGGATATTCCCGTGTTGCCGCTGCTGGCTTCAACTACGGTATAGCCTTTCTTTAGCTCTCCTTTCCTCTCGGCAGCTTCAATTATTTCCAGAGCAACCCTGTCCTTTATGCTGCCGCTGGGATTGACACTCTCCAGCTTGGCGTAAACATTATCTATCTTGATAAGCGGTGTATTCCCGATAGCATCCAGAACACTGAACCTGTTACTTTCCAACTTTGTTCTCCTTACTACTTCTAGGTCGATATTTTCAAACCCACCTCGTCTTTTTACTGAAGCTCTTGGCGGAGGTGGGGGTGGGTATATCTTCTTCCAGGCAGGATGACTCCACCAGCTGCCAGAAGTTTTCCCTGTCAATCCCGGTGACCACTGCCTGCTCGTGGGCTTCGCTTAATGCCACCGGGTATCCCTGCCCCCGACGGCACTGGTCCAAAATCAGGCTGTGAGTCAGATTGAGCCGGGCTTCATCCTCAGCCACCCACTTGGGTATCTCAACCCGGGCGACTTCATCATCCCCCCTGAGGTAGAAGAAATAGACCTGGTGCTCTCCGTAATGCTTCTGGATTTTGGATGGACTGATGAACAGCGCCGACCTCTCCCCCGCCTCCAGTATGTTCAGGAACAGTTCACGGTCGCGGACACCAGCCACCGCATCGCACTCTCTGTCCTTATTAGCCGGGCAGTAGCGGTCGCAGTCGGCCGGCTCGTGGGGGCAGATAGCCACCCGCAGCGCATTGACCACGTCGGTGCTGCGCGGAAAGCTGATATAGCTCGCCAGCGCCAGTTTTCGGTCACTGTTAAGCTTCTTCATCTCATCAAGGTATGTCAGGAGACCTCCGTGCAGGAGTACGTCGGTGACGAATTCGGGGTAAGCCTCCAGTCCCCAGAGGATAAGTGAGCCATCGAGCAGTGCCAGACTTTGGCTACCTGCTGGCAACTCCATCGAAATCCTGGCTAACTGGTGGCATTCCTCCACCGCACGCTTGATGCCCAGCAGTGTCCCTTCAATCGGTTGCTCACGACCCTTGGCTCCGGGAGGGGTAATAACCAAATCCTCATCTCCGGAGTAGAGGCTGGGGAAGCTTTCCAGAGAAGCCCCCGGTTCGGTGCCGTAATGGAGAAGAGCTGAGCCGATGTTTATCAGGTAGCACCTCGTTGAGCGGTGCCGGTCAACATCAATATGGGAGCCGTCGGTAGCAATGATAGAGAAGTCGGTGGGGGTGGGGGGTGCTCCGTAATGGCTGGCGAGTCCGTCCACCAGGTTAGCCACCAGCCAGGTAGTCTTACTGTCAGCAATCTTTTTCTTCAGGGCATCAAGGTCAATAGCTTCATTGCCGGCAACCGCCAGAGCCTTCTGAAGACGTTCCTGCCTTTCCTGGCGGGTATCCTTCAGCCTGGCTACCATGCCGCTGACCTGTGCTACAACCTTGCTTAAGTCCAGAGACACATCTATTTCCTCTTGGCTTCAGTATAATTCATTAAAAAAATGAACTCAAGCAACGCCATAAAAGAGTTATCTGGCAACCCACCCCTTTTATCCCCCTTGATACTGAGAAGAGAGGCTCGGCTTTTCTTGCGCTGCGTTAATAATGCAGGGGTGTTTAAGAGGGGCGTCAGCCCCTCTTACTAAAATCTTCCCCTTCCCCTGAATAAGGGGAAGGGGATACAGGGGATAGGGTCACCCAATAAAAACCTGTGGGGGAGTGAAGCCAATAAGCAATCTGGGCTGTAAGCGAAAAGTAGTGCTATAATAAAGAAATTTAATATTTGCCATTGGGGAAACTACTCTTAGGTTTAAGGAATTTTTATGCTCCCGATTTTATTAAGTTTGGTTGTCATTTCATTCTCCGGGGTGATGGCACCCGGCCCGATGTTTGCGGTAACCCTGACTAAAAGCTACAAGTCTCCGCTGGCGGGTGTCTGGATATCCCTGGGACATGCCGTAATTGAAGTCCCCCTGATACTGCTCATCTACTTTGGCTTCGCTCAATTCTTCCAGAATATCATCGTTCAACTTGTGCTGAGTATAGTGGGTGGCAGCATGATTATCTGGCTGGGTATAGGCATGTTTCGTGCCCGGGTCGGGGTGGTTCAGAAAGGCAAGGATTTACCCTACAATGCCTTTGTGGCTGGCATTCTCACCAGTGCTTTGAACCCGTTCTTTCTGGTATGGTGGGCAACTATCGGCAGTATGCTCATCATGAAATTCCTTGGGTTCGGCACTACGGGGCTGGTTATCTTTATCATTGCCCACTGGCTGTGTGACTTTATCTGGCTTTCACTGGTCTCAGTGCTTATTTACCGGACCCATACCCTCTGGGGTAAAAAAGTCCAGGAGTGGATTTTCATTGCCTGCAGTCTGCTGCTTATCGGGTTCGGCGGCTGGTTTCTGGTGTCAGGTATTCAGTCGGTTTTTTAGCAGCTATAAAAATCGTGTCATCAGGGTTGCTTACCACACATTATATCTGCTATTATCGCCATTGAATTAATCCGGCGGAGAAAGAATATGAAAGCAGGCTATGTTTACGACCCCATCTACCTCAAGCATGATACCGGGCAGCATGTGGAAAATGCCCAGAGGTTGGAAGCAATAATGTCTCATCTGGAAAAGACCGGACTCAAACAGCAGCTAACTTTTATTAAACCCCGCCCCGCCACAATTGAAGAGCTATGTCTGGTGCACCAGGAGCAGTATGTCTCGGATATCAGGGAGGCAGCGCGGAAAGGTGGTGGCTGGCTTGACATGGATACGGTAATGTCGCCTGATTCCTATGATGCCGCTCTTTACGCGGCGGGTGGTGCCATTGAGGCAACCGGGGCAGTCATGAATGGGGAGGTAAACGGCGCCTTCGCTCTGGTCAGGCCGCCGGGTCACCATGCCACCCACCGAAGGGCTATGGGCTTCTGCCTGTTCAATAATGTGGCGATTGCCGCCAGATATGCACTGACCAAATTCGCTTTGGAACACGTTGCCATTATTGATTTTGATGTCCACCACGGCAACGGCACCCAGGAAGCCTTCTACGATAATCCGCAGGTGCTTTATGCCTCAGCTCATCAGTATCCCCACTACCCGGGAACGGGCAGCATTGAAGAAACCGGTAGGGGAGAAGCCGAGGGAACCACAGTCAATGTGCCGCTGCCCGGCGGCTGTGGTGATGCTGAATACCAGCAGGTGTTTGAGCAAATCATTGTGCCCGCAACCAGGCGCTTCAAACCGCAGCTTATCCTGGTCTCGGCAGGCTATGACAACCACTGGGCGGATATGCTGGCTATGATGCAGGTGAGTGTCACCGGCTTTGCCCGGATGGTGGAAATCATTAAGGGATTGGCTGACGAACTGTGTGACGGCAGGCTGGTTTTCAGTCTGGAAGGCGGCTATAACCTGGAGGCTCTGGCGGCCTCGGTAAAAGCCACCTTTGACGTGTTGCTCGGTAAAACCGATATTGAAGACCCGCTGGGTCAGACGCAGCGCCGCTGGGATGTGCCCGATATTACTCCCCTGCTTAAGGCAATAAAAGAGCTACATAGCTTGCCTTAGTGCTCCTTCTCGCGTAACTCAGGGGGAACCGGACATTCATTACACTCCTCATACTCCTCACCGCACGGCTCAACATGGATAGTTATGCTGATGTGTTGTAGCTTGCTCTTTATATCCTGCTCCAGGTGGTCGCACATCCGATGTGCTTCTTCCAAAGTAATGTTCTTTGGCATTACTATATGCAGGTCAACATAGCGCTGGTCTCCCGACTTACGAGTGCGCAGTTGATGGTAATCAACCAGTTCGCCGATGTGCTCTGTGATGGCTGCCCTTATGATATTCTCCTCAGCCTCGGGCAGTTTCACATCAATCAGCCCGCCAAACGACTTCCGCAGTATGCCATAGGCTGATTTGGTGATTATTACCGCTACTCCCAGTGCCACGATAGAGTCAAGTATGGTGAGGCCGGTTAACTGCACCGCAATCAGCCCAATTAGAACCGCAACCGAACTCAGCACGTCGGTGACCATGTGCCGGGCTGACGCTTCCAGAGCTAAGGAATCCGTGGCTCGTGATACTCTTAATACGTACCAGGAAATAAGCATATTTATGACTATTGCCGCGGCAGTCACATAGATTCCCACCCCTATCATCTCCAGGGATACGCCGACAATGAGCCTTTTTATGGCCTCGTAAACAATTGTGCCTGCGGCGATAAATATTAACCCCGCCACCAGAACGGCGCTAATATTCTCTGCCTTGCCATGACCATAGGGATGTCGCTCGTCAGCGGGTCTAGCTGAAACTTTGATGCCAATTAAAGCAATAACTGCGGCGACAAGGTCAAGAGTGCTGTGGACGGCGTCAGCCCTGATGCCGATACTTCCGGTAATGATGCTGGCAACAACCTTGATAAGTATCAGCAGGCTGATGGCGGCAATAGAAAGTTTAGCTGCCCCACTCCGGCTAGAAAACATGACCCACCACCTACTTTTTGGCTTTGACTGCTGATAGAGGCAACCACTGAATAAACTTGCCCCACTCTCCCCTGTCCCATACCACCAGTAATGAAGGGGCAATGCAGATTGAGCTGAAGGTGCCGGCGATGATGCCAATTATAAGAACGACAACAAAGTTCTGGATGGACACCCCGACAAAGAGCATCAGGGCTAATGCCACGATTAGCGTGGTCAGACTGGTATTTAACGAGCGGAGCAGAGTCTCAACCAGGCTATTATTAACTACCGCTTCAAAATCAGTGCTCACGCCCATTTTTAAGTTCTCACGTATTCTATCAAAGATGACCACCGTGTTATTCACACTGTAGCCGATAACCGTCAAAATGCCGGTGATAAACATCAAATTGACCTGCCAGTTCAGTATGCCACCAAGAATAGAGAAAATTCCCAGGGCTACCAGCGCATCATGTATCAGGGCAATTATGGCACAGGTACCGTAATGGAATGGTTTTGGCATGCGGCGAAATGCCCAGGTAACATAGAGGAGTATACCCACCGCAGCTATGGCTACGGCGATGAGCGCAGTCTGCACTGTTTCCTCAGCTATCATGGGCGAAACCGTATAGAACTCGGTCTCGGTGAGTTTGCCGAACTTGGCGGTCAAAGCATCTTCCATCTGGGTTTTCTCTTCACTTCCCAGTTCGTGGGTGCGGATAAGGAAATCACCGGCTCCGGTGCGCTGAATGATGATGTTGGGATAGCCTAAATCAGCCAGTTCCTCCTTAAGTTGACCCTGCTCAACGTCTTGCTCAAAGTCCACGGTCAGCATGGAGCCGCTGCTAAATTCAATTCCAGATTTCAAGCCGAAAGTCAGCAGGGAGATAACGCCAATCAGGATGACCGCTCCCGAAATAAGAAAGAACTGGAATCTTTTACCGATAATATCAAACATCACTTTGTCCTCACACTGACGCTAAACAACGAAGACCTTTTTGCCAGGCGACTGCCGACAAATAGACGCAATAATGTCCGGGTAACCACGATGGCGGTAAACATGCTTACTGCCACACCGATAAACAGGGTAGCGGCGAAGCCCTTTACCGGAGCACCGGCGACAATGCTGCTGCCAACCCAAAATAGAATACCGCAGACGATGAAAGTGGTTATATTGCTGTCACGGATGGCTGTCCAGGCCCGATTGAAGCCAGCCTCAATAGCCGCTCCCAGTGCCCGCCCCGTCCTGAACTCCTCCTTCATCCGCTCAAAGATAAGCACATTGGCATCTACCGCCATACCTATGGACAGAATAAAGCCGCCCAGCCCGGCCAGGGTAAGAGTAACCGGTATTAACTTGAATATCGCCATTACCAGTGCCCCGTAGAAAATTAAGGCCAGGCAGGCCAGGACACCGGACAGGCGGTAATATACCATCATGAACAGCATGACCAGTATTATGCCGATTATTCCCGCCTTAATGCTCATATCAATGAAACCGGCACCCAGTATGGGGGACACTGTCTGGTCGTAGAGTACTTTCAGAGGCACCGGTAGACGACCGGCATTTAACTGCACGGATAAACTCTCCGCCTCCTCATAGCTTAAGCCTTCAATCTGCCCCCTGTCTCTGATAACACTGCGGACAAAGGGGGCAACGGGCATGCCGTCGTCTCCCAGCAGTGATTCATCACCCTCAAATATACCCAGGGGCTCGTTCATCAGGCGACCGGTAACCTGTTCCGAAATCTGGCTCCCCTCTTTGTCCCACTCAAAAATCAGCAGCAGTCGGCCCATGTTATCCCTGGATAAGTAAGTATTTTCCTTGAAGTAGCGGCTGGTCAGCACTTTCTCCTCACCGTTGATTATGGCTGTCGCTGGCTTCCACTTGCCCAGGTCATTCTCCCATCTGGCTTCTTCGCCCTCACCGGCCTGCTCCCCGAATTCCAGCAGTGCCACCCGGGAGAGGCGCTCCTTGTCCTTCTCAGTGATACTGAGTCCGGGTAGGTCCACCATTATTCGGTCTTGGCCCTGCCTCTGGATAACCGGCTCAGTTACCCCCAGGGGGTTGATTCGGTTATTGATTACGGCTATCACCCCGTCCATGGTGCTGGCTTCATCATCCGGTTCCACCGAGGATAAATCGGCCTGGTAAACCATATGAAGGCCCCCCTGCAAATCAAGGCCTAACCGCATTGCTTCTCTACCAAACAAAGGGTAGACGAGTCCAACGACAGCGAAGGCAAAGAGGGCTAATATAAATAGCAAGACCAAGGTATTCTTTCTAAGCATTTACCTACCTAACTGTTATTTATCTTTTAGAAGGCGGTGAAGCTAACCGGTGCTCTACGTAGGCTAGAGCTTCCTCCCGGGTAGCCACCTCCCCGGCAGCCTGTGCTTCACGCACTGCCTCCAGAATTTCTCCGATTTCAGGTCCCGGACTCAGAGCAAAGATAGTGATTAAATCATTCCCGTCAATTAGTTTAGGCGGGACAGTCAGACTCTCCTCCTCAAAGTGTCGGGCCAGTACATATTCTACCATTTGAGCATGTTCCTGCCACTCAGCCAGGTCCAGATTTTGACCCCTGGTGGCCAGGTGGTCGGCCAGGCTGAGGAAAAGCAAATCAATACCAGCCTCCCCGGTATCGCGAAAGTACCGGTAAATAGCCCTGCGGGAGGGAAGCTCATGCTGAGCCATCTGCACCGGTCGGAGATGGTACTTCACCATAACTTCCACCAGCTTTATCACTTTAGAGCTGAACCTCAGCTTTTCCAGAACGTTAACTGCTATGGCAGCTCCATCCTGGGCATGACCCAGGAAACGCGTTCTACCCTTCTCATCAATTGCTTTAGTCTGGGGTTTGGCAATGTCATGAAGTAGCGCTGCCAGTTTGAGTATTGACCTCCTGGTGTAGCCGCTACCAGCCTCCTGGTCAAAGTGCTGACTCAATTCAGTTGACCACGGGACAGCCGCCAGTGCCTCGTCACCAGCGTATTCCCAGGTTCCCTCCCTGAGTACAAAATCAACGGCAGACACCGTCATTATTGAATGTTGAAAAACGTCCCAGTAGTGCGCCTGGGGTTGCTCCACTCCCTTTTCCTGAGCCAGCTCCGGAATCATAGCCGTGAGTAGACCCAGTTCATCAAGGTAAGCAATAAGCTGCCCGGCTCGGGGCATAGCTAATAACAGGAGCAATTCCTCTCTTACCCGCTCACCGGGGGCACCAGAGATAAGTTGGCAGTAGTGCCGAATCATGGCCTCGGTCTCTCTATCAATGCGGAAGCCAAACTTGGCAGCCAGTCGCACTGCCCGTATCAGACGTACCGGGTCCGCTGGGAATGCTTCCTCAGTAACGGCTCGGAGTACACCCTGGCGGAGGTCATCCCAGCCCTTAAAAGGGTCTATAAGGTCGGGGATTATAAGTGAGACTTTATTCTCCCTGCCTGGTCTCCTCTCTTCCGAAGGAGCCAGGGGGTGAGAAACGACCTTACCAAGGTCAACAGCCATGGCATCTATCGTGAAGTCACGCTGGGCCATGTCCTGTTCAATGTTACCTCTGAGTGTGGAGAAATCAAGCTCCCATTTCTTTCTGGTTGCCGTAATCCCGTTGTTCAGGATCACCCTGCCTATCATGTTTACCTCGTCCAGTAACACGTACTTACCACCAAAAGCGGCAGCTACTCTGGGGGCAACCTCCAGCGCATCGGCAGCTACGGCAATATCAATGTCAGCCGTATCTTGTCCCAGCAGCATATCACGCACAAACCCACCAATAAGATAAGATTGGATGCCCTGCTCGGCGAGAAAGTGGCTGACTCTGGTCAATAGTTTTGAGGCACTGGGCTCAACAAATAGTTCCAAGTCTTTCGTCATCTGTGAATACATCCGTTCAACTATACCCGAAGTAACCCAATTAATCAAGTACTACATCCTGATTGTTCTGGGGCGCAGGTAAGAAGGGATCAGCTTGACGGTGGGAACCAAAGTTGGCTAAGCTAAGTCGATGGACAGTAGAGAGCTGGAAATTCTTACCGACAGGGCAGCTGACCTGATTATAAACTCCGAGAGGATAGTGGTCTTCACCGGTGCTGGCATCAGTACTGAATCGGGGATTCCCGATTTTCGCAGCCCGGGGGGACTCTGGTACAAGTATGACCCCGAAGACTTCACCTACCAGAAGTTTGTCAGCAATCCCGACACCAGGCGGAAGCAGTGGCAGCTGTTCAGCGAAAGATTCCAGGCTGGAGAGGTGAAACCAAATCCCGCCCACTACGCTATTGCTGAGATGGATAGACTGGGCAAGCTTGACTGCGTCATTACCCAGAATGTAGATGGCCTCCACCAGAAGGCGGAAGTTCCTGATGGCAAGGTATTTGAGCTCCACGGCAGTTTGCGGTGGGTAATATGCTTGAGCTGCGGTCGGCGTTACCCCTTTGAGCAAATCAAAACCAGGCTGGACAAGGGTGAGGAAATGCCCGATTGTGAGGCGTGTCATGGCATGCTGAAGCCTGACGTTGTTTTGTTTGGTGAGTCACTGCCCGAAAAGGTGCTGAAGGAGGCAACTTTTCACTCTTATGATAGCGACCTTTTTATCGTCATTGGCTCGACCCTGATTATCTACCCGGCTGCCTATATGCCCGGCTACGCCGCTGATGCCGGAGCCAAATTAGTTATTATCAACCTCAGCCCCACCCCCATGGACCACCAGGCCAGCGTCCTGATTAGAGCCAAAGCCGGGGAAACAATGTCAGCCATAATCAAGCGGGTAAAAGAAAAAATTGGCTGATGATTATCGACTTGAACCCTGTGCTATAATGAGACTGCCTGAATAACCTGTCAAGTATCTCCAGTAATGGGAGCGGAAATGGGACTCGCCACTAAGATATTAGAAGGTGATACCCAGGCTGCATCCAGACTCATTACCGGTATAGAGGATGAAGCCCCGGAAGCACTTGAGGAACTTGGTATCCTCTACCCCCACACCGGAAAGACTTACGTAATTGGACTCACCGGCTCCCCCGGCGTCGGCAAAAGCACCCTGGCCGATAATCTGATAACTCTCTTCCGAAAGAAAAATATGACGGTTGGTGTCGTGGCTATTGACCCGACCAGTGCTTTTACCGGCGGGGCAATACTGGGGGACAGAGTAAGGATGCAGAAGCACGGTGCCGATAAGGGTGTATTTGTCAGGAGCCTGGCAACAAGGGGCTGGGTAGGCGGGCTGGCCAAGGCGACCATAGGTGCCATTCATGTTATGGACGCTATGGGCAAGGATGTTGTTCTGGTAGAGACGGTGGGCTCGGGGCAGATAGAGATAGACATTACCAGGGCGGCGGATACCACGCTGGTTGTTTTGACCCCGGGTTCTGGAGATGAAATCCAGATGATGAAAGCCGGTATCCTTGAAGCGGCTGACATTTTTGTCGTCAACAAAGCTGATAAAGAGGGAGCCGACCTTTTGAAGACTGATCTGGAAGTTATGCTGGCGATGAAGGAGCACTTACCCGGTGAGTGGCAGCCGGGCATAGCTCTAACTGAAGCAATTTACGGCAAGGGTACCGAGGCGCTGATTGAGGAAATCTTCAGGCATAAAGAGTACCTCGTCTCCAGCGGTGAGCTGGCAAAGCGCCAGAAAGAAAGAGTGAAGCTGGAACTGATGGAGACCATAGAAGGTTTCCTTAAAGATTTTATTCACGGGATTGATAAAGGCAGCTATTTAGAGAAACTGGTGGATAGCCTGTTGCAAGGGAAGACCAACCCCTATCTGGCTACCCGGGGAATCGCCAATCGCCTGGCCAGAGACCTGAACCGGTTGCAGGGCGATGATAAAAAGCCGGAGTCCTGAATTATTTTATGGAGAGTGTTTATTGACCTCACCCCCTAAAGGTAAGGGGGATAGGTTGCTAAAAGATTTTTAGTTTAGCGGCTTTTTGAATGACTTAAAACAAGTAATTCCGGGAGGGTGAGATATGAATGGAGGCAAGACGACCAAGCAAATTCTGGAAGAAAAGTCGGTGCCGAAGGAGCGTACCCCGCTATATAATCCGGAAGCGCTGAAGAGGTTAAAAGGGGAGTTTGAGCGCTGGAAAAATACGGATGTTTCCGAGCAGGACCGCAAGAACTGGGAAGTCACCCCTCATACCATTGTTGGCTCTGAAATACCCCGGGAACTGATTTACACCCCGCTCAATAACCCTGACCTTGATTATGAGGCTGACCTGAGTTTGTCAGGGAAGCCTCCGTTCACCAGGGGCATACACCCCAATATGTACCGGGGCCGGACATTTACCATACGCCAGCTTTTTGGTGCTGGCTCGCCGGAGCAATGCAACCGCAAACTGAAAATGCTCCTGAAGCACGGCGCTACCGGCATAAACTGTATCTTTGACCTGCCTACTATTCAGATGTTTGATTCCGATGAGCCTGAGTCCAGAGGTCAGGTAGCTACCGTGGGGGTTCCGGTGGATTGCGTTGAGGATATGGAAGTGATTTATAAAGGCGTCCCCATAGATGAGGTGAGTGCTTCCCTGGTTACCCATTATCCCCGGAACACTTCAATTATATTTCCCATGTATCTGGTGATGGCGGAGCGCAGGGGAGTGCCCTGGGATAAGCTGGCCGGCAGTGTGCAGAACGACTTCATAATGGAAAGCCTGGTCCGCAGTGCCCGGGAATACATACCGCCCCAGGATGTCTTCCGGATTCAATGCGACAATATAGAGTTCATCAGGAAGCATGTCCCCCAGTGGAACTACGTTACCCTGAATGGTTACAACCTGCGGGAGTGGGGTGCTTCCGCTGTCACCGAGATGGCGGTAGCCGTTGCCAATGCCATAGAAACTCTTAACGAGATGACCGGAAGAGGTCACGATATTGACTGGCTGGCAGAAAGGCTGGCGTTCTTCTGGTCTCCCGCCAACGACTTTTTTGAGGAGGTCGCCAGAATACGGGCGGTGCGGCGGTTATGGTACAGGATAATGAATTACAGGTTTGGTGCCAAAAAGGCAAGGTCGATGTGGATGAGGTGCCATGTGCAGACCTCCGGCGTTTCCCTGACCCGGGAAGAGCCGATGAATAACGTGGTCAGGGCGGCCTATCAGGGTCTGGCGTCAATACTCGGCGGCGCCCAGTCTCTGCACGTGGACTCCTTTGACGAAGCCTACACCGTCCCTTCCGAGGAAGGCTCCATCCTGTCGGTGCGCACCCAGCAGATTATTGAGGCTGAGACGCAGGTTACCCAGGTGGTTGACCCGCTGGGCGGCTCCTTCTACGTGGAGGCACTGACCAACGACATAGAAAAAAGGATACTTGACGAGGTGGATGAGATAGAACGGAAGGGCGGTATCGTCAAGGTGGTCGCCAGCGGCTGGCTGCACCAGAAGGTGATACGACATATTCAGCGCGAGCAGAAAATGATTGCCGACGGCGAAATCAAGGTGGTTGGGCGCAACTACTTCCGGTCTCCCGATTTGAAGATGCCCGATATCTGGGTTCACGAGTATGATGAGAACATCGCCAGGCAGATGTGGGACAAGCTTGCCAGTCTGAGGCAGCGCCGGGACAACGAGAAAGCCAGCAGTTGTCTCAACGCCCTGAAAGAAGCCTGCCAGCGTGGCGGCAATGTCATGGAGTATACCCTTGAGTGCGCCCGGGCTGATGTCACCGAAGGGGAAATGCGCCGTGCTTTTGACGAAGCCTTCGGTTCGTGGCGGCCACCCGTCTACCGATAAAAATTTGAGAGGTTGGAAATGGTGTCGCAAAAGAAAAAAATCAAAGTTCTGTTAGCCCAGTTCCCTCTGGAGACCCACTCCCGGGGAATGATTACGGTCGCCGGTCAGCTTAAAGATGCCGGCATGGAAGTGGTCCTGGTCGGCAATGAGCTGCCGGAAAGAATAATTGAGGCTGCCATACAGGAAGATGCCGACGTTGTCGGCATAAGCACCTACTGCGGCGGCGAGCTGGCGCTGGGTGGCGACCTGCTGAAGGCAGCCGGGGAGAGGGGAATAAAAGACAGTACCGTGTTCCTGATTGGGGGGATATTCCCGCCCAAAAACATGCCCAGGTTGAAAAAGATGGGTTTCAGCGGTGCGTTCCTGTCCGCCACCAGAGAAGAGATAGTCGCCTGTATAGAGAAGGCGGTGGCGGAGAAGGGGAGGGGTTAAGGAGAACGGGGACTATTGAAATATTAGGCTCTACACTATTAAGTGTGAAAAGGGGTAGTTGAAAGCACCCGCTGACCTCTGTAGCCTTAGGGTTAGAGAAACTCAAAAGGTAAGGAGGTCGAGACGGGTGCAAGATGATTGTATCGCAGTAGCATTAGGATTGCCACAACTCAGGATACTGAAGCAGAAGGAATTGAAAGGCCATTTTGAGGTCACCGTAATCTATCGCCGGGAAGGGGCTGTATGCCCCCGGTGTGGTAGGGTAACCACCAAGGAGCATGACAGGAGGCCACAGAACAAGCAGGACAGGAGATTGAGGGATAAAGTGGTATTCCTCACGCTGATGAAAAGGCGGTTCCGGTGTCTTTGGTGTGGTAAAGTATTCACTGAGCCAGATGAGGTTTTCGGCTCCAGGAGGCGGTCAAGCCACAGGTTCAGGGAATACCTGGG